>JAJYZF010000097.1 GCA_021800165.1 Planctomycetota bacterium | reverse complement strand
CGCCAGTGGCGAAGCTTAATCGTGCCAACATGGGTGGCCTTGTGTGGACGGACTCTCACCGGATGGGGAAGATGCCCCCCGCCGACACCGCGTTTAAACGCCATCACGCGATAGCGGCCAACCGGAGCGTTGCGGATGATAAAGGCGCCTTTCTTACCGGTACGGGTGATTCCGACGGTAAAGTGGCGCCAAATAGTCCGACCGGGCATGGGCTTTCCCATGCGACGGTGCATACCGCCCATTTTCCCCGGGAGGCACATCACGCGGACAATCGCTCCCCGGACCGGTTTTCCTCGCAAGTTCACCACTCTGCCGATGATACTGCCCTTAGGCCAAACGCGATGGTGCGGTGGCGGCCCCGGAGGGTGTTGGGCCAGAGCCATCGTCCCGGCGCCGAGAACCAGCGCCAAGGCGGTGAGGAATGTAACAATGTGTGGAAACTTGAACCTACGCATGTAATACTCCTTTTCCTAAAAATGCCCCCCTGCGGGGGATCTTGTCTACCTTCCCGCCTTGCCCCTTGGGACCAACCGACGGCCGGCTAAGGCTATAGCGCTGTTACGACCAGTCAGATTCATTCAGGCTGATTTTCTGCGACGAATCAGTATGCCCAGGCCGCCGACGGCCAGCAGGCTAAGGGTAGCCGGTTCGGGAATCGGGGTGGTGCTGATAATTGTCGATCCCCCCAACGTTCCGAAGATATCGCCGGCCCCCATATTCCCGCTGAATTCCGTGGACAGGGAATAAGGAGTGACGACACTCACAGGGGTTTGCGAGCTGCGGAATGTATACGACTGCGTATTGGTGCTGGCGTTCGTGGAGATCGGCGAATTAGTCGGGCTGAGACTGTCGGCATAAGTGTAAGGACTGGTGCCGCTGGCGGCGCCCGATTTCATTGCAACCAAATCACTCTGGGTGGTTGTGGTGGTGTCCAGTACGCCGGAAGTTTCCAGATAGACCGTAGACCCCGTGAAAGTAAAGCCGGTGTCGGTCACCTGAATTTCATACGTGACCGTGCCGGTGGAATTTTCGGCGAGGTTGTCGATTGTGAGTTGCAGATTAGCCTTGTCGCTACTGGTGCTATTGGTGGCCAAGGCGTTAATACTCGACCAGCTAAGACCGCTGGTGCTGAGAGTATAACCGCCGGAATTAGCGAACTGACCCGATGTACCGGACTGGTTGGTTATTGGAATAAAACTTCCGCCGTTGACCGCGATCTCAACTGTCGGTGAGAGCATACTCGCCTGGGCCAAGCCAGCCGAGGCCAACCCCGCGGCCAAGGCCGCGCCCATGCTGAAATAGAAACACTTACTCATAACACTACCCCTGTGACGATAAAGAGAATCGAAGCAATGGCCCGCAAACACCGCGGACACAAAGAAAGGTCAAGCTCTCTTAACATCTCTAACCTATAAACATACTGTAGACCGTTCTCGGACGTTTGTCAAGAAAAATCTCAAAAATAATTTTCGGCCCGCATGGAACGTACGATACGGAGACGAAAAGGTGACATCCACCTTTATTGACATTTGGCGAGGCTGGAAATAGGCTATTTGGTTTACGCCGAGAACCGCATGGGTCGATTTGGGCGGCGTGATGTATCATGTACTCAACCGCGGGAATGGGCTCAGGCGTGCTTTCCGCAAGCCGGGCGACTACCTGGCGTTCACTAACATGCTGGTGGCGACCCAAGAGCGTGCTGCGGTGGAGGTATTTGCGTTTTGCCTGATGCCCAACCATTGGCATTTGCCGCTTCGTCCCAGGGGGATGGGGGCTTGGCGGCATGATGGAAAAGGTGGATGTCACCTTTTCGCGTCTGGGCCATCAAGGCGTCCCCTTCTGCGCCGGGCCATCACTGCAGGGTGAGCTAATCTGAACAACAAAGTTCGTACCCTCCCAACGATCCGCGTCCGGCCAATAAAATGTAAATTGAACCTGCCGGCCTTCGGCCATCTCTCCGGTTGGCAAATCCGCTAAATGAACCGGCAGCCCGGGACTATGGGTTTTTACATCATGTACGGTATCCCAATCGTCGGCCGTCCAGTGAATCACAGCCGGGGCCATTGTTTCTATACGCAGCAGCTTTCCGGCCGGCATGACTCGCAGCTTATGGTTAAACCGCCAGATCATACGCGGGGATATGGTTTTGTCGGTGAGGTAACGCCGGACGGTTTGCGGCGGCATGTCGAAAACACACCCATCAACCAATGAACGGCGCAGCTTCAGGTATTCCGCATGAGCCCAAACCAGCGGCATGGCCGAACCGGAAGGCCGACCAAAATACAGCTCGCGCTTAGGCATATCTGGGGAATCCCAGACTTGCTCGGAGATAAAGCCGCTTTTGTTGGCAAAAGATTCCATCGCAGTCAGCAATTGCCGAGCTGCTTCCACCCGGCCCGCCGCAAGTTCGCAATGGGCCCGCTCGCCGGTAAGCAGCGGCCAGCCGCGACCAATCCCAGTTCCATCAAACGGTGAGCCGTCCTCATGTTCGCCATAGCCGTCATCGTTGTAGCGATGCCACGTGGGACCGGCGGGGGTTTCCACCTTGAGCAATGCGTCGATGATTTTGGCTGTGTCGGCAATGCGCGGGTCGTCACCTGATCGCAAACCAAAACGCACCAGCGCCAAAGCATCCGGGCTTATCAAGTGGCCGGCCTTGCGGGTGTCGTCGGTACTGGCAACATTCTTGACGCGCACACTTCCCCGGAAACGCGACTCGCCGAGAGCAATCCCCTCCGGGGCAATCCGCACGTAATAGCCTCCCACCTTGTACTTGCGGCACCAGTCCGTACCGGACACGTACATCCAGCGATCGATGGAGGCATGCCACACATCCGCGGTCTGGCGCAGATAAGTCGCAATGGTACCTTCATGATTCAAATCCGCCATATCCGCCGCCGCCAGAAGGGCCGCGATTTCCACAGCCACGGTAAACGGCGTATAGCCGGGGTCTTCCTCCCAGCGATCCTGCGGACTTACCGGGCCGTTGCGAGCCAAATAGCCCGCAGCCTGTCGCACCATCGGCCAAAAGCGGGCCATAGCGCCCTCGGCTAAAGCGTTGTGTCGATGGGCCAGATCCACCAGAAGAACAGGCAACGCCGTTTCATCCATCTGAATGCCGGTCCAATACGGTGTGCCATCCGCCCACATGTTCTGCGGCCAATGCCCATTCGTTTGCTGCGTAGCCTGCAAATAGCTCAGCGCCCGGCGCACGTCCTCATGCGCACCGGCGGCCAGCAACCCGCCCGCCGCTTCCACCATGTCCCGCGACCAAACCAGATGGTAGCCGCTTAAATCATCATCTCCCTTGCTGAATCCCCACGGAATCGAAAGACTGGCAATGAAACCGCCGGCCATGGTTTTGGATTCATGCATCCGCAAAACCGCTAAGCTTACCGCCGAAAGATCACCCGCGGTAGCTTCGCTCTTGAACGGCGGTGCGTGCGTCTTGATCCATTCCTGCCAGCCATGGACATAATCATGCTTGACCTTGTTAAAACCGTCGCGCAGGCTGGCTCGGGCAGTTCGGGCGGCTCTTTCCGGGCTATCGCCAAAACCCAGCGCCAGCACAAACCCCCCATGCGACATTGTCAGGTCAATTTCGGCCACCATGGCCACATTGCCATTTTCAGCCCGGGTGTATTGCCAAGTCATTTGTTTGTGCGCTTCAATATCCCGCCATCCATCGGATGAACCCACGTAACCGACCGATTCCTTGAGCCATGCCGCGGAACACGCCAGCGCCAGGGCGGCGCCCTTCCGCTGCGCAAAAAGCGTCGGCATGCCTTCAAATTCCTCCACCCAGGCGGTATTGCCGCTGCCACGGTTGTTTAAATGCGGGGCCAGCAGAACATAAAGGCGATAATCGGATAATGCCCCTTGCAGGGCGGTAAAATGGATGTGTTGCAGCAGCGTATCCCGGTGGGGGTCGGTGATGATCTGTTTTTCAATGCGGTAGCGCCCCGCCGTACACGTATTAACCAGCCCGAACGCCGGCACCCCCTCGGCCATCCAATGGATGACGGATTCGGTACTGCGTTTTTCCTCCGAGAAAAAATCCTTCCCGTCCGTGACAATCAAACCCATATCGCGGATGCAGGCTTTATCAATGTGCGAGTAGTACACCTCGTTGACGATTCCGTGGCTAAGTGTAAACCACACGTGGCTGTCGTTGCCCAGCGCGGCGCCAACGCCGGTTTTAGCGCTGGAAGTCCAGCGCGGCGTTATTCCCGGTCCGCCGGGGGCGGAGCAATTTTGCCGGGCGATGTTATCTGCTTGATTATCCGCTTTTATCATCTCGGTGGTCATGGTTTAACTACCCTCTTTCATCCTTGGCAGTTCACTTAACACGCGGATGGTGAACGCATGATCATTTCTTGAGCAACTTGATAATCACGATCACCAGCACAACCAGCACCAGTACGCCGATTGCCATCCACATCCACATCCCTCCGGCCATCCAGCCATTCATCATGATTAAGCTCCTTTTGTTATGCTGCGACCAGCCCGCCACCGCACCATCCAGACCGGGTACTGCGACATTATACCCATTTGGAACGGCACACAAAATATTCCTTATCCCGAACCACGTTATAATGAGGTGTGTCTGTTGGAAAGGATTCGACGCCATGAGCATACGCCAGTCTCTGAAATCCAAACCGGTGCGATTGTTAATTGCGGATGTGGATGGCACCCTGGTCACCAAAGACAAAGTGCTTACCGCCCGGGCCCGCCGCGCGGTGCAAAAATTAAATGTTGCCGGAATTAAGTTTGCCATCACCAGCGGTCGCCCGCCGCGCGGCATGTCCATGTTGATTCGGACACTGAAAATTACCACGCCTATATCGGCCTTCAATGGCGGGCTTTTTGTCCGGCCGGATTTAACCATCATGGATCAAAAGGTTCTGCCGGCGGTGGTGGCCGGAAAAGTCATCCCGGCCATTCAGGCCCATCACCTTGATGTGTGGGTGTATCGCGGGAAGGACTGGTTTGTGTTGAAAAAAAACGGCCCGCATGTGGATCGCGAAACCCGGACGGTGAAATTCAAGCCCAAAGTGGTGGCCAATTTTGACAAGCTGCTGAATCATGTGGTGAAAATTGTGGGCGTCAGTGATGACCTGGCCGCGGTGGCCCGGGCGGAGGCGGATGTTCGCCATGAGCTTGGCGATCATGTATCCGCCGCCCGCTCGCAGCCGTATTATCTGGATGTCACCCATCCGGACGCCAACAAGGGTGGGGTGGTGCGCCGGTTATCAAAAGAATTTGATATTCCGCCGGCGAAAATTGCCACCATCGGTGATATGCCCAACGATGTGCTGATGTTTGCCCTAAGCGGTCTGAGCATCGCCATGGGCAACGCGGACGCGCAGGTGCAGCGGGCCGCCCGACACGTAACCGCATCCAATGAAGAAGAAGGTTTTGCCATGGCGGTGGAAAAGTATGTTCTTTGAGGAGCCAGGACTTGGGGGACAGGGGATGGGACGATGGCGGCCCAACCCGGTCCCGAAGGCTTTATAGTGGACACTTAAAAATAAGGAGCTTAATTATGGACATCGGTATGATCGGACTTGGGCGCATGGGCGCGAATATGGTGGAGCGGCTCATGCATGGCGGGCACCATTGCGTGGTGTTTGATATGAATCAGAAAAATGTAAAGGCCTTGGCGTCCAAGGGTGCGGTGGGCGGCACATCGTTGAAAGATTTGGTTAAAAAACTACCCAAGCCGCGGGCAATATGGATGATGGTTCCCGCCGGCGCGGTGGATGCGACGCTCGAAAAGCTCACGCCACTGCTGGAATCGGGCGACATTGTCATTGACGGCGGGAATTCCTATTATCACGATGACATTCGTCGGGCTAAAAAGTTAAAGGAAAGCGGCCTGCATTACGTGGATATCGGCACCTCCGGCGGCGTGTGGGGCGCCCAGCGGGGCTATTGCCTGATGGTGGGTGGCGAAGCGACCGTAGTGCAGCAACTGGATCCGATTTTAGCGACGTTGGCTCCTGGCATCAAGACCGCGCCGCGCACGCCCGGTCGTGAAAAAATGCCGCCAAGCACCGCCGAAAACGGCTACCTGCATTGCGGACCGCATGGGGCGGGGCATTTTGTCAAAATGGTGCATAATGGTATTGAATATGGCCTGATGGCGGCCTATGCCGAGGGACTTAACATTCTCAAACATGCCGATATCGGCATGCGGAAACAGTCCGCCGACGATGCGGAAACCACGCCACTGCGCACGCCGGAGTATTATCAATATGATCTGAATATTGCCAATGTCGCCGAAGTATGGCGGCGCGGTTCGGTGATCGGGTCGTGGTTGTTGGACCTGACCGCCATTGCCTTGGTGAAAAATCCGGATATGGACGAGTTTCAGGGACGGGTGTCCGATTCTGGTGAAGGCCGGTGGACCATTACCGCCGCCATGGATGAGGCAGTTCCCGTTCCCGTACTCAGTGCGGCGCTATATGAACGCTTCAGTTCGCGTGGCCAGGCGGAATTCACCGATCGACTGCTTTCGGCGATGCGTTTTGAATTCGGCGGCCACTTGGAAAAAGCAGCGGAGAAATCTTAAACGCACCGACGCGGCAGCGCCCGCCGAACAACAGGAAAAATCGTGTGAATGAACCTTCGGATGCGCTGGTATTTTTCGGGGCCACCGGCGACTTGGCCTATAAAAAGATATTCCCGTCGCTGCAATCCATGATCCGTCATGGTCATCTGGATATGCCGGTGATTGGTGTGGCCAAGGCCGGTTGGGATTTGGCACAGTTCAAGGCTCGGGCCAAGGCCAGTCTACAGGAGCACGGTGGGGGGATTAACGCGCCGGCGCTTAAGAAGCTCTGCGCACTGCTCCAATACGTGGATGGTGATTACCTGGATCCCGCTACGTTTACGCAGCTTCGCCAGACTCTTGGTGGTGCTGCGCATCCGCTGCATTATCTGGCCATACCGCCGAGCTTGTTTGGCAAAGTGGCTGAGGGATTGGCTCAATCGCAGTGCAACAAAGGGGCAAGAATTATTGCCGAAAAACCGTTTGGCCGGGATCTTAAATCCGCCAGGAAACTCAATGCCACACTCAGCCGCTATTTTTCGGAAGATGCGATTTTTCGCATTGATCATTACCTGGGCAAAGAGGCGGTGCAAAGCCTGCTGTATTCCCGATTTGCCAATACCATCTGGGAACCGGTATGGAACCGCAATTATATTTCATCGGTGCAAATTACCATGGCCGAGGATTTTGGCGTGCAGGGCCGCGGAACATTTTATGAAGAGGCCGGGGCCATTCGTGATGTCCTGGAGAACCATACGCTGCAACTGGTGGCCTGTTTAGCCATGGAAGCGCCCGCCGGCGAAGGCGAACCCTTGCGCGACGAGCGAGCCAAAGTGCTTTCCATGGTTCGCACGCTGACTCCGGCGGATGTGGTACGCGGGCAATTTGACGGCTATCGCAACGAACCCGGCGTGGCCAAACAGTCGAACGTGGAAACTTTCGCGGCCGTGCGGCTTTGGATTGACTCCTGGCGGTGGGCGGGTGTTCCCTTTTACCTTCGTGCCGGCAAGTGCCTGCCGATTTCCTGTACCGAAATTCTCGTGGAGTTCAAAAATCCTCCACAACAGGTTTTTGGCCGCAGTTCCGGCGGCCACCCCAACTACGTCCGTTTTCGGCTAAGCCCGCAGGTGGTGCTGGCCTTGGGGACGCGCGTTAAAAAAGTCGGCGAGCCCATGGCCGGAACTGATGTGGAACTCATCGCCCAGCGCCATCCCAAGGACGAAATGGAAGCTTATGAACGCCTGCTGTTGGATGCGGCCCGGGGCGCATCCGAATTTTTCGCCCGTGAAGATCAGGTGGAACAAGCCTGGCGCATTGTGGATCCCATTTTGGGCAATGCAGTGCCGGTACATCCGTATGCCCGGGGTATGTGGGGGCCAAAAGAAGCGGCCAAACTCATTATCGGCGAAGGCACGTGGCACGACTCCAGCCACGAAGCCAATGAAAAAAACAGCTAACCCAACCTTCGCACTTTTTTGCGAATTTAGCGCGCGGCCGGCCGTTGGCGGGGTGGCGGGTGGCGACGGCGTGCCGTGCGGGCCGGTAATTCTTGTCCTTTTTCCAAAACCCGTGTAGTGCCGACCTACCCCCTTGACAGGCTGGGTAAAGTGGTAGACATGTTTGTTCGTTGCAAGAAGCGTAAAAAGAATGGCAAGTGGCACGCGTATTACAGCGTGGTGGAGAATCGTCGTAGCGGTGCGGGCCAGGTGTCGCAGCGGCAGTTGTTGCATCTGGGAGAGCTCAACGCCGGACAAGAGGATCGTTGGCGCAAGAGCGTGGCGGTGTTTGACGAGCGGCGCCGGGCGACCGAAGAGATGCGGCTGTTTACCGAAGAACAGGCGATCACACCAAAGGAAGCGGATACGCGGCATCTGCGGGTATCCGCGATGCAACTGCGGCGGTGTCGGCATTATGGCGTTATGTCGAGCCGGAAGCGCAGCAACAACCGCTCCTGCGGGAGTTGGGGTTGGCACTACCGCCACAGCCGCCGCCGAAGCTGCGCGGCCGCCCCGACGGAGAGGTGACCATGGAAACCCGGAAAGCCGGGGCTCGTAGTGCCGACTTTTAAGAAAAAACGGCCCTGGCGGCGCAGAATTGCCGCTGCCATCGCCAAAGTGCGAAGGTTGGGCTAGCACACGGACCTTTCCATATCCAGACTGTACCGGCCTTGCCGGGCCGCACTATTGCACCGTGCCCGGTGCAGCAGCGCCTGCCGCGCCGCGTTCCCCTTGGCCGCCCGGCCCGACCAGATTTCCAAAGCCGGCTGCTGGATCGCCCGGGAGAATGAGAAGGTCAGCGCCCAGGGCATTCGGGGGGCCCATCGGACATTCATCGCATTCAAACGCGCCGAGGCCGGTTCCGCCGGCTGGCCGCCCGACAAAAACGCCACCCCCGGCACGGCGGCGGGAACGGCTCGTAACAGGCACGTCACGGTAGCGTCCGCGACTTGATCCACGTCTGGCTGTTCGGAACAGTTGGCGCCGGCGAGCACCATATTGGGTTTCAGGATCAGACCTTCCAGCCGCACACGCTGGGCATGAAGCTGATGGAAAACGGTGCGCAGGACTTGCTCCGTGACTTCCCGGCAGTGCTCCAGGGAATGATTTCCGTCCATGAGCACTTCCGGTTCGACAATCGGAACGAGTCCCGCATCCTGGCATACCGCGGCATAGCGCGCCAGCGCGTGGGCGTTGGCATCCATACCGCCCGGGGTGGGAATACCGTCGGCAATGGCAAGGACGGCGCGCCATTTGGCGAAACGGGCGCCCATCCGGGAATATTCCCGAACGCGTTCCGTCAAGCCGTCCAGCCCTTGCGTGATCTTTTCGCCGGGGAAACCAGCCAGCTCCCCGGTTCCCAGATCCACCTTGATGCCGGGGATGATGCCGGCCTGGTGAAGAGCATCCGCGAAGGGGGCGCCATTACTTATTTTCTGGCGGATCGTCTCATCAAACAGGATTGCCCCGCTTATAGAATCGCCGAGGCCGGGCGTGGTCACGATCAACTCCCGGTATATTCTGCGCATCTCCGGGGTCTGTGGAATATTAAGAGCGGCAAAACGCCGGTTGCAGGTGGGATTGCTCTCATCCATGGCCAGCAGACCCTTACCGGGGGCCATGAGCATCCGGGCGGTCTTCGTAAGTTCGGCGGTATTCATCTTGTAGTCTCCTTCTTCATGATGTTGAGGATCGTGTCCTCTCAGGTTTGAGGTTCAGGAGGCGGATGACGCTGCGCGCGATCATGATTTCCTCATCGGTACGAATGACACGCACGGCGACGGGCCCGCCGGGCATTGAAATCAAGGGGGCATTTTTGGCATTGAGCGCCAAGTTTATTGTAATGCCGAGGAACCGCAATCCACGGCAGATGCGTCGGCGGATGACCGGCGCGTTTTCGCCGATGCCGCCGGCGAAGACCAGCGTGTCCAAACCGCCCAGCGCGGCGGCGAAGGAGCCGATCCATTTTGTCGCCTGATAGCAGAATAGTTCGATGGCCTGGGCGGCGCGGCTATCCGTCGATTCTTTCGCCAGCAGGTCGCGCACGTCGGAACTGGTGGCCGAAACGCCAAGCAGCCCGGACTCGTGGTTCACCATTTTCTGAAATTGCGTTGCGGTCATGCCCTCCCTACGCGCCAGGTAGCAGACGAGTCCCGGGTCCAGATCGCCGGCGCGGGTGCTCATCATTAGTCCGGCCGCGGGCGTAAAGCCCATGCTGGTGTCGATGCTTTTGCCATCGCGCACGGCTGCCAGGCTGGCGCCATTGCCGAGATGGGCGAGGATCACGCGGCCCTTATTCGCCGCCGGGTCGCCGAGTCGTGCGAGTTCTTCCATCAAATAGGCGTAGGACAAGCCGTGGAATCCGTAGCGCTGGACTCCCTTGGCCGCATAACGCCGGGGAATGGCCAGCAATTTGGCCACGGGCGGCATGGTGCGGTGAAACGCCGTGTCAAAGCAGGCGACCTGGGGCAATTTCGGATGACGTTTGCGGAATGCCTGGATGAGTTGGATCTCGCGCGGCAGGTGATCCGGGTCGTAGGGGGTGATGCGATGCAATTCGGCGAGCAGCCCGGGCGTGACCCGCTGCGGCCTGGAATGTTTCATGCCGTGGACCACGCGGTGTCCCACGGCCTTGAGGGAAGCGAAGGCGGCCTGCGACTCAAGCCATGCCAAAAGAAAGTCGACTGCCGCGCCGTGCCCGGTCGCATGGATACGGCGACCGGGCCGCGGCTTTCCGTGCGGGTCGTTGCGGGTAAAAGTCGTGCCCGCCAGACCGATGCGATCGATCTTTCCATCCAGCAGGCGGCGCCGCGGTTCACCAATCTCATATATAGAAAATTTGATGCTCGACGAGCCGGCATTGATTGTGAGTAGACATGGCGGCTGATTCTCGGCGGCCACGGTTTTGGATTTTTTATTCAACTTTTCGGTTCTGGCGGAACCTTTCACGCGGTCCCTGGACGGGGGCGAAGATTTCGCGCGGGTCGGCTTGTTTTCGCCTATCGCCATTCTTGCGGTCCGCATTCGCCAATCCTTTGCATTGATTTTCGTGTTCATGGCCTGCACCGTCGCCGCGGTGCGAAAAAAAGGAGATTCGTCACGGCAAACCACTGTTCCATCGCGATTCGGCCCCGGCCCGCACCGGTAGTCTCTCGAAGGAGGATCACCAGATCGTGCGAACGGTCTTCGACCGTCGAATCGCCGGGTCCGTCGGGATCAAGGCAATACCCTCGGCCTGCGCTGTAGCCCCGATCATACAATCGGCCGGATCCTTCGGATAGGCCGCCGGAAGCTGCTGTCAAACCAAAGTTAAAATGTCCGCTACTTAACCAAAGTTAAAATGTCCCCCTTGGCGCGGGCGTGGCGCGGCGGGTTTTGAGAAGCAGTCCGTTGGCCATGCGAAGATATTGCTTGGCCGCTGGAGGGAGGAGAGTCCGCCCATGAACGCGCACATACCGACCCAGCAGATCCATATATGCCGCCGTGGTCTCTCCACTGTAAAAGCGAGCCGAGGCGCAGCTGGTGGCGTCATCAATCATCGCCACCAGCACGATCGGTTCATGGCACCGATCTTCCAACCAGGCATGATGGCTGGCATCCGCCTGGATCATCTGCCCGAAACAGGCCCTCCGTTCGCGCCGTGCCCGATGGCGTTCCCCATGACTGCGGCCCTGCCACAGCCCTTCGATTATCAGCCAGCCCCGTAAGGTCTCATCGGCCACCACCATATTGTCTTCCGCCAACTTCTCTGCCGCCAGCGTCGGTCCAAAATCACTGTACCGACTCTTATACCGACGTAGCACACGCTGGCGAAAATTCCCATCGAACCGATTGTGGCTCGGCTGGCCACGCGATTGATGAACCAGCCCGCCATCCCCACGCCTAACCATCTATTCGGATCCGTCGAAAGGAGAGAACGCGTGTCTTTCTTCCTTCTGAAGCGGTTCCGGCCAAATGATCCGCTATTCAGGCACATCATGTGTCTGGATTTTGCGCTGATGTTCT
>JAJYZF010000028.1 GCA_021800165.1 Planctomycetota bacterium | reverse complement strand
CACCCCAGATTAACAAACTCAACTGCCGACCCGCTTCCATGCGAGCCTGTACCCTACACTATTCTCGCAAATGTGATGAAAAGTGCAACTCCCCAGAAAAGTACCGCCACAGCCCGAAGAGAGTATAATGCCAAAATCAAACCGTGCCCCGGGCGGACCGGTGCGCAATTTGAACTCCAGAGGATAGGTGCGATGGCTAAAAGAGACGACAAACCCATGAGCTTTGAGGAAGCCATGGGGCAACTGGAAAAAATTGTTGAACAGATTGCCAGCGGCAAAATTGGCCTCGAAGAAACAATGGACCGCTACGAGCACGGCATGGAGTTGGTAAAAAAATGCCGCAACATTCTGGAGCGCGCCGAACAACGCATCCAGGTACTCTCCGAAACCGAAGGGGGAATGCAAGTGGCGGCCCTGGAACAATCAGGGGATGGCCGCGTTGAACAATCATGAGTCGCGCGTTGTTGAAGAGTCCAACGGTCCGGCAGGTTTAACGAAAGGTGCTGTCCCATGGCGGAAAATACCAGTATGGAATTCGGAAAGGTGGAGATTGATCTGGGGCCGGCCGCCGATGCTGGTGACTCTGGCCCGGGGCGTTTTGGCGCCATCCGCCACGGTACCACGGGGGAGGAAGCCTTTACCCGAGTTTTGCTCTATTTGTTGTCGCTGGTGGTGGTGCTGGCGACGGTATCCGGCTCAATGATTTTTTATCGCGCCGCAATCCTGGCAAAAATGGCGCACGGCGCGGCGTTGCAGTTGGCGGCTTTGGGTGGAATTTTGGGAGTGGTGCTGGCCGCGGTTTTACTGGCGTTGGCCGGACTGCTGGGGGTAGGACTTCGGCAGACGCGGGCTTTACGCGGAATTCACAATTCGCTCGATCGGCTGCGCGGCCGTGTGGATGAAGCACACCGGGATCTGGCGGGCCGAGTGACCCTGCTGGATGAATCACTGCGCAATACCCCGACCATCTCCGACGGCGGCCGTGGAGAGCCATCCACTGCTGCGGTCAGTGCGTCGAGTCCGGAGCAGATCGATTCGGCCGCGGGACGGCAGATGGTAGAATTGCTGGCCCAACTCCGGGAAGTCACGCTGATGAATGAGCAGCAGCGCCAGGCGGTGGCGGATACGTATTGGAAAAGGAAAAAGGCCCGCTTGGCCGATACCATCAAGCAACATATTCAGCGGCGGGAATGGCGCCGTGCCGCGGAGCGTATCGATGAAATGCTTGCGGTGGATTCGCAGGATCCCATCGCCCGTGAATTCCTCCAGCGGGTTTCCGACGAAAAGCAGGCCGAAGTGGAGCAGGTGGTCCGCGATGCGAAAAACCAGTTGGGGGAATGGATCAGCATAGGGCAGTGGGATAAGGTGAGCGAACTGCTCCACCACCTTGCCGGTCATTATGCCGATGAACCGACGGTGGCGGCGCTGGTGGCGCAGATACGTAAAGAAGAGCACGCCGCCCGCATTGACGAATTGCAGCGTTTGTTTGCCACCCTCAAGGAAGCCACGGAACATCGCCAATGGCAACGGGCCTGGCTCTGCGCCCGGCAGTTGATTGAGCGTTACCCCGATGAAAGACTCGTGGAGCAGATCCGCGCCAATCTACCCACCTTGGAGCAAAACGCCCGTATCCAGGAATGCAAGGAGGATGAGGCCATGTTTCAGGATTTGCTGCATCGGCAGCGTTATGAAGAAGCACTGGAAGTGGCCAACCGCATGGTTGAAAAATTCCCCGACTCCTCCGCCGCTGCGGAACTGACCAACCGCATGATTCCCAAGGTGCGGGAGTTGGCCAGGCAAGACCGCCTGAAACGCCAGCAGACTGCGGGAAAGGTTACCTGAAACCGCCCGCAGGAACCGGGCAAAAATAGCTTTACGCTCTCCGGCGGCATACCTAGGACAAACGATGATGGTTTTATAACTTTTCTTTGCCGACGGAGCACTAATTGCCGGGTCGTAACAGGGCGCTGATGCCGGGTTTGAAAACCACTTTGTCTTCCACCACCACCAGTTCCTCGTTGAGAAAAAATGTCACGGCCTTGGCCAGCGTCTGGGCTTCCAGTTCCAACCCGCGCGCACGCACATCGACGGCGCTGTCTTGACCGATATTAATGTGAAACACATCCTGGAGAATAATGGGGCCTTGATCCAATGCCTCCGTGACAAAATGGGCTGTGCATCCGGTGACACGCACTCCGCTCTCAAACGCCTGGCGATAAGGATTGGCACCGGGAAAGTGCGGCAGCAGCGAAGGATGGATATTGATAATTTTCCAACGGTAGGCCTGCACAATTTCCGTCGGCAGAATCTGCATATACCGGGCCAGCACAATCAAATCCGGTTCCAGCGCTTTCAAAGTGTCGACCAGCCACGCCAGATGCTCGGCCTTGGCCGCAGCGGTTGGGCCGCTGGGTTTCCAGTGAAAAGGTACTCCAGCCGCTTTGGCCTGCTGCTCCAGCGTGGGGTGATTGGCGAGAATGGAAACGATCGTACCGTGCAACTCCTGCTTGGCCGCCGCCGCCAATAGCGTCTGGAGGCAATGTGGTTCCCGGCTCACGAGCACCACCACGCGGCGCGGTCGGCGAAGCTGCTGGAGTGTAACCCTCACCTCCATGG
Source organism: Planctomycetota bacterium (assembly GCA_021800165.1). Classification (GTDB taxonomy): domain Bacteria; phylum Planctomycetota; class Phycisphaerae; order WQYP01; family WQYP01; genus JABEVA01. The sequence continues at coordinate 42,658 of JAJYZF010000028.1, read as the reverse complement.
AAAGCTCCCGGCCCAGATGCAGCAGACCCGTGATGAGCTGATCCAGCGATTCCGTCATTTCCCGTATATCCACCAGCATATTCATCACGAATACGCCGCTAAGCACACGCTGCTCGGTGTCTTCAATGTTAATTCCGCGATCCGCGACAAACGTGGCGAAGCGGGCCACCACGCCTTTCTGGTCCCGGCCCTGCACGGAAATCAATGCCATCACTTTGGCGGTATTCTCAGACATGCATACATCCTTATGATTTACAGATTGCGGTGGTTCGGCCGGCTTTTCGGTGGGGCGGCAATAATCCGTGTGGTCGGTAGATGAATACCCAGGATTCCCGGAACATCACGCTCCACAATGGATCTTAATACCTCACGCGGTATTACCGGCAGATTGGTGCCTTGAGCAAAAAAGTTCAGATGGTAAAGGGTGTTGACGGCCGTGGCCGCATCCGAAAAAGGAAAGTCGCTGCCGAAACAGATTTTTTCGTCAATCTGATGCTGCCACGCACGCACCAGAGCGTCATAGGCGATCCAGGGTTTTTGCAACATGGCCGAGATGTCGGCATACAGATTCGCATGTTTGGCCAGCAAAATAAAAGTCTCATCAATCCATGGATAACCCATATCCGCGATCAGGATCTTCAAATTCGGAAAATTGCGCACCACTTCATCCAGCAATATCGGACGGCCATATTCCAGCTTGATCTGCGGCGATACATATACGCCATGATCAAAAATAATCGGAAGCTTAAGTTCCGCGGCCGCTTCATACACTTCCATGGCCCGCGTGTCGCACGGGTGAAAGTCTTGGGCTGCCGGACACAGCGTAATGCCCTTGAGGTTGCTCTCCGTAGTGATCTGCCGAACTTGTCGGCAGGCATCATCTTCCGTCGGGTCTATCCCTGCAAAACCAACCATCTGATCCGCATGTTCACCGCAGTAATCCGCGAGGAACTGGTTGGGTATATCGGCTCCCAGATAACGGCTCCGAAACCCGAGCACAAAACATCGCCCCGCGGGTTCACTGAGAATATGATGGCTGGCGGTGTCCGCCTTGGGCAACAGTCGAATTCGTTCCCGCCCAAACACCATGGGGCGGGCCAGGTCCGGCAGCGCTCCGGGTCCGAGTTGCTCCGGGCTGGGCCAAATATGGCTGTGACAATCAACAATCATCTACCAAATTCCTTAACGTGCGCCGCCACCCGAATTCATCCGTGTAATGATATCCGCGGATCCGCAAAGACATAGGCAATATCCACCAGCAGGTTAAACGCCACCAGCAGCACTGTATATACCATCACAATACCCAGCACCAGGGGAATATCTTTATCCAGGCAGGCGTTGACAAAATCCTCGCCCATGCCGGGAATGGCAAAAATTTTCTCCACCACAAAAGATCCCGTCAATAACGCCGCCGCCGCGGGACCGAGAAACGAAAGCACCGGCAGCGTGGCGTTGGGCAGAATATGTCCCACCATGACGCGGCCTGGCGGCACACCCTTGGCTCGGGCGGTGCGTACGTAATCCGCGGAAAACTCGTCCAGCATGCCGATCCGGGTCAACCGGGCAATATAGGCCAGAAATCCCACCGCCAGGGCACCTGCGGGCAGTATGACCTGGGCCAGATCTCCCCAGCCACCGGAGGGCAAAAGCGCCCAATAGGTGGAAAACACCAGCAGTAAAATCGAACCGATGACAAAACTCGGCACACTGATGCCCAAAAGACTGCCCACCGTCAGGGCCAAATCCGGCCAATGTCCGCGGGTCAACGCCCCCAGCATGCCCAGTCCCACGCCCAGCCACAGCGCAATGAGCAGAGCCATGGCCCCCAATGAAACCGAAATGGGCAACGACGATCGAATAACATCCAGCACCGTCCAGTTGGCATAGCTGATGGTAGGCCCCAGATCACCACGGGTGATGACCCGCCACGGGTAGGCCCAATACGCATGCCACCGGTTATTAAGCCCATACCGCACTTTCAGGGCGTGGATGATGGCCGGGGGCGGCTGCTTGACTCCAATAAACGGGTTGCCGGGAGCGGCCATCAACAGCCAGAAGGTGCAGGTGTATACCACACATATCACCAGTACCGACTGGGCGGCGCGGGATATCAGAAATCGAGTCATCGATACGTGTCTCCATGGGGCCGGTGTTTCCAATGAATGTATTGCAGCAGCGTTATCATCCGCACATTCGACCGGATACCACCGATCTCCCGCGCATGATACATCAGGCCATCGGTATATTGAAACAATGGAAGGGCCGGCATGTACCGATCCACCAACAACCGCTCCGCGTCTGTGAGCAGGGCCAACCGCCGCGCTGGATCCGCCTTGCTCTCCGCCCGCTCCATTAACTGATCGTATTGCCGGTTGGTAAATCGACTGTGGTTGTTAGGATTGCCGGACACAAAAAGATCCAGCCAGGTGGTGGGGTCCATGTAGTCTCCGTACCAGCCGGCCCGCGCGATGTCAAAATTGCCCTGCACGCAGTCCTGGTTAAAGGCCTTGCTCTCTTCCGTGGCAATACGAATTCGCACCCCCAAGTTGCGCTGCCACATCTGCGCAATGGCCTGCGCCACCAGCATGTTCATGGAATCGGTATCGTTGGTCAGAAACTTCAGCGGCCGCAGGCCCCGCCCGTCCGGATAACCCGCCCGCCGCATCAGTCGGCGGGCTTCCGGAACATTCATCGCCAGTCCATGCGGACTATGGTAGCCCGGAATGGTTCCGGGCGGCACCAGCACCGTCAGCGGTTTTTCATGGAGCCGCGTGACATCATCCACAATCTGCTTTTTGTTGATGGCCAGGTCCAGCGCCCGACGAATCAGCGGATTGTCTAACGGCGCTCGCGCGCAATTAACAATGTAATAATACGTACCAAAAACCGGTCTATAATGCACATCGTGCCGCAGACCTGCCTGCTGCTGACGCAGCAGCGCCGCGGTAAATTCCGGTGGTACAAATGAAAGCACATCCACCGCTCCGCTCTGGTAGGCCCGGAAAGCCGAAAGCGAATCTGAAAACGAAACAATGCGCAGCTCCCGGCAATGCACCGTCGAACGCGCCCAGAAATACCGGTTGGGCTTGAACTCCAGATACTGGTGAAACTTCCACGCCGTGAGGCGGTACGGACCGTCGGTTACCAGATATGGGGGCCTGGTAAACCGTAGGTTGTAGTAGCTAAACGAAGCACCGTTCCGGACGGCGAAGCGTGCCATGCTCTGCTGGTTGAGTGGAAAAAAAGGCGGAAACGCCATCAGATCCAGAAAATAAGGGCACGGAGCATTCAGATGCACAATAAGTGTATGCAAATCTGGTGTCTTGATGCCCACCGATGAAAATGGCCGAGGCCTCCCGCGTGTTTTAGCCAAAGCGTCAAAATAAGCCCTGGCCCCGGCAATATGGAAAAACATTTCCACATAACCCGCTCCGGTCGCCGGCTGTAACATGCGTTTCCACGCGAAGACAAAGTTGGCGGACGTTACCGGATCTCCGTTGGACCAGCGTGCCCGGCGACGGAGGTGAAACGTGTACGTGCGCCCATTGGCGGAAAGCGTCCAGTTTTTGGCTACGCCGGGGATCGGGCGCAGTGTCGTAGGGTTATACTGTGTCAACCCCTGCCACAGGGCCAGGCCCGCGCGAATATCCTGCATCCACGTCATCCCGGCAGGGTCCAGCGTGTGAATTTGCCCAGCCTGGCAAAAAATAATCGCCCGGGAGCGTACCGCATCACCGCCGGAAATCCAGAAGCCGCCGACAAAGATCAGCATCAGCAGGCCGGAAAAAATAATCAGCACACGCCGCATCGACACCCAGAATAACACCATCCGGCCATGAAATGAAGCCCTGCGGCGCGCGTACCCGCCCCTTGCCGCCACCAACGACCTGTTTTAGGGTTAGAAGAGACAATACGTAGTGAAGCGCGCACACAACAGGCCTGAGATGGGCACCAGGCATGGCGAGACTGGGTGCATCCTTTTTTTCTCGCGAGCCGGATCCATCCATCCATCCATCCATCCATAATGGCTCCGGCCAACGGCATCAGCCGGCTGGCGAATCAGCTTGGGGCTTTTCGATGGCGGCCACAAATTCCTCCACCGGAACCGGTCGCCCGAAGTAGTAACCCTGAAACAGTCGGCAGCCACGTGATTTGAGAAATTCCACGTGTTTGACCGTTTCCACGCCCTCGGCGACTACATCAAGCTGGCGCTGGCGGGCTACGGCCAAAATAGCCTCCACCAGTGCCGCGTCGTTGGGATTGGTGGGGGCGTCTTTAATAAATGACCGGTCGATCTTTAGCTCTGCAATCGGTAATTTTTGCAGATAGGACAGCGACGAATAGCCAGTGCCGAAATCATCGAGGGACAAGCGCACGCCCAAGCTTTTGAGTTCATTCATCGTTGCCACCGCATGGCTAAGATTGTCAAAAAAAACCGCTTCCGTCACTTCCATGGCCACTTGGTGCGGCTTGATGCCCACTTCCTGAATGATGGCTGCCATGCGCGCCGGAAAATCAGCCATGCGGAATTGGCGCGGACTGACATTAATGGCAATGCGCAGTCCATTATTCCAGGTCTCCAGCCGTTTCACGGTCTGGCAGGCTTGCCGAAAAATCCATTCCCCAATGGTCACGATTAAGCCGGTTTCTTCCGCTACGGGGATAAAATCCAGGGGCGGCACCAGACCTTTGGATGGGTGTTGCCAACGAATAAGCGCTTCAGCCCCAATCGTAGTGCCGTTCGCAAGAACCTGCGGCTGAAGAAACATGCGAAGCTCTCCCGATTCCAGAGCGCCACGCAGTTCGCGTTCAATTTTCACACGGTGCTGCACGTGCTCCTGCATGGCTGGTTCAAAGTACGCGAGCGCGTTTCTGCCGGCGGCCTTGGCCCGGTAGACGGCGGTATCCGCTTTCTGCAAAAGCTCCACGGGAGATGCCTTACCGGTGGGAAAGACCACCGCACCTATGCTGGCGGTCATCTGCTGTTTAATGCAGCCCAGCGTGAGCGGCGCTCCAATGGCCTTGCTGATGCGTTCTACAATAGCCCGCCCGAACTGTGCCGCAGTAGCTGCGTCCGCGGACAGGTTAGCCAGCAAAACGGCGAATTCATCTCCCCCCAGCCGGGCGGCGGTATCGCCTTCACGCAGGCAGCTTTGCAGCCGCGTCGCAATCTCTCGTAGCAGAAGGTCTCCCATTTCAGGGCCTTCGGCGTCGTTGAGATTCTTAAAATTATCCAAATCGAGTACTGCTACCACCCCATGAGTGTTATTTCGGATGGACCATCCCAGATTGTTATTGAGCCGATCTAAAAATAGGCGACGGTTGGGCAACTCGGTAAGCGAATCAAAATAAGCCAGTCGCTCCACATGAGCCTCGGCGGCTTTGCGATCGGAAATGTCTTTCTGTGTCCCAATGTAATGGGTGATCATTCCGGCTGCATCGAAGACCGGGGCAATCGTAATCTCATTCCAAAATGCCCGGCCATCCTTGCGGTAGTTGCGTAAAGTGACTTCACACGCCTTGCCCGCTTTCAGGGCCGATCGCAGAGTCTCCAATCCCGGCTGGTTGCGATCATCATTTTGTAGAAAGCGACAATTCCGGCCATGCACCTCTTCGCGTGTGTAGCCGGTCATTTGTAGAAAAGCGGGATTGGCATAGATCAGCGGTAGGTCTGGATGGCGACCATCCGCAATGGTCAGGCCGGTCGCGGACGCATCCATCGCCCGTCGGGCCAGCCACAGCGATTCCTCCGCCCGCTTTTGATCGGTCAGGTCATGCACAAGAACCAGACATAAGCGCTGTCCGTTGACCAGCGTGGCCGTATTGGAAGATTCCACATCGACAATTTCTCCGGAGGCCAGCCGATGCCGGAAATAGAACAATCCGCCGTCCGCTTGCCTCAGGTGCGAAAGTAAATTGGCCATACCCTCCGGCGGCATGGTGTTAATTTGAGCCATGGTCATCGAGAGTAACTGCTCGGACGTCCACCCATAAAAGGCGGCCGCTGCCGCATTCGCCGCCACAATTTTGCCATCCGCAAGATCCACCACCAACGCCACAGTTGGACTGGAATCAAAAAACTGCCGAAAAACCTGGTCGCCGATGGGTAGTATTTGCATCAGTCTACCTTTCTCCGGCCACCCTGTCAGGGGAAGCCTGTGATAACCCTCCCCCCCGGTCAAAAGATACCCAGACCCAAGGGCAAAGCCCATGCGAGCCAGCACTTAAGAGCCGATGGACTGGCTCAATTCAATGAGATCTGCCCCCCGTGCGTCTCTTAACCTCTATTAAGATTATATCCGCCAGTTTTCATAAGTTAATAACAAAAAAACTGAAAAATAAAATAAGTTTTCAAAGTCCTTCCATTGACGCTGGGGAATAGCCGCGGATAAAATCCAACCAGTCGGCTGCATCATCGTTTGGCTTGCAGCCATCTTGGACAACTTGGTCAACGGCGAGGATCAACATAATGGCGGACAAAGCACGAGTGGTTAACGTGGGCCTTATAGGCTATCAGTTCATGGGTAAAGCCCATAGCAATGCGTGGCTTCAGGTGCCGCACTTTTTCGATCCACCGCTGCGGCCCGTCATGCACACCCTCTGTGGCCGTAATCAGGCTAAAGCCATGCAGACCGCGGAGCGTTGGGGGTGGAAAAACGTGGCCACCGATTACCGCCGCGTGGTTTCCAATCCGGAAATAAACCTGGTGGATATCACAGTTCCGAATAACGCCCATGCGGAAGTCGCCTTGGCCGCCATTGCCGCCGGTAAAGCCGTCTGCTGCGAAAAGCCATTGGCCCGTACGCTGCCGGAAGCCCAACAGATGGCCGCGGCAGCCAAAAAAGCCGGAGTGCCCAACTTTGTGTGGTTTAATTATCGCCGGGTACCGGCGTTGGCCTTTGCCCGCCAGTTGGTCACAGAAGGGCGCATCGGCAAGGTTTTTCATGTGCGCGCGGTGTATCTGCAAGATTGGATTAAAAATCCGAATATTCCGTTGGTATGGCGGCTGTCCGGGGCAGTCGCCGGATCCGGTTCCCATGGGGATTTGGGTGCCCATAGCATTGATATGGCGCGATTCCTGCTCAATGATGAATTTCAGGAAGTCTGCGGCCTGGCCCATACCTTTATAAAAGAGCGTCCGATTGGCGAAATGGTGGAAGGGCTGACCGCACAGGTGCGCCGCGGCGAAAAAGTCAAAAAGGGCCGGGTTACCGTGGATGATGCGGTTCTTTTTCTTGCCCGTTTCAAAAGCGGTGCCATCGGCACTTTTGAAGCTACGCGCTTTGCCACCGGCCACCACAATGGCAATAGCATCGAAATCAATGGGGATAAAGGGGCCATCCGTTTTCACTTTGAAGATTTCAGCTACCTGGACTTTTTTGATGATACGCTGCCGGCCCGGGAAAAAGGTTGGCGTCGCATCAGTGTTTCCGCCGGGCAGGATCCTTACAGCGGCAAATACTGGCCGGCCGGCCATGTCATTGGCTATGAACACACCTTTATTAACACCGCTAACGACATACTCGAAAACCTCGCAGCGCCACGCCGCGCCTTCCACGCTAATTTTGAAGACGGCCTGCGCTGTCAAGAAGTGTTGGAAGCAGTCATGATAAGCCACCAGCAACGCCAATGGGTACGCATTGCCGATGTGGCATAGAAGCATAAACAATGGTTAAAAAATCCGGTCAGGTGCCCCTGGCAGATGACATCCATGAAAGTACGCCACTGGAACCCCAGCCGCAGGAAGGTGCGCCGTTAAGTTTGCGCTTTGCCGGCTCTCCCGTGATTCCGTTTGGCATGCTTTCCGCCGTTGGGCTGCCGCCGGGAGTTTCATGGGCCAATCGCTTTTCCTTGCTCAATGCCGTCTCCTGGTCGCTGGTGCTTGGCTCACCCCTGATCCTTTATGCCAAAAGTATCGGTTGCGGAGATGCCATTCTCGGTCTGCTGGCCGCCATTCCGCCCTTGCTGGTCGTGTTACAGATTCCGGGTGCATATCTGTTGCCCCGGTTCGGCTACCGCCGTGTGATGGTCAGTGGTTGGGCGGCCCGGACGGTGTTCATTTTTGCCTTGGCCGGCTCGGTGCTCTGGCCCGACTCGAACCTGGCTAAAATCGCATGGTTATTGGCTTCGATTGGAGTCTTTAGCATCTTCCGCAGCATTACCGGCGGGGCCTACATGCCCTGGGTTACTTCTCTGGTGCCTCCGGATGTGCGGGGCAAATTTTTCACGCGCGATCAACTCTTCGGCCAAGCCGGCAACGTCATCTCTCTGCTGGTGGCGGCGGCCTGCTTGCTTGGCAATCCCCACCCGTGGCAATTCGCACTGGTGTTTGTCCTGGCCGGAACAGGGGGGTTCGCCAGTTTACTGTGCCTGGTTCGCCTGCCGGAGATATCCACGCCGGAATCTCATGCCCGCAGCGGAGCCCGGGTTCGCCTGGTCGCCATGCTCCAACAACGAAGCTTCCGACAACTGGGCGTTTTTAACGTGGTCTACAGTCTGGTGTGGGGCGGCTTGGGGGTATTTACGATTGCCTTCTTGCGCCAAACTGAAGGTCTTTCCCAAAGCGCTATTGTCCTGCTCTCAAGCGTATCGGTCTTGGGAGGTTTAGCTTCCCTGCTCTGGAGCGGCGTGGTCATTGACCATATCGGATCTCGGCCCATTATGACGCTGTGCGTGGTCGCATCCATCTTGATTTTTCTGGGCTGGTGGGCACTGGCTGCAAAAATCATTCCCTTGGATCCGGTTTTTATCGGAATTTTGTACCTGCTTATGGGAATTTCCGCGTTGAATTTCGCCGCCGCCAATAATCGTCTGCAAAGCCTCAATATCCCCCACCATGGCCGCAACCATTATTTTGCAGTCTTTGCCGTGGCTACCAGCGTGGCCGCCGGTCTTTCTCCGCTGATCTGGGGCGTCATATTGGAAGCCATCGGCGCCCATCACAGCTACACCGGCTGGGTGGCTTGGAACCGTTACAGTATTTTCTTCGCCTGTGGCTGTCTACTCTGTCTGCCGCTGCTGATGTTCGCCCGGCGGCTTGAAGATCATTCCCGTGCCCATATCCGTCCCGCCCCCACTGCGGGATAAGGAATCAGCATGCTTCCGCGGCCGCTTACCAGAGCTTGTGGATCCGCTCGCCTGGATAAAAGTAGGACAATATGTAGTCTCCGGAATAGCCGCGCTGGGCCAGAGCCTGCGCACCCCATTGAGATAAGCCCACGCCGTGGCCATAGCCATGACCATCCACCAGCAAAATATAAGCCCCATCGTTGCGGATTTTGAAAAAGCTGCTGGGCGGGGCCTTCACCCGGCGATTGGGATCCATCAGCAGGGCCAGCCGAAATTCTTCCGCACGCATCTTTCCGATATGTCCATGAACGTCAATGAGCGTGATGATCTCGGGGCGGTTGGTAATACGGTTGTATCGGGTAATTTCCACATCGGAGATCGGCCCTAAATCCGCCAGATAAGGCAGTTTATTGCGCTGCCCCCACCAAGTCACGGCCTGACGCACAAACGCCTTGGAAATGCGCATCGTCGGCCAGGAAAACAACCGGCATTGATCATCGAGATCCCCGGTCACCCGCGCCCCGAGTTCTGGCAACGGCTGGTCGCCCCAGGCGTCGGCGGCGCTTTGAATGGCCCCTCCGTTGCATGCGGAATAATAGGCACAAAAAATTCCGGTCATGCCATCTTTCGTGGCCATCATCACCTGGCCCCAAGTAGCCCGCACCGCATTCCAAGCCCGTGGTGTTTCCGCGTTACGCCCTCCATACATCTGGGAATTCTGATTACCCGTGACATCCCAGGCATGCGTTTTACCAAAAGTTTCCATCTGATAAAGGGCGTAGGTGCGAGCGGCGATGGCCTGGGCATCATACGTAGCGGGCAGCCAATTGCCGTAAAGTTCCCGCGAAAGCACGCCGGCCAGATAATCTTCGATCGGCAGCACATTGAGTGCGATGTAGCGGCCATCCGGCAGACGATCTATTTCAATTCGACCCCGATAAAGAATGGGATTAATCCATGGCCGCACCGGGCTTTGCCGGGTGATTTTCACGCGGATCCACGGCTCGGTCCTCTGCCACGCGACGGGAATCACCGCCGGATACGCCGGGCCCAGCACCAACGGCTTTGGTAAGATCGCCGGAACCGCCGGATACCCCCTCGCATTGACCGCCGTGGTTGCCGGCCACTGCATTGTGCCCATTGGTGCCGACGGCGGCGCCGGCAACGACGCAGTCCCCAAGCCCGAAGTTTGGCAGGCGGCCAACACAAATAGTGATACCGCCGCCGCAAGTATCGCCGATACTTGTCGAAACTTTCTCAGATGGATCATCCTTGATCCTTTCAAAAAACTCTTGTCCCAGCCGGGCCTTAGATCAGGCGGGCAGCTTTTTAAGTTACTTTTCGCAAAGTCAGGCCCACTTCCGCCAAGCGCTGCTTAATCTCATTGAGACTGGTTTCTCCAAAATTGGACAAGCCCAACATCTCCGCCTCGGTGCGGCTGGCCAGATCGCCAACCGTGGTTATGTTCAATCGCTCCAACGCCCGTGCGGCCCGCACGGAAAGTTCCAGATCTTCCACCGATTGATTCAGCACGGACTCGGGAACATTCGGAGCCGCGGCTCTTACCATTTCCAGCCGCCGGGCATGAGCCAGATCTTCAGAGGCCTGGCCTAAGCGCAAGCCCTTGCGGGCCAGCATCACCTTAATCTCTTCCAGACTCGTCTCGCCGAAATTTTTATAGCTTAAAAGGTTTTCCTCGGAGGTTTTCAGCAAATCGCCCAACGTGCGGATGTTCATTTTCCGCAGGCAGTTCCTCGCCCGCACCGAAAGCTCAAAGTCCGTTACCGGCGTATCCAGCAGTATATTGCGGTTAAGAAAACGCTTCTCCGGATCATCCTGAATGACCATATCCGTTGAACCGTCAATGTGCTGATAATAGATGCGGCCACGCGGATGGTTCGGCTTGGAGGTCAAAAGCCGATGCAGCACCTCCTCGGCATCGTCATAAAATCCGCCGTCCTCATACAATACCGAAAGATTCAGCAGTACACCTTCGTGCGTAGGGGTAAGGTCTGAAAGCGCCTCGTAAATTTCGATGGCTCGTTCATCTTCGCCATGCAAATCCAAATACCAGGCCAGCTTAAAAGCCACCTCCTGATTTTCAGGGTCCAGACGATAGGCCTCTTCCAGGCGGTCCAAGGCGGCCTCGATATGGCCGGCGGCCACCTGCTGCCGGACCTTTTCCAAAAGCGCCTTAACCGATGTTGTTTCGCCTGATGTTACCATGGGTGAACATTCCTTTTAATGAGCAACAACGCTTTGTCGGCGTGTCAACACGCCGGCAAGCAAGCCCATTAATTTACACGATCTTACCACCACTGGCAACCGCGCACTTTAATGTGTTTGAGTCAAGATAAGCTCTGCCGCCTGGTTGCTCGGTACATTCAAGGCCCCCAGAGCCGTGGCGGCCGCCGTACGCACCGGTGCCGGATCGCTGCCCTTCACCACCCGAATTAAGCGATCTATGCTGTCGGCACTAAGGTGATTGCCAACGTTGCGCGCCGAAGCGGCCAAGTCCAGCAGCAACGCCTGCCGCACCGTCACTGCACTTTGGCTCTCCTGCTCCAGCGCCCTTTGCGCCAGAGCCAGTTGGGCCTGGGGATTGCGCATCTGTCCCAAAGCCCCGGCCGCCGCCAACGCCACCGCCGAATTGGAATCGTGAAGCGCGGTTAACAACGCGGGAAGGGCGGTGTTCACATCGTAGATGCTACCCCGGTTCACGGCTATTTGCCTTAGCAGATGCGACGCCTCCACCGAAAACTTCGCGGCCTGGGTCGGCCCAATCGTCGTAATGCGGAGTCGATCCTTAATCTGCTGGAGCGCGGTGCCAATCTCGCCGCTGTCCGCCGTGGCGGCAATTTCTCCGACCGTGGCCTGATTCACATATTCCAGCTTCAGCTTCGGCACATCATACACCGGGCCGGTTACCAGCACCGGTGCGTATTGCAGACGTTCATCCGTCGCGGCCATTTCCAACATGTGGTTGGCCGGTGCGCCGCCCGGAACCACCACCAACCCAATATAAGCAGCCCACCGCGCCTGTACCAACGCCTGCGCAAAGTGCGGCGCATCGTACACATGGTACTGCTCACTTAAAATGGCCCGCAGCCGATTGCGGTTCTGGGCATTGGGATCCACCAGAATCGCCGCCGGCTTACCGGCTTGGGCCACAGCTTCCGCCAGAACGGTCGGCACCCGGTACCAGCCCATGAATTTCCGCGCCGGATTGGCCTTGGCTAAGGCAAAAGCCGCCTCGAAGCGAACCTGAGGATCGGGATAAGACAGCGCCGTCATCAGCGGCGTGGCCGCCTTGCCCGTGCCCACCAACCCCTGCACACCACCGGTTTGTGCCAGCGCCGCAATGGTGTTGAGAATCAGCGGCGTATTGTGCTGCGAAAGCGCAATTTCCAAAACCGGATTTAGATAAAGCGGTCCCGCGGCCACCGCATAATAATGAGCGCTGGGCGTTCCCGCCGGCTGGGTCGGATTACTCTGGCCCATCGGTAAGTCGATCTGGCACCGCAAATCCGCCGCCAGCCACAGGCTTATTGCCGTGGGATTTTTGGGAGAGAGTCGCAAAGCATCTTTGGCGGCCCGCATCGTTTGCACATCTTTCCAGATCGCCGTCGGCACCGGCGTGGCCACCACATTGTTCAGCGTCTTATTAAAGTACCACACGGGGTTCGTGGCTTCGTCGGGCTGGTTGGCCGCGACGGCGGGCGAATTGTAAAAATACCGCCATCCCAAATTCACAAACGAATCCGCCGCATTCAAATGGGCGAAAAATCCGTGGCGATCGATCTTTTGCACCGCGATCTTCGCCGCCTGTACCAGCACCGGGCTGGATTTTGGATTCTCCACAATCGCCTTGAGATAGGGCAGCGCCTGGGCATAGCCGATATTCCCCAGCACCTGCACAAACTGGATTCTTTCCGGAATTACCGGAGTCTGCAAAGCCTGCACCAGCGGGTTCACCAGGGGCTTACCGATATCGCTCATCATCTGCACAATATATGGCACTTCGCTTCGATCCGCGGGGTTGTTCATCGCCGCAATAAAAAACGGGGCCGCAAATTCACCCGCCGCGGTCAGCCGTTGCCGCGAAACCACAAATGCCCGCGGACTGATCGCCATGTGGGCTATTGCCGTCTTAATCCGATCCGGGTTACGGGCCAGGTCTATCTGCCCTTCTTCGAGCATCGCCGCAATTTTCGCCGATACCGCGCGCAACGGTTTATTTTTCTGATTCTGCAGGAGGATTTCTGAAACGTTGCGCCCATTGGCCGCAGCTTCAAACGCCCGCAGCAAAGCCACCGGCTGGGGATGGCTGTTTAAAATGGCTTGTCCAAAATTTTGCGCCAGCCGCAGATCCCCCATCAGCGAATAGTGCATGAACAAGTCCGCCTCATCACTAAGCGAATAGGTCGGCACCGCCGCCCCTGCCGCCGGGCCGGTCTGAGCTTGCACCGTCGCCGTCGGCATCAGGGTCAGCCCGCTGCCCAGGACCGCCGCGGCCACCGCCGCCGCCATCGTGACTAGAAAAAATCTGCCCCCGCCACGTGCAAATCCGCCCGCGGATTGAGTTTCCGTAAACATCTTCCGGCCACCACGTACCGCTGAACCAAACCGCTTTACTGGCATAAAGTCTCCAATTCTGTTTGACCAATTCCGCCAAAATCGCCGGTCCGCGTCATGTTCAGGTCGGTGTGGCGAAAACCTGCACCGCCTTCACTTGGCATGTTGCGAACAACACTTTCAACCCGCACCGGTCACTTAAAGCACTGCTTAGGCACCGGCACCAGTTCCTTGCCCGCCATCTGTTCTTCTCGCCACCGCCAGAGATTATAAGTTATGATGGCAGCCTGTCAAAAGAAAACTCCCCCCCCAAGGCACGGGGGTGGATTTTTGGGGTAAGATTGTCAAGATTGACAAGATCAACAAGTTTTTTTTTGGCGAGGAGACAGGAGGAAGGAGACAGGAGGTCCCGATTGGTGACTCCTGTCACATCGGGATTTCGGCATCCATGCCTCAACGGCGATGACGACTTTTTACCGCAGGGGACGCAGAGGACCGCAGAGCGGGGGCGGCGGGCACGGGCAAGATGGCCAAGGAATTTGTTGTTGGCCAGCTTGGACAGGTTGAAAAATGGGCAGTTTTGTTGGGGTTTTGGGGTAAGATGGCCAAGATGGCCGAGACGGCCAAGCATTTTTAATTTTCCGGGTTGAGGGGGCTTTTTTTCTTTTTGTGGGCGCAACATGGGCATGGGTCGAATTCCTTATTTTGAGGTGGTGCGTGGCCTGTGGCTTCGACGGGGCCACGCGGCGACGGGCGTATTTAATTGTCAGTGATCGCGGGCGGTTTGGGGGCCTGCGGTCGGGCGGAACGAGGCTCGGCTGCGCTGGGCAGTTTCGCCTTCCATCGGGAGTTCCGCTTGGTTGAGTGATAGGCGGGGTATGGGACGGGGTAATGGCGGCTGTGGCCGCAGGGGGTGCTGGGAAGCGATCAGCGGTCAGCGATCAGCTATCAGCGGTCAGGCACGAGGACGGATTTACCATCCCGGCGCGGCCGGGATAAACTTCGGGAGCGGAGGTGCGCGGACGGCGGCGGGTCGGGGTAATGGCGACGCGGCGAGGCAGCCTCGCCCGCTAAACGGGGGTGGGGTAACGGCGGGGGCTGCGGGGCGCAGGGGGATGCTCACCGCAGGGGACGCCGAGGAGCGGTCCGGGTAACCGCGACGCGCGGACGGCGGCGGGCCGGGGTAACGGCGGCACGGCGAGGCAGCCTCGCCCGCTAAACGGGGGTGGGGCGGGGTAATGGCGACGCGGCGAGGCAGCCATCGCCGACTGCGGGTTGACCGGCGGTGGAAGATCGGCGATTATGGTCCGGTGATTGCCCGGAAGGTACATGTGCAACGCGCGATGTCCGCGGACCGACCGGCCCATCCTTGGAGAAAAAATTGATGAAATCGATGTTTTGGTTGGCAATGGCGGCATTATTGATGGTCGGATGGACCGGCGGAAATGCGGCACAGGCGAAAGGTTTTTTTATTAAAGCCGGCGATCGGGTGGTGTTTTACGGGGACAGCATTACCGAGCAGCGCTATTACCCGGTGGCGGTGCAAACGTTTATTCGCACGCGTTTTCCCAACCTGCACGTACGCTTTGTAGACTCCGGGGTCGGCGGCGACCGGGTTACGGGTGGTTGGGCGGGCGGGATTAATTTACGATTGAAGCGCGACATATTTCCGTTTAAGCCCAACGTGGTCACCATTATGCTGGGCATGAATGATGGCAGCTACAGGCCGTTTAACAAGCATATTTTTATGATCTACAAAAACGGCTACCGGCACATTATTCAATCGCTTCAGGCCCATCTGCCGGGGGTAAAAATTGTGCTTATTGCCCCTTCTCCGTGGGATAATTATGCCCAGCGGAAAGGTTATCCGGTCAATCCGCACCATCGGCCAGGAAGCTACAATGATGTGCTCATCCGTTATAGCAATTTTGTCAAGAAACTGGCGGCTAAGAATCATCTGCTGTGCGTAGATTTTAATACCGCGATGGTTGAGGCTATTAAGGCTGCAATCAAAATAAATCCGCATTTGGCCACGCGCATCATCCCGGGCCAATGCCACCCGGGCGCTACGGGCCAAATGGTGATGGCGCAGACCCTGTTGCGGGCGTGGGGTGCTCCGGCCACCGTGGCGGCAGTGGATATTAACGCCGCCAATAAAACCGTCGTCAAGACAGCAAACACGACGGTAAGCAATCTTTCCGCATCGCCAACACAAATTTCCTGGACAGAGTTGGATCAGTCTTTGCCTTACCCGATGATGACACTTCATGCCTCGTGGCCGCAATTTCCACCCGAGGTCGCGGGGTGGACGGGGCCGCGACAAAATATGCATGCGGTGAACCCGCTGGCGGCGATGGTATTGAAGGAGGTTCATGCGTATCGGGTTCTGGACCGCGAGCCGCTGCGTGTCGGCGGTCTGGCGGCGGGCGACTATCAACTGCGAATCAACCATCAGCAGGTGGGAACATTTAGCGCCGGCCAACTGGCCAAGGGTATTAATTTAGCCCGCTACGACACCCCCATGATGGGCCAGGCGTATAAGGTGATGCGATTGGTTTGGCTGCAGACGGAATATCGTTTTGTGACCTGGCGGAACTACCAGTTACCGCTGGCGCGCTTGGGTGGTCCCGCCGTTGAGAAAGCGGGGCGAAAACTGGTTGCGGCCATGTATAAGCACTGGCGGCACATGGATGCAGCCCAGTACGCCGCCGCCAAGCCGCTTCCGGATAACTATACCCTGACCGCCGTGAAGTAGTCTCGGGCCCGCGCGGCGACGTGCGTGGTGAAGACCATGGCGCGGTGGTAATCAACACTTTAGTCGCCGCGGCTGGAGGCTCCCAGCCGGCTACGGTGATGGTGTAAGGGACCGGGCAAAAATAACTTCACACTTTCCGGCTGGTTCTTTTGGCCGCTGGCGGCGTTGCTCGCTCCTTACAGACTTAGAGCCACGGTATGCGCGTCGCTCGCGTCTTGCCAGCGGTAACAAAACTCCTACGCCGTAAAACACGAATTTATTTTTGCCCGGACCCTCATTGCGCCTTTACCCTGGTAGCCACCAGACACTTCTCTTATACTGCTACTCGATGGAAGTTGTAACGGGAAAGCCGGTTATGGCCCTACAAATTCAATGGCCGCCGCATCTGGCGCAGCGTGTGGAAGCTTTGCGGACGATCCAACGGAAAAAGGGATTGCCGATTCTGTTGGTCAACGACGGTCCGGAGGTGAGCTATCTGACCGGATTTGAAGGTGACGATTCCTGGGCCCTGGTGACGCCGGATAGCGTCTGGCTGATTACCGATTCGCGTTACAGCCAGCAGGCTTTGCAGCAATGTCCATGGGTTCGGATCGTGGTGCGCAAAAAGGGGCTGGCGGAGGCTTTAGCCAAAATCATCCAGCGGATTAACCCAGGCTCGCTGGCGGCCCAGGAGGAATCCATCACCGTGCGGGAAGAGCGCTCGCTGCGCAGGGCCTTGGGCAAAAGCGGCAAAAAAGTGGCCTATAAAAGCGTGGAAGGGATGGTTTCTCCACTGCGCAACCGTAAAGATGCGGTGGAAATCAAGCTTATCGAACAAGCCGTGGCTGTCGCCCAGCATGGCTTCGAGAAGCTCAAAGCCGGGCTGCATACGGGTATGAGCGAAAATGAAATCGCGGCGCTATTGGTTTATGAAATGCGCCGGCGCGGAGCCGAAGATGCCAGCTTCGACACCATTGTGGCGGCTGGAGCCAATGGCAGCCTTCCGCATTATCGCCCAGGCAACGTAAGACTGGAGAATAATACGGCACTGCTCATTGATTGGGGGGCGCGGGTTGGTGGCTACCGGTCGGATCTGACGCGGATGATTTTTGTTGGTCAAGTGCCGCGGAAAATCAAGGAAATCTACCAGGTCGTGCGGGAGGCCCAGCAAGCAGCGATTGCCGCCATCAAGCCGGGCCTGACCGGACGTGAGGTGGACAAAATCGCCCGCAACATCATCAAAAAGGCTGGTTATGGAGACGCTTTCGGCCATGGCCTGGGGCATGGCATCGGTCGAGACATTCATGAGCCACTCTCGCTTTCCCCGCGAAGCACGGTTATTCTTGAAGCGGGGATGGTGGTCACGGTGGAGCCGGGGATTTATCTACCGGGCATCGGCGGCGTGCGAATCGAAGACGATGTGCTGGTGACACCGGAGGGGCATCGGGTGCTAAGCACCCTGCCCAACGATATCGGCTCGGCGCGCGTTTGAAGCAGCCGGCGGCGGCTGGGCGCGACGGATGCCAAGGTCAAAATAACAGACGGAGATATGGAAAATGGCCAAAGAAAGCTTTACCGATAACAAACGGGTGCGGGATTTAATTAAACTGATGACGGACCACAGTGTAACGGAATTGGAATTGGTGGAAGACAAGGCCAGAATTCGTCTTAAAAGAGATATGCCGACAGGTGCGGTGGGTGCGGGCGCGGCCACCGTCATTTCGGCTGCGGTGCCGGCCCCGGCGACCGCGGGCGGTGCGGAGGGCGCAGCGGCGACCACGCAGGCTGACGATTTGGTGGCCATTAAATCGCCGATGGTGGGCACGTTTTACGCCGCCCCCAACCCGGACTCGGATCCCTACGTACGTGCGGGAGCATCGGTAACGCCCAAATCCGTAGTGTGCGTCATTGAGGCCATGAAGGTATTTAATGAAATTCATGCTGAGGTTGCCGGCACGGTGGTAAAGATGATGGTCGCCAATGGTCAAGCGGTGGAATTCAATCAGCCGTTGTTTATGGTTCGGCCGGATTAGATCCCCCCCACCGACGTGGCACAGCGACTGCCCTACCGGTACAAATGCTTCCAGTAGAGGAACGATATGTTTTCCAAAATTTTAATCGCCAACCGTGGTGAAATCGCCCTGCGGATCATCCGCGCCTGCAAGGAACTGGGAATTGAATCGGTGGTGGTGTATTCTGAAGCCGATCGGAATGCGGGTTATCTCAAACTGGCCGATTCGGCTATCTGCATCGGGCCGGGGCCTGCGGCGGAAAGCTATTTGAATATTCCGCGGCTTATTTCGGCGGCGGAGGTCGCGGATGTGCAGGCCATTCACCCCGGCTACGGCTTCCTTTCGGAAAACGCGCATTTTGCCGAGGTTTGTCGAAGCTGCAAAATTGAGTTTATCGGGCCTTCCGTGGAATCCATGCGTTTGCTTGGATCCAAGCTGGCCTCCAAAACGCTGGCCCGGGAGTGCGGCGTGCCCCTTACGCCCGGCAGCGATGGGCCGGTGAAAACGGAAAAAGAGGCCGCGGAGGTGGCCAAGAAAATCGGCTACCC
The DNA here is from genome assembly GCA_021800165.1 of Planctomycetota bacterium. Classification (GTDB taxonomy): domain Bacteria; phylum Planctomycetota; class Phycisphaerae; order WQYP01; family WQYP01; genus JABEVA01. The sequence goes on along the minus strand of JAJYZF010000028.1, from coordinate 23,720 downwards.
GGTGATTATCAAAGCATCCGCGGGCGGCGGCGGGCGCGGGATGCGGGTCGCCCATAATGAAATAAGCTTGAAAGGGTCGCTCAAGGCGGCGCAGGCCGAAGCTGAGGCCGCCTTCAAAGATGCCACGGTGTTTATTGAAAAGTACCACGAAGAGCCGCGCCACGTGGAAGTGCAGATTCTCGGAGACAAATTTGGCCACGTGGTGCATTTGTTTGAACGGGATTGCAGCATTCAGCGCCGCCACCAGAAACTTATTGAAGAATCCCCCTGCCCGGTTCTTGATGAGGCCACCCGGCAGGAACTTTGCGAATCGGCGGTGCGGCTGGCCAAAGCGGCCGGATATTATTCCGCGGCCACCGTGGAGTTCATCATGGATAAAGAGCGGAAATTTTTCTTTCTGGAAGTCAACACGCGCATTCAGGTGGAACATCCGGTTACGGAAATGGTTACGGGACAAGACCTTATTCAATGGCAGTTGCGCATCGCTTCCGGCGAAAAGCTCACTTTGCAACAAAAAGATATTCAACTCCAGGGGGCGGCTATTGAATGCCGCATCAACGCGGAAGACCCCGACCGCAATTTTGCCCCCTGCCCCGGCACCTTGGAAGAATTTGTGCCTCCTGGCGGGCCGGGGGTCCGCCTCGATACCCATGCCTGCCAGGGATACCGCATCGGCCCCAACTACGACAGCATGATCGCCAAGCTGATCGTCCATCGGCCCACCCGCGCCCAAGCCATCGCGACCATGCGGCGGGCCTTGGACGAATTTCGCGCCAGTCCCGTAAAAACCACCATTCCCCTGCTGCGACAAATCGTCAATGAGAAAGATTTTCAAAGCGCCAACGTTGATACTGGATGGCTGGAGCGCTCGCGGCGACAAGCTTAAGCGCCGGCGATCGGGAAGGCCCGTATGCTCGTTTAGACACTAGCGCGGGCTGCGGCCGCGGGGGGATGTTCACCGCAGGGGACGCTGAGGAGCGGTCCGGGTAACCGCGACGCGCGGACGGCGGCGGGTCGGGGTAACGGCGACGCGGCGAGGCAGCCTCGCCCGCTAAACGGGGGTGGGGCGGGGTAATGGCGCAATAGAGGCGGCGCGGGTGAAGGGCTTTGGCCCACGCGAGCCGCAACGCCACAACCTTCGCCCGGAGCCATCGAGCCGGATGGTATTTTTTGGAGCGACCATGCGTTACCGCGGATTTTTGTTGCCGGTGCTGTTGTTATGTGCCCCGATCTTTTGCCGCAGCCATTTTTGCGGGGCGGTGACGTTGCGGGGCACACTGCAATCCCCAAGCGCCATTACGAAAATCTGGGCGGTGAATCGCGTGCGAACCAATCCGCTGGCGGTTAGCCGTGGATTGCTGGGTCATGGTAAAAACCGTACTCCGTGGGTATTTCCGGGCACCTGGAACGCCCAGACCAAGCGCTTTTCGATCCCGCATCTGGTACCGGGCCACTACTATGATCTGGTGGTGTGGAATAAGCAGGGGCGGTGGGAAGGGGTGAACATGCGCTATTACCGGCTTTGCACGCCGCAGGGCAAATTCACCGCCGCCGATTCCCGTCAAATTGTGACTTTTATTACCAAAATTGAGCGATTTACCAATTATAACGAACCGCTTTGGATTGCGGCGGATCATCGCCATGCCACGGTGGTGGTGGAACAGATCCGCACCACCGGTTTTTATTCCGGCCACCAAGGTTCCATTATTTTTCGCGTGGCGATCTGGTATTTCCAGCGTTTCTTTGGCGGCTGGGAAAAGGTCAGCAACATGGGCGTGGTGCTGACACGGTGGCGCGGACCGGCCAGCGAGATTCCCAACCCCTGGCAGTATCTTCCGGCATTGGGAGGCATTCACGTCAAAAAGAGCGGCCGGTATGCCGCCATTCATATTACTCTGCCGGCCAAGGCCAGTCCGCATCACGGCCTGGATGGTGCCATACCCTGAAGGCGGGTGGAGGAGCGGCGGGTCGGGGTAACGGCGACGCGGCGAGGCAGCCTCGCCCGCTAAACGGGGGTGGGGCGGGGTAATAGCGCAATAGAGGCGGCGCGGGGTGTTCACCGCAGGGGACCCGGGGGAGCGGTTCGTGTAACCGCGACGCGCGGACGGCGGCGGGTCGGCGTAACGGCGACGCGGCGAGGCAGCCTCGCCCGCTAAACGGGGGTGAGGTAATGGCGCGGGCTGCGGCCGGCGTAAAAATTTTCACGGATTCTGCGGGCGTAGCCACGGCCAAATCCTGGCGTGGTTGGTCTGCGGGGCGGCAAGCTGGTAAAAAATCGGGCTTAGAGACCGGGGGGGATGATGATGTGGGCGAGATCGGGGGATAGCCGCCTGAAGTCGCGAAGATTCCAGGTAAAAATTTTTTCCGCACGGATTTTTCTGGCACATTGCAGAATTAATGCGTCGTAAACCGCCCCACCCACGATGCCGTCCCGCGCTGCGGCGGTAATTGCGGCCTCATACTGCCGGCCGGTAAGTTCTACCGCGCTTAAATGCCGCCCCATCTCATGGATGAACAAGGCGGCATGGTCGGGCGGCACACGATGATGTCCGGGAAGCCGCGTGACGGTGGCATAAACCTCGGCCAGGCTATGGGCTGCACAAAAAGGCTCTTCACCGGGGGCGGCCAGAAAGGCATCCAGACTCGCGTCGTGATGTTCGTGGTCGACAAGGAACGCCGCGATCAGCACGGATGTGTCCAGAAACACCCTCATGGCGTGGCCCCTCGGACACGTTGGACGCGATCCCGATGGATCTCATCGCTCACGGCCCGCACCGCCGCCTGGCTCAGGGGCCTGCCGGTACGGTAAACCCATACGCCCTTTTCCTTGTGCAGCGGCGAAGCGCCGCGCACCGGGCGCAGCGAGATATTTTCTCCCTGCGAGGTTAATTCCAGTGTGTCGCCGGCCTCGAGGCACAGCGATTGGCGCAGGGGCTTGGGCAAAACAATGCGGCCGGCTTTGTCGATAGTAATTTGGGTGTTCATCATGGCATTATAAAATGGTATAAACCATTTGTCAATGGTATAATTGTGGAGCTATGTTTCGGAAAGGCGGTCAGGATTCAGTCCCGATGGGCGGCTCTCCCGAACGGCGTTGGGCGGTGGGGCGGCGGGTCGGGGTAACGGCGACGCGGCGAGGCAGCCTCGCCCGCTAAACGGGGGTGGGGTAATGGCGCGGGCTGCGGGGGATGAAGACGTGGGAGGTATTGTTACGCAGGCGATCCGGCATCAGGCTCTTGGCGCGAAGCGCGACCAGAGGGCGTCGATGGGAAAGGCCCAGCAATTCGGGCCAAAGGGTAAACTTTGCGTGCCGCCGTAAAAGATAATGCCGCGCACAAATTTATCGCCCGCGGCCTGGCGCAGGCTTTCGATGGGGCGCAAATCCGCTGCGGAGAGCGACATGGATTCGTGGCGTAAAATCCACCATTGGATGGATGATTTTACGCCACGGCGCTGGAGCATCGCCGGGGAGGCCGAGCCGGCGGAGGCAGGCGGGGACGGCTGCACCACAAAACAGGGCCAGGCGACTACGGCGGTCAATTCGGCAACACTTTTAGCGCAACCACCTTGGGCAATTGGAAACCGGGCGTCGATGGGCCGAGATTGCAATACGAACGATCCATAATGGCCACGAAGCGCCGCTGACCTTCGAGGATGTATTCGGCGGCGGTGTTGTCGGGATCGGTGGAAATCAGCGGCACGGCGACGCTGCCGGAGGTGCCAGCCTGGTTGGCGGTGTACCAATCGGTGGTGTTGGCGGTGGTGGGCAGGGTGCCGTTGTAGTTGCCGTTGAGGTGCAGGGCTTGGATGAGGCCATAGACGACAAAGGTATCGCCGCGTACGGTGGCCATATTGTAAATGGTGGCCCAGGTCCAATCGCGGTTATCCATGGTGGTGGCTGCGGTGCTGCCGTCGTTAAGGGCATAAAGCAATTGGCCGGTAGAGCAGATGCCTGAGCCGGGGTTATTTGTTCCGGTGTTGATGAACGTTCCGATGCGATCGCGGCAATCGACAATTAAGGTGGCCAGGTTGTCCGCACTGCTGGAATCGCCGACTGAAACGAACAGATTCTCCAAGGCCGGCAGCGAAGCCGTGTTGACATTCAGCCGACCCGCCATGCGGATGGCGTCGAGCGTGGCGGAATTGCCTGACATGGCGGGGTTGTCCGCTTGGTTGGTCATGGTGATCATCTTGAGTATGTTCAAGGCCCGCGGGTCGGGCGGCATTGTGCCCGTCGGCTGGATGAAATCGAATCGGGCATTGGCCTCGTACGGCAGGGTGACGGTGGGGTCGGTGATTGCAGGCTCGGTTGTAAGCTCTTCCATCGCCTGCGAGGTCATCAGGACGGGAACCCAAACGCCGCCGACCAGTGACGATATCGAGGGCAGCCGGGTGATCCGGTCGAAATCAGCTATATTACAGAGAGCCTCCGCAGAAGCCGGCTCGTTGGTGGTTCCCGTCTGGTAGCCCGGCAGGGCACCAACGGTGGTGTAGGCCGTGTTAAACGGATCGCTCCGATCGGCGAAACGGTCCCATAGCGGAATCGCGGCGAAGTTGACGGGAACAGGCGGCGTGCCCGCGGTCGGTACGAGGGGAGGAGTTACGTAATCGGCGGCCTGTGGGGCGCTCTGCATGGCGTCTGCACAGCCCCACGGGTTGGTCACGGTGCCGACGGCTGGGGCCTGGTAACGGTCTGAGTAATACCAGGTCGGCGTTGTGGGTGCCGCCACCGAATTGAAACCCAGGGTGCTAAAGGCGTCGACGGGGAGGCTGGCGGAGGCCCCGGAATAGGTGAACGGCCGGCTCAGCACCACCGCGATGTCGCCCTCATTCACCACGAGGTTGGCGTCGGGCACGGTGCTTCCCGGCGGGCCGACGAGAGTTTCCCCGGTGGCACCGGTGCTGGTAACGGCGATGTAGGAATTGGCGGGGATGCCGCTGGGAAAGTCGGTGCCGAGGTTGACCGGCGTCCCGTCGTAGGTGGCCCCGCCGCTGGCGAGCACCCGCAGGGTCCAGCCTGCCAAGGAAAGGGGCACGTTGTAGGGGTTATAGAGCACCACGGCGGACCCGGTAAATTTCGGCGTGGTACCGCTTGGTACCTCGGCCTGAATGGCGACCTCCTCGATGAAGGGCTGAGCGGCATAGCCGACAGCGACGGTATCCGTGGCAGCGGCTGGAATGGTGAACGTGAAAGGCCCCTTGGACGCAAGGAGTGAGGCGGTTAGGTTATCCGTGCCCGCCACCGGGGCCGCGGTAGCCCCCCCACCCGCTGCCCACGGGCCGCTCATATCCACGTAGCATGGGCTGGCAAGCGCATAAGGGCTTCCCGACCCGTTGTCGCACATGTAATTCATATAATTGGCGGCGAAGGCCACCGCTTCCGTGCCTGAATAGCCACTGGCGAGCATGGCCGTCGCGAGGTCCGTGGCCGTTACGGCAGTATCTTGGATCGCGGCCGTCTGGTTGGCAGCACCAAAATAGGCCGGGCCGTTTGCGTTAATCTTACGCGGAAACGCTGGCCACACCGTCTGTGCCTGCGTCGTGCCCGAAAATGTAAACGACCCTGTGTTGTTGTACGTAAGCGGTAGCGTGGTGCCGGAGAGCGCGGGGAAGGTAAGGGGCGCCGCGTGTGCGCGCCGGAAGCTGCGATCCCAGGAATAGGTGGTGTAGAAGGCGCGACTGGCTGCGGCCAAATATGGGATGGTGATGGAATAGCCCAGTGTGTTGGGCCATAGTTGCAATGGACGACCATAATACGGCGTGCCACCGTTAAAGCCCCCACCGCTGTTGCCGTAGCTGCGCAGTTCCAGCTCGGTTGCCAAGCTGTACCATTGTACGCCTGCTCCGGCCGGTGCCTGGTACGTGAGAAGCTCGTCGGCCCAGGCGGGCAAAAAGGAACTGCTGGTGGTCTTAAGCGTTGCATAGTTCGTTCCGGTGGTGCTGCCGGCCCGGCCGTTGATGGTACCGTTGCCGTTGATGATGTTTGCGGCGGTATCGCCCGAAACCATCAGGCCGTCGAGTTGGGCTCCGTTAAAATATTGGCCCGACGGGTTTGTTATCCCTACAACCGATCCGGCATTAAGATTCAGCATGGAATTGCTGTTGATAATACGCACCGCAAACCGGTAGCGGGTGCCGTTGGGCGAGCTGTAGGGCAGCATTTCCCAGATGGCATCACGGGTGCCGTAGGGGTAGGTGGCAGTCGAATACGGATTGGTGATACTGCCGGGATTGAGCGTATTGTTAGCAACGACCGAAGGCTGAACCACGCTGGCAAATGCGGCCGAGTGTAGGAGCGGAGTGAGATCATATTGGCCGTCGCTGGGGTCATATTCCTGCACGCTGGCGGAGGTGGGCTGAGCTAAAAGGTTGGAAAACGGATTCTCCTGGGCGGAGCCATTCGTAGCCAGGGTCCAACCAGGCTCGGGGGACGTCTGCGAGGTCGGGGTTGCAACCGGGCCGGCGCTGGTTGTCCCCGCCGCCGTACATACGTAACGCTGGGTGTCCCAGAGTACCGTCTGGCCAACGATATACCTGGTATTCGGCTCCATGGGCAGATCTTCCACCAAAAAATCCTCGCCCTGGACGGGTTGCCAAGCTGGAGTTGTGGTTGAACCGCTGGCGGCGGTGACGGGCGGCGTAGTGGGGTCGTTCTGAACCGCATCGTATACGCTGTAGGGTGCGGCCTGCGACCATACCAAGCTGCCCGCGGGGTTGGCTCCAGAGGCGTAGTAGGTCGTCTGCTGCGGATAGTCGTAGCCGCGGGCGGCGGAAATTTGCTGCCAATCGGCACTGGGTGGAGGGCTGTTGGTGTTGGCGGTGGTGCATTGGTAATAGGTCGTCACGTAGGTTGTCGAGAAATTCGGCGGAAGTTCCACCACGGCCCCTACCGGGTAGGCAACGGTGCCTGACCAAAAACCGTAATTAGCCCCCAGCACGCTGCTGGCCCCATCCAGTGTCTGGTTGAGCATGGTGTTACGCAAAATGTTCAGCACGCCCTGCTGGGCCAGGCCCATATTGGCGGCGGCATTGGCGGCGTAGGTGGCGTGTTTATCCGCCCGGGCCATGAGAATGTACGCGGTGCCCAAAAGAGCCAGCAGCACCAGAATGGCGATGACCAGGAGGAGGATCATGCCGCGCGGCGACGAGCGACGACGGGTTAAACACGAAGACGCGAAGGCACGAAGCGACGACGAGGGGTGATCCACAGATTTCACAGATTGCACAGATTTTAGGGCCGAACGACGGAACGACGGATTCACCGTCCCGGCGCGGCCGGGATAAACTCCGGGCGCGATCCCGATCACAGTTCTTGCCGCTTGGTTATCGGGACAGGCGGCACGAAGACGGGGCGACGGGGCTGCGGCCCGCGAGGAGACAGGGGCGCTGCGCGAGACGGGAGTAACGCCGCTGCGGCGGGACGTTAAACACGAAGACACGAAGGCACGAAGATGATTGGGGGAGACGCGGGCTGCGGCCCGCGAGGCGGGGGGACGACGACCGGTTAAACATCCCGAGGCGTCGGGAAGGGCACGAAGGGACGACGAGGGGTGATCCACAGATTTCACAGATTGCACAGATTTACGCAGATTAGGCGACAACGTATTGGCCTTCCCGGCGAGGCCGGAAGGCACAGAAGATTTCGCAGGATAATTAATGGATAAACCGTGTTGAAAACTGAAAACTGGAAACTGGAAACCACGGCGCGCAGGTTGCGCAGCGGCACCAAGCCTGTTGTTGGCACCTTCGTGTCTTGGGGTCTTGGTGTTGAACGTTTTCATGGTTTATCTCCTTGGTTTTGTGGCCCGGCCGTTTATTGCGGCAGGCGCACTACTTCCGTGATTACCCGGCCGCCTTGGAGCAGGTTATGGGAATCCGTAACGGTAAAGGTAATCTTTAGGGCTTTGGGCCAATACTGGCGATTGGCGGCATTGAACACGGCTACGTATTGGTCGTAGGTATCGGCGGTGGCCGGCTCAATAGAGCTGTTGCCGCTAGGGTTGCCCAGGCCGTACCAATTTAACGTGCCCGTGGTGGGGTTGGTGGTGCCGTCGGTCCATTGGACCGTGAAGGATGGTACGCCCTGGAGCAAAATGGGCGTCATGCGAAAGTAGCCGTTGACCAAGCCGGCGTCGCCACTGGTGACGTCTGTGCCGGCGGCCGGCGACGGCAACGCGCAGAAGCGGTAGCAATAGGCCTGGCTGATGGCATCGATAGTCTGGCCGATCAGAGCTTGCTCGATTTGGGTGGGGGAGATCGTCGAGGCATCCAAGCGGGAGGAGGTGATTGCGGCTTCTATGGGTTCGCCGTTATAGGCCTGCACAGTACCGGCATTGGCATAGGCAACATCGGGAAAAGCCGCGTAGCCCGGAGTGCTGGAAGCGCTGGTGCCGGGGGCGAGCAAGGTTACGTGGCGGCCAAAAACGAAATCGCCGGCGGTGGTGCCGGTGGGCGGCGTGCCAAGCGGCAATTCCACGTTTTGCGCGGGTTGTGGGTAAGGGCTACCGCCGTTAACGGGATTCGGCTCCATAAATAGTTGGCCGTACCAGACTGCGGCCGCATTGGAAGTTAAATTATCCATGAAGGGCGAAAGACTGCCGTTGCCGTTGCTGCCGGTGCGGTCGTGAAAGGTGCCATGGGCTAAAAATGTGAGTTGGTCGTCTTGCCAGGGAGGGGTGGTGTAACCGGTGGTTGGTGTTGGCGCAACCTCGGCCCAATCTCCGGCGGGGGCGATGGAGACGGCAGGGCTGTTGGCGCTGGAGGAAGTGTTGGCTTTCACGCACGTGTAAAACGCGCCGTCATAAACCTGATCTCCCACCTGGTACGGGATGCCGTAGGTGGCCGGGGTTGGGGCGGTGGCCCCGGAGGTATCGCCCTGCCACTGCTTGCCGGTACCGGCGTAGGTGTAGCCGGGCAGATCCCAGTTTGGCGCAAAATAACTGCCGCGGATGATCAGGTAGCCGTTGGGGTTGATATGAGCAAGGTCATGGTTCAACTGCGATTCCACGGTACGCACGCCGGCCATCATTTGCAGGGTGGCCTGGCCGAGGCGAACGGTGTGGCCGGCGGTTTGGAAGATTTCGCCAACGGCGGCCATCATCACCACCAAAATAGCCATGACCACAAGCATTTCGACGAGGGTGAATCCGCGGGCTGCGGCCCGCGAGGAGACAGGGGCGCTGCGCGAGACGGGAGTAACGCCGCTGCGGCGGGACGTTAGACACGAAGACGCGAAGACACGAAGCGACGACGACGGGGCGCTGCGCGAGACGGGGGGACGACGACCGGTTAAACATCCCGAGGCGGCGGGAAAGACACGAAGCGACGACGAGGCGGAATCCACAGATTTCACAGATTGCACAGATTTAAGGGCCAAACGACGGAACGACGGATTCACCGTCCCGGCGCGGCCGGGAGACGCGGGGGGCGGCAGGGCTGGGCTTTCTGGAATTCGTTTTAGGTCGTTCATTTCAAATACCTCTGCGGACCTTGGCATCCTGTGCGGTTGATTCCTTTTGTGGCGTTGTCGTGCGGTCGTGGTCATGTCCGACTCCTGCTTTCTCACGGCGTAAATGTCGTGGTGTAAATATAAATCAGCGGGCTGGCGGTGCCCACGGGCTGGCCCGTGCTGTTGGTTGTTGGTGGGGCATAGGCGACGGGGTCGGCTTGCGGACCGCTGGAATAGCTGGGGGTGCTGGTGGGGACCGGCAGGTCGCTGCGCCAGACGTAGTTGGTTCCACCGACGTTTGTTATGATCTTGCGGAACACCGCGCCGGTGGTTTCATCAACGCCCAAGGCTCCGACGGGGAAGGTGGTGTCCGAAAGGCTGCCCGTGGCGACGTAGGGAACGCCCGTGCCGTCGGTGTTGAGCCTGCCGCCGGAGGCAGTGGTGGACGCGGGGACCGCCGGGAGCGGTGCGGGGCTGGTGCCCGTGTACGTATCGGTGAGATTGCCCTTTTTGAATACCAGAATATAGAGGTCGTACATGGGCTGCGCCTGCGCCGGCGGTGACGCGCCAGGAGCCTGAACGGGAGCCTGGCGTATTAGCGCCGTCCAGAAATAGAGCGAATTAGCCGTCGTGCCAGGGTCCGGATATGGCGTGGGCGTGCCAAAGGCGTAGGTGCGGTCAATCAGCGTTGGCCAGATCGCCGGGGCCGTGCTAACCCCCGCCAACGGCACAAGCTGGCCGGTGGTCGGAACGCCCGAAAGGTAGGTCGGCGTATATTCCGTTTCAATAATGCCCAGGGCATTGGTGGCAATGAGGCGGCCAATGGTTTTGTTGGTATCCTGGCGGGTCCATTTGATGGCCACGGGAAACGATGCGGCCACCATCACCAGGCCCAGGGCAAGGATCATGATGGCAAAAAGGACTTCGATCATGGTGAAGCCAGCGCGGGCTGAGGCCCGCGAGTCGGGGGGACGACGACCGGTTAAACACGAAGGCGCGAAGACACGAAGATGATTGGGGGAGACGCGGGCTGCGGCCCGCGAGGAGACAGGAGACAGGAGACAGGAGTCAGGGGCGGTGCGCCAGGAGACAGGAGACAGGAGACAGGAGACAAGGGCGGCAGGACGGGGGGAAGGCCGCAGGCCGTTCAAACGGATAGGCGGTTCAAGACGCTGCGCTCGTATGCGGTCAGCAGTTTGCTGACTTCCACTGCTAAATCGGGCAGTGCTGGCTCTTGCGCGTAGCCCAGATCGCGCGACAGAATCAAATAATACCGACATTCTTCCAAAGAGGCTTGGGCAATATTGAGAAAACGGGCCTTTTCCGGCAAGCCCTTGCGACGGAAGCCCTCGGCAATGTTTGCCGGAATGGAAACCGCCGCCCTGCGGAACTGGCTGGTCAAGCCATAAGTCTCGCTTTTTGGAAACCTGGCCGTCGCACGATAAGACGCCAGCACAAAGGCGTGTGCCTTTTGCCAGACCATCAAGTCCGTAAAGTGTGCTGCCGGCTCCATTTTTTCTCCTATGTTCTGACATTTGTCCTTTGATTCCGGTTTGCTGTCCCATGTTCACGGCCATCTGTGGCCCGGCGCGCGCCGTGCTCCTGTCTCCTATCTCCTGTCTCCTGACTCCTAGATTATTTCCTTTTCGTTTCATCGGATCACGGCTCCTGTGTAGGAGTTGACAATAAACACATCGTTATTAGCGGCGAGGTACGTGGCTAGCGCCGTGGTGGAGGCGGTCGCCGAAGCGGGCAGCGTGGACGGCTCGTAGGCCATCACGCCGGGGGAACTGGTGGGAATGTCTGTTGACGACGGGCTGGGGTTGGCGGTAGAGATAAACTGCCAATCCAAGTAGTCTGCTCCGGTGGTGTTATCGGGATTGGGTATGGCACCCAAGTAGCTGCGTAAAACCAGATGGCCGGAGGCATCGAAGACGATGGCCCGACAGGTGCCGGCGGGATTAAGCCCAGATACACCGGTGGTGCTGGAATTCAGCGCAGCGACCACCATCCCCTTGGGCAGGTATTGGACGGGCGTACCAAAATAGGGTTCAAAGTACAGTGGAGTACTGTCCGAGCTGCCATTTTCGGGCTGGCCTTGCGGGGCCACGGCCAGGGCGATGGCGGTTTCGCCGGAATAAACGGGCGATCCGGATGGTACATTGGCGGCGGTTTCTTCATAAAACACCACGGCCACCTGCTGGTGCATTTTCAGGGCCAGGGCATGGCCCTGGGCGATCATGGAGGATATTTCGTTCATGGCACCCACCTGCTTGCTGTTTTGGAACATTTTGGCAAAGGCGGGAATGGTGATCAGGGCCATGATGAGCATGATGGTCATCACGGCCATGAGTTCGACGAGGGTGAAGGCGCGGGCGGCGGCCCGCGAGGAGACAGGAGACAGGAGACAGGAGTCAGGGGACGGGAGACGGGAGTGCGACGACGGATTCACCGTCCCGGCGCGGCCGGGAGACGCGGAGGAACGCGGAGGAACGCTGCACGAGACGGGGGGACGACGACCGGTTAAACACGAAGACACGAAGACACGACGACTGGGCGCTGCGCGAGACGGGAGAGGGGAATCGGGAGACGGGGGGGAATCCAGCCCGGCCATTACTTGGCCGTGGCGCGACGGATTTGCGCTGCGGGGCTGTGTGCCTGGATTCAGAGGGGCCGCTACTTGTGAAAGCACAGTGCGCCCTGGGAAACAATCCCAGGGCTGGGCGGTTTGTGCGATACCCGTACTCCTGATTCCTGTATTTCTTTTCTGAATCATCTTTTTCATGGCCATGGTCCTTATTTTCCTGGCTCCTGTCTCTTTGCGGTCCGCCGCACGCTACTGTCCGTAAACAATGTCATCGGCGGTGAAATACGCACCATCCGGGCCGGCGCTGACAAGCAAATAGCCATCGCTGCCCATAATTGTCTCGCCGGCGTCCACGAGATTATCCTGGGAGGTATTGCCAATGAGGTTCAGAAACCCAGGCGCTGGAGCCAGGCTCTGAGGGACTGCACCTGGAATCGGCCCCGGTGGGTTATTGTCGTCACCGGCGTTAAATATGCCCGGTGCGTTTGGATTTGTGGTGCTGGAGCCACTGCCGGGAATGTAATAGTCGCCAAAGATCGTGGGGTTCGTGTTGCCCGAGGCAATCGTACCCGCCGGATTGGTATTGGCGCTGAAATAGAGTATGGGCAAAAGCTGAGCGTTGCTGGTGGCGGCCTGGCCGAAGGCGTCGGTGAAATAATATTGCGACGGGAGGCTCGCGGAGGTCCCCGGAATCATGAAGATGTTGGTGGCGGTAACGCTCATGTACGGACCATAAACTTTTTTGTAGGGGGCCATGGTGAAGCCCTGGGTTTGGTTAAGAGTCGTCTGGGGGGAGGTAGAAAATATGTTACCGACTTGTCCAGAGGGCGGGTAACCATCGAGGTTTCCCGGCAAAAATCCGAGCAGTGCCTCGGCCATGACTTCGTAACCGGCACCCTGTGGGATGGCCCCGCCGTAGGCCCCGGTACTGCCATCCACGATGGATGAATTGGGGTACATATTGAAATCGGCGTGGTATTGGTCCAGACCGATGCTTAGAGCGTGCATGTCCGCTTCGGTGGCGGTGATGTAGGCATCCTTTTGGGCCCACAGGATCGCGGGCAGCAGCAAGCCAAGAAGGAGCGCAATGATCGAGATAACAACAAGCAGCTCGACGAGGGTGAATCCGCGGGCGGCGGCCCGCGAGACGGGAGTAACGCCGCTGCGGCGGGACGTTAAACACGAAGACGCGAAGACACGAAGTGACGACGAGGGGTGATCCACAGATTTCACAGATTGCACAGATTTTGGGGACGAACGACGGAACGACGGATTCACCGCAGAGGACGCGGAGGAACGCGGAGGGGCGCTGCGCGAGACGGGGGGACGACGACGGGTTAAACATCCCGAGGCGTCGGGAAAGACACGAAGCGACGACGAGGGGTGATCCACAGATTTCACAGATTGCACAGATTTTGGGGACGAAGGACGGAACGACGGATTCACCGTCCCGGCGCAGCCGGCAGACGCGTGGGGAGGCAGGGTTGGGTTTTCCGGAATTTGTTTTAGGTCGTTCATTTCAAGTACCTCTGCGGTTGATTCCTTTTGCGGGGTTGGGATGGTGGTCATGTCCAACTCCTAACTTCTGCTCCTGTCTTGGGTCTCCTACCCCCCCCCCACCCTCACTGCCCGCCGAATACGAAGATGTCATCGCATTGGCCGGCGGCGGTGCCCCAGTTGGTGGTGGTACTGCCGGTGGGTGGAATGGCCGGGCCGTAGGCGTGGTCGGGGCCGGCGCTTTCCAGGACAAAATCGCCCTGCACCGGATAACCCAGGGTGTTGGGTGCGGTGGCGTAATTGGGCGCGGTAGTTTGGTTGATCACCATCGCGGCCAGGGCGTTAATACCGTTGGTGGGATCGTTGTAGGAGGAATAATGGGGCGAGGTGGTGGTTTGCTCATCATAGACAATACCGTTGATGGCGGAGAGAGTGGTGGTATTAAAGTACGGAGCGTTGCAGTCCAGCCAAAAATCGGCGTTGGCCGTTGTGGAGGCGTTGGTTCCTACGGGATAGTTTGCCGCGGATCCAGCGTTGCGCCGCCAGTACAGAACGGGTACGCCGGAGGGAAATTCATCGTAAAGGGTGGGCAGGGCTGTAGGCGTGGCTGTGCCGGGGGTGGGTGGCTGGGTGGCCAGCACGGCTTGGGCCGGGGTTAAAAATGCGTTGAGCTGCTGGCTGCCGTTGGCGTAATCGATCGGGCCGGTACCGAGGGTGGTGGTAACGTCGAAGGTGCTGCCGCTGATGGTATCCTTGACGGCCAGATATGCGGTTCCGCTGGGGAGAGTGCCACTGGTGTAGGCCGTGCCCATCGCCGAGATCAGCATGTTCTGGGTGCCGGTGATGAGGTGGCCGTTGCTGTCCTTGACATCGCCATTGGAAATATCCGCCTCTGAAAACAGGCCGGGGTAGGCGTCAAAATGAGCGTAATAGGCGAGGCAAGCGGCCTTGACGCTGGTTAATTCTTCCGTGGAGCTGGTGATATAGCCTTCGGTACGGAAGTGGGCCAGTGCGGGCAGAAGAATAGACATTAAGATGGCGATGATCGAGATCACCACGAGGAGTTCGATGAGGGTGAAGGCGCGGGCTGCGGCCCGCGAGGAGACAGGAGACAGGAGACAGGAGTCAGGGGACGGGAGACGGGAGTACGACGACGGGGCAGCGGCCCGCGAGTCGGGAGACGGGAGACGGGAGACGGGAGTTGACGACCGGGCGACGCGGGCTGCGGCCCGCGAGGAGACAGGAGTCAGGAGACAGGAGTCAGGGGACGGAAGGCGGGAGTACGACGACGGATTCACCGTCCCGGCGCGGCCGGGAGACGCGGAGGAACGCGGAGGAACGCTGCGCGAGACGGGGGGACGATGACGGGTTAAAAATCCCGCGGCGTCGGGACAAACTCCGGGCGCGATCCCGATCACAGTTCTTGCCGCTTGGTTATCGGGACAGGCGGCACGAAGAGGGGGCGACGGGGCTGCGGCCTGGGAAAGCATGGTGCGGCCTGGGAAATAATCCCAGGGCTGCATGGTTCGTGCGCCAGCCATGCTCCCCTCTCTTGAGGCATGGAGGCCGAAATCCGGGTGGGACCGGAGGCCCCCATCGGGACCGACTGGCACGGCCTGCATCTTTGTGTTTAACGTCTTCATGGGCTTTTCCTTTCCGCAAGTTCACTTCCGCTGCCGGGCCGACTCCCGGCGCTTTAGGTGCTTAGCCGCCCCCGCCGCCGCCGAAGCTGTTGAGCAGTTTGACGTAGGGCAGGAAGATGGCGATAACGATGCCGCCGACAATAACGCCCAACACCACAATCATCAGGGGTTCCATGATGCTGACCAACGAGGCCACCAGCACATCCACTTCTTCATCATAATTGTCGGCGATTTTGAGGAGCATTTTGTCCATATCGCCGGTTTCTTCACCAACGGAAATCATGTTCACGACAATGGCATCGACGACGCGGGCGTTTTTAAGAGGCTCGGCAAAGCCTTCGCCCTCGCGGATGGCGTCATGCACTTTTTGCAGGGCTTTCTGGTAAATCACGTTGCCGCAGGTTTCGCGGGTGATGTTGATGGCTTCCAGAATGGGCACGCCGGCGGCCAGCAAGGTGCCAAGGGTACGGGTAAAGCGGGCGACGGTGCCCTTGCCGACCAGTTTGCCCATGACCGGCAGATGCAGTTTAAGCCAGTCTATACCGACGCGGCCGGGCTTGGTTTTGCCAATAAGTTTGATGATAAAATAGATGGCAAACGGGGAGCCGATGATGTAGAGCCAGCCATATTCCTTGGCCACCCAGTGGGAAAATTCCATGAGCAAGATAGTAATTTCGGGGAGGCCGGTTTTAAACGAGGCAAAGAGCTTTTGAAATTTGGGGATCACAAAAATCATAATGCCGGTGACCATGAGCACGGCAAAGCTGATGACGACGATGGGATAGATCATGGCCCCTTTGATGCGGCGTTTGAGGCGCTGGGCTTTTTCCATGAATTCCGCCAGGCGCTGCAAAATGACGTCCAGCACGCCGCCGGTTTCGCCCGCCGCCACCATGTTCACGTACAACTTGTCAAAGACTTTGGGGTGGCGGGACATGGATTCGCTTAAGCTGGTGCCGCCTTCCACATCGGCAGTGACATCCAGCAGGGTGTCTTTCATGCGGCCGGGCTTTTGCTGTTGCTGCAATACTTTTAAGGACCGCAAAATGGGTAAGCCGGCATCCTGCAAAGTGGAAAGCTGGCGGGTAAAGGAAGTGAGGATTTTGGTGGAAACATTGCCGATATTGATGGAGATTTCACTGAAGCCTTTTTTCTTTTTGGTGGCTCCGGGCAAGGTGGGGCCACCGGCGCCGCGCGGCTTCTTGCCGGCCTTTTCCCTCACGGGCTTGGTTAAAAAGTGGCCCTGGGCGCGAATTTTGGACGTGGCTTCGGCGGCATCATTGGCATCAATTTCCGCCTTGACGGTTTGACCGGCACCGTTCATCGCTTCATATTGGTAGGTAGGCATGGGAGACTCCTTATGGTTGGCCGACGGACCAAGGTCCGCGGTAGGCCGGCCCGCGCCGGCGGGCCGGATGGCCGAGAATCCGGAAGGCTTGGTGGATTCCCGGGCAGCCGGGCAAACATGGCCCGGCCGCGGACGGCTAGCGCCGCCATCTATACTTCAATACGGCTAAATGCCAAGACCGGGCAGCCTAAAAGCAGAGGAATTTGCGTCCCGGAGAGGGAAGAGGAAGGTTATGGGGCGGAACTGCTTCTAAACACGAAGGCACGAAGGTGATTGGGGGAGACGGGGGCGCTGCGCGAGACGGGGGGGGAGACGACGACCGATTAAACACGAAGGCGCGAAGACACGAAGTGACGACAAGGGGATGGGAAGTTGATAAGACAATGAAACTGGTTGGAAAGGAGCATTTCTTAACAAATAATTCTCTTAATGCCGTCCCGGAGGAGCGGCACGTCGAAATTAATCAGCAATGCCAATCGATAGCCGGTTAGCCGCAGATAGGTCAGGGCTTGGGCCTCGAACAGGGGAATTAACTGCTGCACCGCTTTTACCTCCACGATCACAGAATCTTCTACGAGGAGATCTAAACGGAGTTCGCCGTCGAGTTTCCTTCCATCGTAGATAATGGGCACGGATGATTGGCGCAACACCTTCAGGCCACGCTTGCGGAGTTCGTATTCCAAGCAGGTTTCATAGACCGATTCCAGTAATCCCGGCCCCAAGCCCTGGTGGACCTTGAATGCCCCATCCACGATTTGCGTCGCAGTTCGCTCAACTGCCGCTGGGGTGTTTTCCCCGTAGACCATGAATGGAGTTCCTTTTCTATCGTCCGGGTTTGGCTTCGTGGCTTCGTGTTTAAGGTCGCGGCTATTCTTCGACGATGGTTTGTTTGACCACTTCTTCAATGGTGGTAAGACCCTCGAAGATGCCCAAGAGACCGGATTGGCGGAGTGTTCTCATGCCGCGTTTTTTTGCGGCATTGCGTAAAATATTGGTGGAGGCATGGTTCATAATCATCTCGCGCATTTCGTCATCGAGAACCATTACTTCGCAAATAGCAAGACGGCCTTTGTAGCCGGTATTGTTGCACACGGCGCAGCCACGACCGTGATAGAACGATTTTCCCTTGACATCCGCCGGCAAAAGTTCCAGCTCCATCAATTGTTCTTCGCTGGGTTGATATTCTTCTTTACAGTTGACACAGACCCTTCTGCAGAGCCGCTGGGCCAATACCCCCTCTAATGTAGCGGTAATCAAGAACGGTTCGACGCCCAAATCCAACATACGGGCAATTGCGGAGGGGGCATCGTTGGTGTGAAGTGTACTGAAAACCAAGTGTCCAGTCAAAGATGCTTGAGTTGCGATCTCTGCTGTTTCTTTATCGCGAATTTCTCCGACCAAAACGATGTCGGGGTCTTGCCGCAGGATGGATCTGAGGCACCGGGCGAATGTCAAGTCTACTTCGGGACGAATTTGCACTTGGACGATGCCGTCGATATCGTATTCCACCGGATCTTCAGTGGTGATGAGTTTGTCTTCCACAGAGTTAAGTTCGTTAAGAGCGGCATACAACGTGGTGGTCTTCCCCGAACCGGTCGGACCGGTGACCAAGACGATGCCATTGGGCTTTTCGACGAGCTGGCGAAATACGCTTAGGTCTTCGTCGCGCATACCAAGCTTATCGAGATCCAAAGAGACATTGGACCGATCCAAAATTCGCAAAACAATACTTTCGCCGAAGATGGTCGGCAACACCGCCACCCGCAGATCGATCGGATGATTGTGCACTACCAGGGGAATACGGCCGTCCTGTGGTAGTCGTCGCTCGGCGATATCGAGATTGGCCATGACCTTGATGCGGCTGGAAATGGCTAACGCGATGTACTTGGGGGGTGGCACCATCTCGTAGAGCACGCCGTCGATGCGGTAACGCATTTTGAATTCATGCTCAAAAGGCTCAAAATGTACATCCGACGCCCGCTCTTTGATGGCCTGCATGAGCACCATGTTCAGCAACCTCTTGACCGGGTTGGACTCGGCCAGATCTTTAAGCATTTCCAGGTCGATGGAATCGCCACGGTTTTGCAATTGGGCCAGGGTCTCGTCGGTCCCGATTTCAGACATCAGATCGGCCAGAGATTCCTGCTTATTTTCGTAGTAGCGTTGCAGCAGTTTGGCCAAGGCCCCGGCGTCGGCAATATACGCCACCACCTTGAACCCCATCAGGGTTTTAAGGTCATCAATCACCCGGAAGTTCTCGGGCGAATCGAGGGCTATGGCCAAGGTGTTCGTGGCGGGGTCGTGGGTCAGGGGGATAACGCGATAGACCGTGGCCATCTGGGCGGGGATGAGTTTGATAATCTCCGGGGGAATATCGCGGCCTTCCAAATCGACGGATTCAAAACCACGCTGGGCAGCTAAGGCAAAGTTCAGGTCGCGGGCACTGATGAATTCCAGTTCCAACAGGATTTGGCCAAGGGGCGTATTGATTTTCTTGGTTTTTTGTTCCTGCTGCACCGCCAAGGCCTGGTGAACTTGTTCGCGCGTGAGGCAACCCATTTTGATGAGCACACGGCCCAACGGACGGTCTTTAAGCTGATCCACCGGAGGCATCTTGCCGCGCGCCGGCCGGGGTGGCTTGGGCGGCTCAGAGGTTTTTTGGGGATCCACGGGATCAGGCATAAGAGCTCCAATTTGAAGAGGGCAGTGTTGTTTTCCAGCGCGGTTGCGCGGCAGCCAAGGATGGGCGTAACCCGGCACGCAGGGCCGGGGCGATGGCGGCGCTGCAAGGCGGAAACGGCAAACTGCGGGGTGCAATGATCATTTGAGACCTCGGGTACCGGCGGGCGGGGAGGTATCTTTTTCGGTGTCGGGACGATCCAGCTTTTTACCCATGCGCTCCGCCAGATCGGCGGGATTGCGGGCCCGATCCACGGCATCTTCAGCGCTGATTTTTCCGGCTTGGAAAAGTTCCAGCAGCTTATCATCGAGCAGTTGCATGCCGAATTTACGGCCGGTTTGAATGAAAGCGTCGATACGGAAGGTTTTATTTTCACGGATGAGGTTAGCGATGGCCGGCGTTACCACCAAAAATTCATACGCCGCCACCACGCCATCCTGATCGCACCGCGGGACCAGGGCCTGACTGATGACCGCCAGCAAAGTGGTGGAAAGCTGGACGCGAATTTGTTCCTGCTGGTCCGCCGAAAATGCGTCGATGACACGGTTGATAGTTCCCTGGCAACCCGTGGTATGGAGCGTTCCAAACACCAAGTGGCCGGTTTCGGCGGCGCGGATGGCGGCACTGATGGTTTCCAGATCACGCATTTCACCGACGAGAATAACATCGGGGTCCTGGCGCAAGGCCCGCCGCAGAGCCTCGGCAAAGGTAGGCACATCGTTGCCTTCGCCGACTTCGCGCTGGCTGATGATGCTTTTCTTATGCTCGTGGTAATATTCAACCGGGTCTTCAACGGTGATGATGTGGCGATCGAAATTTTCGTTGATGTAATTGACCATGGAGGCCAACGAGGTGGTTTTTCCTGAACCGGTCGGGCCGGTGACTAAAAACAATCCACGGGGCCGGCGGCATAATTCGGCACATATCTTAGGCAAGCCTAACTGGTCAAAAGTAAGCAGTTTGTAGGGTATCTTACGGAGCACCATGGCAACGGTGCCTTTTTGCCGAAACGCCGACACGCGGAAACGGGCCTTGGCAGATCCGTCACTGCTGGCAAAGGCAAAGCCAAAGTCGGTACTGCCGGTTTCCTGGAGTTCCTGCTGGCTGCGTTCGGGGGTAATGGCCTTCATCAGGGCCATGGTATCTTCCGGATCCAGACTTTTGGTGGCCAAATCGCGTAGATGGCCGCTGATGCGCAGCACCGGCGGCCGACCAACACGCAGGTGCAGGTCGGAGGCTTCGCGTTTGATGGTGGTTTCCAGAAGTCGGTCTATGTGCATTTGTGACATGAAAACATCCTAAACAAAACACAGGGAACAGAGGACGACCGGTTACACACGAAGGCACCAAGGCGCGAGGATGGGGCGACGAGGAACCGTACGGCCAACCAAACACCGAAAACTGAAAACGTCTTTCATAACTCGTTTTTTTCCTTTAGCCCGTCCCGGCGTGCCGGGAGCGGAGCCTCTTGTCTCCTTGGCGCTATTCGGCCAAAATACCCTCCGCCTGAGTAACACGGGCCACTTCGCGAGCCGTGGTAATACCGTTGACGACCTTCACTTTGCCGTCATCGAGCAGCGTTTTCATACCCGTGGCTTTGGCGGCCTTGCGCAACACGCCGGCCGGGGATCGCTTAAATGCCAGCTCGCGCACCTCGTTGGTCATCATCATCATTTCAAAGATGCCGATACGACCGCGATAGCCGGTGTTGTTACAGGCTGCGCAGCCCGAGGGTTTGAAAATTGTTTTTCCGACAAGTTCCTGTTCGGTAAAGCCCAGCAGACTCAACATGCGGCGATCGGGGTCCAGATCGGGTTGTTTGCACTGATCACAAAGTGTTCGGACGAGGCGCTGAGCCATCACGGCCTGAATGGACGAAGCCACCAGAAACGGCTTGACACCCATGTCGATGAGCCGGGTGATGGCGGATGGCGCATCGTTGGTGTGCAGCGTGGAAAATACCAGGTGACCGGTAAGCGCGGCCTGAATGGCTACCTCGGCCACTTCCAGATCGCGGATTTCACCAACCAGAATAATGTTGGGGGCCTGCCGCAGCATCGAACGCAGGATTTTGCCGAAAGTCAGACCAATGGCCTCACGCACCTGACATTGGTTAATACCGGGAAAATTATATTCCACGGGGTCTTCGGCTGTGATGATTTTGCGATCGGCCGTATTGAGTTCCGCCATCGCTCCGTAGAGCGTGGTGGTTTTGCCAGAGCCGGTAGGCCCGGTGACCAGAAAGATGCCATTGGGCCGGCTGATCACTTTTTTGAAGCGCTGGTATTCATCTTCTTCAAAGCCCATGCGCTGAATACCGATTTTGACATTGTCCGGCCGCAAAATACGCAGCACCAAGGATTCCCCATGATAGGCCGGCAGCGAACTCACACGAAAGTCGATATCCGTACCATCAACATCCATCTTGATGCGCCCGTCCTGGGGCACGCGTTTTTCGGCGATATCCATGCCGCTCATGATTTTGAGCCGGGCCAGAACCGGTGCCTGCACCTGCTTGCGCAGGTTGTCGCGCTGCACGCACACACCATCAATGCGATAGCGTACGCGTACCCGATCTTTCATTGGCTCGATGTGAACGTCGCTGGCGCGGGCTTTGACCGCTTCGGTGATGATGGCGGTTACCAGGCGTATGATGGGGGCTTCGTCGGTCTCTTTTTTTTCGCCGACTTTCACGTCGATGGAGGTGCCGCGGTCCACACTCATGCGGCGAACCATATCGTCGATGGAACGCTGTTCTTCCGAAAATAACCGGTCGATGTGGCGTTTGATCTGGCTTTTTTCCGCCAAGCAGGTTTCGATGGGTTTGTTGAGGCGGAAGCGCAGGGCCTCCAGCGTTTCCAGATCGTTGGGGTCACTGACCACGATGCGCAGCTTGCCTTTATCCATCCCCAGCGGCAACACCTGATGACGGCGGATAATGTCTTCCGGCAGCAGCTTAAAATCGCTGGCGGCAAGCATATTTTTATCTAAATCGATATATTCCATATCGTTTTGAATGGCCAAGGCTTTGGTGATGTCTTCCTCGGACGCGAGCTTGAGAGCCAGGATGGTTTGATCGATCGGCTTTTTGGTTTTGGCGGCTTCGGCGGTGGCCTGCGCCACCGCTGCCGCTTTTAGCACGCCCATTTCCTGGAGAATTTCAGTGATTTCTTTACGCTTACGTGCCATGTAATTTCGCCGCTCCAGCCAACCACCGACAATAGTGTATCTTATGGCTTTTTTGTGGCGGCGGCAAGCGCTGGCCGAGAGCCTTAAAAAGCTGTATTTCGGACCGGGTGCGGCCATAAATTTTGGCAAGCGGCGGAACGGCGTGTTGGGCGGAAAGCTCCATCCGCGACGCGCGGGCACGAGGCCCGCGGCTAAAAGGGCGGAATTGGGCGGTGGCCAGAGAATCCGGCCGCACTATTTCGTTTTTCGGACCTGCGTACAAGCCCAGAAATTGACACGCAGCCCAAAAGCCGATATTCTTATTGGTCTTTACCCAACTGCTGCTTTGGTCAGCGCCAGCGGCGGTGGAGCGAGCAAGGGAGATGGTTGTGGCGCTTGAGAAAAGAAAATTTGGAGCGTGCATGTCGGTGAATAAGAAACGAACCTCGTCTAAAGCCAGCAAGGTGCCTGGCCGGAAGGCCATCCGGTCGGGTGTCCGGGCCGCTGCCAAGGTCAAGGGCAAGCCGGCAAGGCAGCGGGTGTCCAGCGTGCGTAAGGCGGCGTCGCACCCGAAGGTGACCAAGTTGGCATCCAAATCCAAGGCGCATGCGCAAGCGACCTCGGTCATTAAACCGCCAAGCGCGTCGGCCAAGGTGCTGGAAAAGAGCACTAATGCCCCGATACCCAAGCTTTCCAAAGCGGAATTGGAACACTTTCGCACACTTTTGCTGGAAAAACGCCGCGAGATTCTTGGGGATGTAGGCTCCATGGAAAGCGAAGCCTTTAAAAGTCAGGACAATCATTCCTCCAGCCCGATGCACATGGCGGATGTCGGCACCGATAATTTTGAACAGGAATTTACGCTCGGCTTAATCGAAAGTGAACGCCAGCTTCTGCGGGAAATTCAAGAATCGCTCAATCGCATTGATCAAGGTACCTATGGGGTGTGCGTGGCCACCGGTAAACCCATCGGCAAGGCCCGTCTGGAAGCCAAGCCATGGGCCAGCTACTGCATTGAATATGCCCGGATGCTTGAACAAGGCCTGATCAGACCTGCGGATGAATCCGATTCGCACGAGGAGGATAGCGAAGAGGAAGAGTCTTAGCCGCGGCTCCCTGAACCTGACCGAGCCAGCGAACCCCACGAGAAGGCATTCTGGAAGGCTTGGGCGATGGTACACACGCCTAGAAATTGGTATTGAGCATGCGTCTCACTTGCGTAAGATCGGGGTAGGAAAGGACGCCGAACCGGCGTCCTCCCCTCCCGCCAAACCGGACGGGCGGATTTCCCGCATCCGGCTTTCCAGTCATTGGACCATCTTCATGGATTGACACGCTTTGATGTGGGC
>JAJYZF010000096.1 GCA_021800165.1 Planctomycetota bacterium | reverse complement strand
AATCCATCCCACAATGTTAGCGATTATTCGCTCGGCGGCATAGATCTTTGGTATGGCGTGACTTCTGGCGGGGATGGAGTGCACATTTGCCAGCCCGCATGACGCTGCGGAACGAGTGGATGACAGGCGTTTTTTCCGGGGAAACCCCAAAGACATCGAAAGCCATGTGCGGGGGCGGAAGATGGGCTTGCACGCACACGCCTCGTCGGTCAGCGAGGACCGCAGTAGCGGCTGCAGGTTTCAGCTTCGATCTGCGTCCTGATTGGGGCCCGGCCTTGGCGGCGCACTGGTGTAGGTGGTCGCTAAATAAATGCATGGACTGGCGGTCCAACCCGCCCACCCGGGCGCTCCGCTCGCAGTACGATTGGGAGATAGGTATCCAAAGGAAGCAATGGTTTGCGGCGTGCTGCCGAGGGGTGATCCCACCGCAACGATTAAAATGGCAAGCCAGGGTCGGCCGGCAGTTTCCCGGGCAGCATCGCCGCCAGGCCCTCTGTTTCCAAAAATTTCTTGGCCTTGCCCGGCTGAACATCTACCTGATGTAATATTGATTTTTCGATATCGGTTTTGTTTGCGTATTTCCGTTTTTTTCTGCGAAACGTCCTGCTGAACCTGATCCCTCATTTGTGAGTTATCTTCACCTGCTGTACCGCACCATCGCGCTTTAAGTGGGCCGGTGATCCCGGGAGATTTTTGTCCGACGGGCCGGATGCGCCGCCGCCGAGGCGCCTCTGCACATCTTCCACAAACCGCGATGGGCCATCCTTGAATCGGCGGCCATATTGGTTTTCGTACCATCCAGAATACAGGAGATGGACCTCGTGTCGCGCACGGGTTAGCCCGACATAGAAGAGACGCCGCTTTTCGCGGATGGCCCGATCATCATCGTTGTAATATGGAATTCGACCCTCTTCCAAACCGGGCAAAATCACAATGTCGTACTCGAGTCCTTTGGCGGAATGAAGTGTAGATAAATTAAGTTGATCAGGTGATCCCTTTTGTCCACCGAATATGGCCACCGTGTAGCGTTGCAAAGCCCCGTCGACGGAGACGGCATTCAATAACTTCGCGACTTTTTCGGCGTCATCGCGTAACCCAGTTTCGCGGTCAAGGCATGTTTGAAGGAAACCATCCAGCATTTTCCCGAGCCAATCGCGTAGTGGGGCTTCAGGGACGCGATTGTCGCGTAAGAATCGAACGAGGGCGACGCGCATGTTCCGCCGCTGGTGGTCGGATTGCGGGGATGAGTTAAATGCCAGCCACCGCCGCACCAGGTCAGACAGCGAGACTGCCCCCGTTCGCCAACCACCGACACACCAAGCGGCGCAGTCTTCCAACCAATATGTCACCGGAGAGGGTTGGTACGGGTTGTTGCCGTCTACACGGATGAATTGAAACCTGGCTGTGGCCGCGGCGGCGGCCATAGCGTCTCCGTCGTTCTTATCGAGATACAGAACAGCGATGTCGCCTATTTTTCGTCCCTTCCGTCTGGCCAGCGCCTTGGGTATCAGTTCAGTGCAGATGAACTTGGCCTGATCGTCAAGCCCGTCGGGACGCTCGTGAAAGGATATCTCGCCGGGCTCATCACTTGCTGACTCAAAATCGCGTTCCTCGCCCAGCGCGGCCTCGGACGCATGGATGATCTCTGAGCCACACCGGTAATTCAATTTGAGTTCTATCTTGGCTACGTCCGGCCTCTGCGCCAATTCCCGAAGGAGTGACGGCTCCGCACCGGTAAAGCCATAGATAGACTGGTCCGGATCGCCCACGGCGAGTAGTTGCATTCCTTCTGGGAAGCACAGATGGGTAACGATTTCGTGAAGGGCGCGCCCCAGGTCTTGATACTCGTCGATAACCAAAATCGGGAAGCGCGCTTTCAGTGCCTTCCGAACCCATGCATGTTCCCGGACCAACTGTAAGCCCGTGAGGACCATCGAGTCGAAATCGATCAGCCCCTCCTCCGCGAGCAGAGCCTCGTAGGTTTCGATAACTTTCGCTGCCTGCTCGTCGCCATGTTTCCAGGATGGATGCGTTCGGTTTAGGTGCGTACGGCGGTAATTATCGAACCTGGGGCCCCAACGTTCGTCGTCGGTCAACTTTTTTAACGCCTTTTCTTGTAATTCTTTGATCTCGGTCGTCGAGGCAACCTTAACTGGGTTTGCGGCGGACAGCCCGGCAAGCGGGGCGTACGGCATAACGATACTCTGCAGGCAGAAGGAGTGGAGCGTGCCGATGAACGCGCGGCGGCCTTCGTAGGCGCCCAGTTGCGAGAGCCGTTTCCTAAGTTCTCGGGCGCATTGGTTGTTATACGTTATGCAGGCAATGCCGCGCGGCGGGCGAACATCCTCGGCGAGCATTCGAGCCATTTTAATTGTGAGGGTTTTTGTCTTGCCGCTGCCCGGGCCAGCCAACACCACGCAATTCCCGCCTGATTCGTAGACGCTCCACTGTTCAGAATTTGCGCGGAGATCCTCAGCGGCATGCATGTAACGGGGTTTAGCGGTGCTGGCATTCGCCAACGACATGCTCCACCCCCTTCCTTATGTAATATGGGCACGCGGAGCCACATTCGCCATGGCTTACGATCGTGGCCAGCCGCTGTGCGAAGCGTCCCTTGCCGACACTTTCGATGTCAGCAAGAAATCGGGCAGAATCAAGCGATGCCGGGTTGAGACCCCAGTCTCGCATGCGCTGTTTCATCGGCTCGCTTTCACCAATTTCGGACATTACCTGAATAAACGCCCCGTGCAGGCCTGGTCTAAATAGGCCAATTTCAAGCGTGTGATTGTTCAGAAATATTCCATTTTGCTCGGCGGCTTCACGCAGGCGATCCGAATCGTTGCCATCTGGCGGCTCGATGCCGACGGCACGAAGTATTGCAGCTACACGGTCCAGACCTCGTTGTGGTGCCACGGCACCGTCGTTTCGTGCAGCACCGGGATCGAGGTCGGTCAGTACCGCAAACGGAATTCTCAACCCCGTGGGTCCAATTAACTTGGCGTATGGTACGAAGTTTGTACCGGATATGGAGCACACTGATATTCCCAGTTCATCCAGATCGTAGCCCTGCTTCTTGGCTAGGACAGGAACGATGTACCTTTCAGCGTCGCCTTCAACCAAGATGGCCCCACGAGCAAGAAATAGCTCCCCGCGATTTACATCTATGTACCGCTCGAGATCAGCTATTTCATCCGCGGTCAAGTCAAGCGCGGCCGTGGAGGCCGCTTCGGTAGCCTTATTTTCCGTGTTGGTGCGAAGAATAACAATCTGCCTTAGCGGCGTTACGCTGGCGATGTGTGGCGAGTGGGTGGTCATCAAAGTCGTTGAAGATTTTCCCTGCGTCCCGTTATCAACGGGAAGGCGCGGGCGCAGGTAGTTCCGAAAGATAAGGCGCTGCAGGCTTGGGTGAATATGCGCTTCGGGTTCCTCAATCGCCAGAAACGTGTGATCCCGGTCGCCATCGGCAACCAATCGGTCGTATTCCAATGCCTTGAGTGCAAAATAGAGGATGTTCGCGGAACCAAGGCTTGCCTCGGACAGTCCCCGCTTACCGCCATCTATGAAAAGGCGGAGTGCCCGAAGCAACTTATCCGGGTCGCTCGGCGAGAACCTAAGAGCGGTTTCCAGTGCCTGAGCCGAGCCCACCATTTCAGTAAGCTTCTTTGTGATTGACCCTGCAACGCCCTTAATCTCGTCGATGTTTGCCAGGTTTTCGGTGGCTGCGTCGACCCCTTTTGCCAGTGTTTGGAGGGTATCGCGATCAACCATGCCGGCAGCCTTTTCAAGGATTGGGCGCAGCGGAGACCGCGTCCACCGTGCCATCTCCGCCTCGCAATCCCGGAGTGCCGGCAGCAGCTCAAGCGGCAACCGCCCGCGTACCTCGTAATTAATGCGATTTTCCGGCCGATCCCCACCGTAAATTATGAATTCGTAGTCCGACTCTTTGTTCGGGTTTGTTGTTAGGCCGGCGACCGGCTGCCATGTGTACGTCAGGCGAGCCACCATGGGTTCCGCTTGGATCAGATGCTCGGCTAAGATTGCAAGTTGATTATCGTCAGACTCAAAATCGGCAATATCAACTGAAATAACAACTCGGTCGCCGGAGGTCAATGGCCGTGCAAGGCCATCCCAGAAATCCTCTTCGCGAAGCTTCCTTGCCGTATCTGGCAGTGACGGGTCAAGAATCAACCGTAGCGCGTAGAGGAAATTCGATTTCCCAACCTTGTTTTCCCCGACGATGACGGCGTGATCGCCAAGTGCGACGTCGAGGTTGGCGAAGTTGCGGAAATTACTAATTTGAACCCGGCTTATCCGCATCGGTTTTTCCTTGGCTTCTTAGGTTCGCTGCTCGGCGGGGCGGCGTCCCTTTCCCGCCCCCGCGCGATTCCATCCATACCCGTTTGCGATTTGCTATGCCTTTCGGACACCTTCCGTTTCAGTCCGTCTACGATAAGTTGTCGCGTCTCGTTTGGTATCCCGAGTTGGCCGAAGACGAGATCATCGATCGTTTTGTGTTCCGGTGTTTCGATTTCGCTGAGTGTGTCGAAAGCCTCCCGGTCGCGCAGTTGGTAGGCAAGGCTCTCGATTTCTTTGGTGCGGGCCAGTCTGAGGAAAAACGGTACATCCTTTAGGTCTACGGCCTCGGCCTTCAACATTCCGCCCCCAAGGTTCTTCCTCCCGGTGGCCTCACGCACGAGCCACATGGCGGACGAGTTGAGCACGGCCCAAAGAGAATAAAGCACTTCGTCGCTCGGCCGTGATGCACTGTAAATTTCAACAAAGCTAGACGAGAACGCCTCCGCCGGGTTGAGGGCGCAGAAGTGCCTGCCGATGCCTCGTGGCATGATTAGGATCGGCGGGCGCTTGGAAATGGATCCCCGGTCGAAAAAGCGGACGCCCCTGTTCCCCGGGAATTTGGCCTTTGAATCGGAGCCCGCCGGGCTACATACCAGGCGCATCGCCGTGTCCTCAACAACGAACGGAGCACCGTCCGCAGCGGTAAATATTGGAATAATCGCTTCAGGATCAGGCCCCGCTTCTTTCGCCTGGGCCGAGCTAAGGTAGTAGTCCTTGGTAAGATTCAGCCCCTGTCCCACCCATAAGCGGCAGGGGCCACTTGGCGGAAGGCGTTGCGCCCGCGCTTCCAGGGTGGCGAGCAGTTGCATTACGACCTCATCGAGGGAGAGCAGTATTCCCCATTTTGTGCTCCTCAGCGTCGGGCTCGACGTCGGATATTGTTGATAGAGCACCCCGTTCACTGGTCCCTCGACCCTGCGCCCCGAAGACGAGACGGCCCCCGGCGAAAATGCACGCTCGAATCGGGCAAAGGTGGTATAGCCGCCTGGCGGGGAAATCCTTCCGCGGAAAAAAGTGATGACCGTATTTATTTCGGGTCCGTCGGCGGCGTCGAAATGCCTGAAATTACTGTCAACGACCAGGGCAACGTGTGTCCGGTCGACGAGGAACCGTTGGAATTTCACGCCGTACTCCGTGTCGAGCCAGGCGTTTTGCGTTATGAGCGCCACAGTGCCCGTCTGCGCAACAAGCCGAACCCCGACTTCCAAGAAATAGACGAGGAGGTCGGCCCCGCGAGGAATATATCTGGTAGGATTAAGTCCCGGCCATCGGCTGGCGAGCGCCCTCTGTAGCGCATCCTTCAAACCGCCTCCGAACGCCGGGCCTCGGGCCTCCAGGTAAGGCGGGTTCCCGATCACTACGTCAAACCCCTTCTTCTCGTGGCGAAACACCTCCGAAAAGTAAATCTCGAAGTCGAACGTCTCGGTGCCGTTGGTGAGTTGGTGGATAATTTGGTCAATTTCTTGCCGGTATTTGCGTTTTTTCTCGCCGTCGGTTTCGTCGAAATATTTTGGCTTTACCGCTTCCAACCGCCCAAATAATTCCGCGTTGAACAGGTTTTTTTCCACGCCCAGCAGTGAATTGCCGACGACCACTTTGCAGTCCAAGTTCGGCAGCGGCTTGATCTGCCGCACATCTTCCTCATCCACCACGAGCGAAAGCCAAAGGCGCAATTTGGCGATTTCCACGGCGCCCGGATCGATATCCACGCCGTAAAGGCAGTTTTGTATCGCGTGGCGTTTGAAATGGTAGGGGGTGCGGTCGTGCACGTCGTTAAAGTAGGGTGTCAGTGCGGTTCGGGCGCGGACGATTTCCTGCATCATGCCCACGGGAAAGGCGCCGGAACCGATCGCGGGGTCGCAAACGGTGATCGCGGCAAGCGCTTCGTCCAGAAGCCGGGCGTTTTTCTCGATGCTTGCAGGCAACCTGGCTTTGTAGCTAACCGTCCCGCCAATGCGGGCGGCCTCGTAATGGGCCGCTTGATCGCCGGAGTGGATGAGCGCTTCAATATCACAACGTGGCACAGACATTCTTGTCTGTGGTTTTGGTAGCACAGACGTTCCTGTCTGCGGTGAAGCAGTTTGGCCGGGAGCACAAGCAGGAATGTCTGTGTCACCCTCCCCATGGTAAAGCCAAAACTGGCTAAAAGGCAGGTTGGATTTAATGGGATTTTCCGAGATGTAGCGGATAAAGTGCCCATATTGCCGTTCGCTGCGGACGATATGATCGTAGGATTCATCCATCCAAAAGGCGGTTCCGGCGCTTCCCAAGATTTCGTTGGCCTTGCGGGCACTGGCACCTTTGATGCCCTTGAGCAAGCCAGACACCTCGTAACCAGCAAGGGGTTCCAACAGCAGATGGACATGATTGGGCATGATAACGGCGGCGTGGAGCCGCAGCCGATCGCCGTCGAAACGAAGCAGGCAATCCTGCACAGCCTGCCGGACATCGGGGCGTGCCAGAGCGCATGAGCCGTACCCGGCATCAAGCCAAGATTCCAGGCGATCGCCGAAGAGCCGGTCATATTCTTGCCAAAGGTCGTCACTCCATGGCTGAGGGTTTTTGGAGAGCCACGCGTGCCGTTCGGCCCGCCAAGCACTTAATTTTTCCTGCGGCAGGGAATCGGCGAGCCGGAAAGTGATCCAATGGATGGAGCCTTCTCTGGTCCAATGGGGGAGGTTGCGCTTGGTTTTTTGAATTCCTCCGGTGGTGGTACTGTTTGGTTCTGCACAAGCGGGAATGTCAATACTACCCCCTGCTGTTGCACAGGCAGGAATGTCCGTATCGCCACCTGCTGTTGCACAGACAGGAATGTCCGTATCACCCTTTGATTCGGCACAGACAGGAATGTCTGTGTCACCTTGGTTGTTTATGGCGGTGTCGAGGTAGTTGATCAGGCTTTCCTGGCACATGTAATGGACAATCTCGCGCGGGGTGTAGTAGGAGCCTTTGGATTTGCGTTCTTTTACTTCCAGCAGGTTTTCGAAAACTTTGCCGAGCATTTCCGGATCAATGGCCACTTCCTTTTCAAGCGGCTCGGCTTCGTTGACGGTGAAGTTGTACCGGTCAAAAACATCCAGAATGCCGGTGCCGATGATGCCCTCTTCCACCGGTTCGGTATTGGTGAACAGGCGGTTGGGAAGCAGGATTTCGGTTCCCCGCCAATCGTAGCCGTTGAGTGGTTCAAACAGGCCGCCGTTAAGGAACGGGATGCGGCAATTGGACTGCTCGCAGAGTGACTCGTGGCCGCGGTCGGTGGCCAGGGTGTCATAAAACAGGGGCTCGAGCAGATCATTGAAAAAGTTGGCGTATTCGGGGTGGCTTTGATCGGCACAGACAGGAATGTCTATGTCACCCTGAGTTCGGGCACAGACAGGAATGTCTGTGTCACGCTTGTACTCACCTTGGGCCAGCCTGCGGAGAAAGTTGTGCGGGCCCTGGCCCCAGGCGCCATCTTTCGGCACGCCGAGCCAGCCTTTTTTCTGGAGGAAATAGAGAAAGACGATTTGGCCCATCAGTTTTTTAGCAAAGTCCATGGTGCTGATATGGCGGGCGGCAAATTCGGCTCCGATAGCCCCGTCGCCGGCGGCCAGCCTTTCAAGCTCCTCCTTGACCTCAAAGGTAAGCTCTTTGTAGGCCTTAAAGAATTCCTTGGTGACCGCCTCCACGCTGAAGGCCTCCTCGATGGCCTCCAATTGCGGATTGGTCTGTGTGTTTTGGAGCAGATCGAGGAACCGGGTTTGGGCCGTATGGCAACTTTCGCCGGGCCCGACCAGGTATGAGAATCGCCGGGCGGGGGTGAGACGGGCCTCTACACCCACATCGCCTGTTGGTTTCTCAACGGTGGCATATTCCATTTTGATATAGGAGAAGCGCCAAGCGGATTCAGTTGGAGAAACGAACGCGACCAGGGCGGCGTCTTTCCGGTCGCGATGCTTCAGGTAGTCTGCCACAAAATTGCGCAGAGCGGTGCGGGCGCGGGTGAGCTTGGCTTCATCTGTGAGGGAAACAATCATGATGTCGATTTTTCGGCCGTCGGGGGCCGTGTAGGTGCCGAGCCGTTCATAGCGGCTGACATGCGGCTTGAAGGCATCTTTCACGTATTGGGTGTTGCAGGCGAACGCTTTGGTCTCGTCGATGCGGTTGAGGAGGTTGAATATAAACTGGGTGAATCTGCCCCTGTCGAATCCCCCGGTAAATGTTTCCTTAACGAGTGTGCGGGCTTGTTCGCGATTCATGGCGCCTCCAGCAGCATGGAGGAGAGAATAACCTCACGCGGGCTCTCGCTGTAGGCGAGCTGCGCGGCATGGGTGGGCGCAAGCAGGGGCGCGGGAATTTCGCGCCGAAGGATAGCGAGCACGCGCAGCGGGTCGGATTCTTTTTTCAGCGCCTCGGCAACCTTACGGCAGTTGTTTTTTGGGATCGCGCCATCCTTCAGCGCACCAGTAACCTGCCTGATGAATGCCTCATCGTCCTCGGTAAACCCGTGGTAGGAGCGCATCTCGCGGGCTGCAAGCCGCTTAAGGATTTGGGCGGCGTTTTGCCCCCCGCCGGGCCTGCCGGGCCCGGCGCTGGCGCCGCTGGTGGCGTTGGCGAACTCGTTTTGGTTGAGGTCGAGCAGGCGGTAGAAATCGTCGCCAATCTCCAAGCGCGGCTCAGCGGGGTCGGAAGGCTTCAGGAGGGAGGCAGCTTGCATAAAATCGAGCTCCACGGATTTGCCCAGCGGGGTCGCGATGAAAAATTTGTCCAGCCGCCCTTTGCGGAAATAGGTCATCAGTG
This sequence comes from Planctomycetota bacterium, assembly GCA_021800165.1. Lineage (GTDB taxonomy): Bacteria > Planctomycetota > Phycisphaerae > WQYP01 > WQYP01 > JABEVA01. Next base: position 3,117 of record JAJYZF010000096.1, on the reverse strand, counting down.
AAGGGAAGGCAAGTACGGGGTCAATTCCGGCAGGGGCCAGCCCGGCGCGGGTGGAGCGGGCTTTTTTCGGGAGGGCCTTGATACGCTGGAACAGGTCCGGTTTGTTATCGCGGACTTCCCGTATCTCCGCGAGATACCTTAGTTCGGAGTCCTCCTGCTCATCTTCGCCGGTGATCGTGGCTTTCGAGTTTAGCCGGTCAAAGAGGTCGTGCGATTTAATTTCCTCACCGTCCGTAAGCAGCCGCGCGTCGTTGCCAAGCATCTCAATAAAGGCGTGAATCTTGGCCTCAGCAGCCTCTCTGAGCTTAATGATATCGTTGCCCTCGTCAGTAGGGAAGAAATTGTAAGTGCGGATGGTGGCGTGTCTGGTTCCCACGCGGTTCACCCGTCCGACGCGTTGGATGAGCCGAGTCGGATTCCACGGGATGTCGTAGTTGATGACGATATTTGCCCGATGGAGGTTGACGCCCTCCGAGAGGACTTCCGTGGCGACGAGGATGCGGTAGTCGTCTCTGGGGTGCGGGGCACCTTCGTCGAAATTTGCGGTCACCTGCCTGTAGGTGTACTCGTCGGATTCGCTGGTGGAGACGAGCACCTTCCCCTCAACTTCGGTGGCGATTTTCATCCCCAGGTATTCCGCCGTCTCCTTCGACTCGGTGAAGATGATAAGCTTGGCCTGCCGCAGTTCCTCGCGGGTGCGGAGTATCCGCCTGAACTCGTCCCACTTGGGATCGCGGTTCATTCCCTTCCAGAGGTCGCGGAGGGAGTTGAGGGTGCGGAGGTCGCTCTCCAAGTCGGCGATGAAATCGGGCCGGAAATCGCGGGCGTCAAGGCGTTCGGCTTTTTCATCGTCAAGCAGGTCTTGAAGTGATTCTTCGTCGCCGGCTTCCAGCAGGTCGAATACCTTGTCGGTGTGTTTCTTGCTTACGTACACGTAGCCGTCATGGAAGGCCGCGGTAACTCTCTCGTAGGTGCGTATGAAGCGCTCGAGGGTAAGTAGGAAAGCGTGGAAGCTGCTCTCAAGCCGCTTAACCATTAGGATTTTCATAAACTTGGCGAGGTTTTGCTGCCCCTGGGATTGGCGGTCGCGGTCCTCTGTTACGGGGCCGCTCGCCGGTTGGTAATAGAGGAGCTGCTTGTACCGTGCGTACTTGAAGTCCTGGGTCAGCATTCGGACGGCGGAATCAAGTACCGACGCCTCGTCCCTGCCGAGATGGTAATAGAGGGGTTCCGGGCTGGCGACATCGGGGAATTTGAGGCCCTGCGCGGCGAGGTCGGCGCCGTAGTATTTCAGGACCTCGCCCCGGGTGCGGCGGATCATCAGGTATTTGAGCACCTTTTCGCGTGCGGCCTTGGCGTTTTCACGCACGGCGGCCAGATATTGCTCGCGGTCGTTGCGCCGGTCGAGCCCCCGCAGCCTTTTCTGGAGGCCGCCGAAGAATGCGTTCAGGTCCGCCACGTTCGGGATGGTGCTGTTGGCGCCGCTCTGAAACAGCTTGATCTGGCTGAGGATATCGGCCGGGGAGTTATTGAGCGGCGTTGCCGTGACCAGGATCACACGCTTTCCACGGCATATCTGGGCGAGGTTGGCGTAGGTCTGGTTGTCCTCGTTGCGGAAGCGGTGGGATTCGTCGATGAAGACATTCTTGTACCGGGCGAGGTCTCGCTCGAGCAGTGAGTCCAACGTGCCGATGGATTCAAAATCAGTGTGCGGCACGCGAAACTCTCCGAACACGTTGCGCCAGGAACCGGGGTTCTGGGCGTCGATCAGATGCGGCGGGGCAATCACGAGGGAGCGCCCGTCGAGCTGCTGGGCCAGCATGGCGGCCATGTAGGTTTTGCCGAGGCCGACGACGTCGGAGAGGAATACGCCGCCAAATTCGTCCAGGATTTTCCTGGCGGCGAGGACGGCCTCCCCCTGGTACTTCAGCTTTTTGAAGCCGGCGGGGAGGTAAAGGTCATCGAGCTCCGCCGGGCGATTGAGCTCGCTGCGAAAATATTCGTAGAGAAATTTCAGGTAGAGTTCGTACGGAGTGAATTGGGCATACGGTGATTTCAGGCGGATGGCCTCCTCGCAAGGCTTGGAAACATCCACGGCGGCCGCCCAGAGCTCATTGAACTTGGCCGAGGCAAAGTCGTAATCGGACCGATTTTTAAGCTCGACATTAAATTCGAGATTATCCTGCAGTCCGGATTGCGTCAGGTTGCTTGAGCCGGTAATGACGCGGCCGATATCCCGGTCGCCTTCCCGGAAGGTCATAATGTAGACTTTGGCGTGCAAGTCGTGGGATGGGTGGGCTCTGATTTCCAGCTTTCCCGATCTGATCCACTCGACGAATTTCAAAACACCGGCCTCCACTTCGGCGGTGTACGGCGACTTATCCAATTCATGGAGCACACCGACGGGGACCTCTTTTTCCACCATGGCATGCGAATGGAATGGCAGGGTGGATGATTGCTCCGGTGGACGGCCGGCCTCGCTCGAAAGGCTCCAGACGGCGTGGTCTGTACTCAGGCCGACGAGGATGCGGATTTTTTCAACTTTTTCCAGGCTCGGGTAAAGCTTGTGGAAGCCGCTGGTATAGAAATATCCGACCAGACAGTCAAACTGGCGCGTGCTGGTACCCAGAAGGGTCGCAAAGCGTTCGCTCAGCGTTTGGCCCGTTTCGTTGGTGATGAATGTGACATCCGACTGCGCCACGAAAACCTCCGCTGCTTCAATAGTTTACCGCGATGCACGCAAAGCCGAGTCACTCGCGATTCCTTGCGGCACCGGATTCTAATCAGGTTATGGACTGTTGCACACTCCCCTGCCAGCGGCAGGTCTGTTTCCAATCGCTGCCCCGGCGAGCTGGGCCGGCAGGGCAGATGAATTTTGATCGAAGCCTGAGTCACAGGCGGGATATTACGGCTGGTAAATGGCCCAGCAGTTTTCCGCCTCGCTGATGCGAAGAAATGACAGGCGAACTTCCGCCGGGAGCCGAACGGATACCTGCTCGGCGATCCACTCGGCGACACGCTCGGCACTGGGGTTCCGCCCGCCTGCGGCAACGGAAGTCTCTCCGAGATTGCGCCCAATTAATGGTTCAATAACATGACGTAATATTGCCGCCAGAT
>JAJYZF010000095.1 GCA_021800165.1 Planctomycetota bacterium | reverse complement strand
CCATTGCTCGTCCGTGAGCTTCAGGCGGTAGCCCATAGTAACCTCCCGGCGGCTCCGCCGCCGACAGTATTATCCATAATGGCTTATATGTTGCAATCATTTTGCGTTCCTACTTAGCTCCCAGTTTCTAGCTCCTGCGGCCACAGCCGCCATCAACTCCTGCGGCCACAGCCGCCGTGCTCCTTTCTCGCGCAGCGCCCCCTCGTCCGTCCTTCGCGCTCCTCCGCGTCCGGAGTTTACCCCGGCTGCGCCTGGATGGTGAATTGTCGTCTCCCGCCTCCGGGTTCCGGCTCGATTAAAAAGCGTGGGCCAACCGCACCATGGTCTCATAGTTGACCAGAGTCTGCACACCAATCACCCGACCGTAGGGGCATGCGGAAGGCATCAGAACAAAACCACGACCTTTACCGGCGGTACCTTCACGCAGTGCCCTGACGACACGCCGCTCAAATTCATCCGCTGGGAGATTTTCTATATCGGACGCCTCTAGGTTGCCAAAAAGGGTCAGCGCCTGGCCATACTCCCGCCGAACATCAATAAGCTCTACGTCGCCCTGCGGTGGTGGCTCGATCGGATCAATTGCCGCCGCACCCATCTGGACAATAAATGGCAGAATATTGCCAAGGCGGCCATGGCAGTGGATACGGGCGTACCCCCCGGATTGATGAATCGTTTTAACCATGGGACCCGTATAACTCACCACGTACTCCTCAAAGAGCCGGGGTGGCAGGTACGGCTCGCTGGCATATTCGGGGCCATAAATACGCCACAAAAAACCCGGGCACGCCCCCGCGACCGTCTTGGTGGCCTCCTGCAACGGAACGGCCAGTTTCGACAAAAGCGCATGGAACAGCGACGGATCGGTAAAAGCCAACACGGTGTAGTCCTCCATCGACATCATGCCGGCGGCCTGACAAAGCGGATCTGGCGTATCAATCATGACCAGACCTCGTTCCCCAAGCATCTGGCTTTCCTCCTGCAAATGCGCCCAGTTTGCCTCCCACGCCAGAACCTCGTCAGGCAACTCCAGAAAGGCCTGCACGTCCCGCTCCGATCTTAGCCAGTACTCCACCGTCCATACCGTATCGATCGCGGCATCGCGCCGCTGCAACTGCGTTAATCGTCGCTTCCCCACGTTAAGTTCGCTGCGCATCCAGCAGACGCCGTCCTTTACCCATTGTTGTTCTTGAAAAAACTTCCCACGCAACTCGGGATGCCGAAATGTCACGCCCGGCCCACGCATTCGAATCAGGTCCGTCTGTTCCTCCGCCAACTCCAGCAATGGCCTCCAGGACGGATCGTTATGAACGTTGAAGGGGTCCGGATCATCCGGATTCATACGCATCCCGCCGACTTCATAAAAGTTCACCGCCGGACGATCCACGGGCCACCCCCGCAGGCTTGCCAGAAGACGCTGTTTTGACGTCATCGCCCCTCCCCCAGCTACTGCGCTGATCCAAAAAGATGTGGAAACGTCAACCGCACCTGGCGCTGCCGGGCTGGATCACCGCTGCGCGGCATCAGGTCCTGATACGCATACCGCGCCGCTGTAATCGGATACGTATCTGGTCCGCTCCATATTCCAATGACGTTGCGCCGCGGAAACTCGCTGTGGTTAGGCCCACCGCCATGGATGATGTTCACATGAAATAACACCACCGATCCGGCGGGGCAGGTCACCGTGACCCGCGGCACCGGCGGCAAATCCTTCTCCGCAATGTCCATATCCCCCGGCCCCACCGAAGCATGAGCGATCCGGTGCGTACCAGGCAGCACCACAGTCGCACCGTTGCGTTCGGTCATATCGTCCATGCACAGCATGGCCGTGATTAAGTTTGGCCCGCTATGTTGCAGATACGGCAAATCACGATGCCAGCAAAATCGGCTACCCACCCGCGGAGCTTTAATAATGCACTTGTAATTATGGAAGTGAAATTCCGTGCTGCCAAATAGTATTTCCAGAATATCCAACACCGGAGGATAAACGATTAGATCAGCAAACAATCGATCAAAAAGCGGCAATTCCATGATGTTGCGCACGGCATTGCCGACCTTGTCGGCCGCGAGATCGTTGTATTGCGGATTAGCCGCGACGTAATCGCGTTCCATATCCAAATGCCGCCGCAAACCCGCTGGTAAACCATCCGGATCGGCCGTAATCCGTTCAATGCCGCCCCGTAGCGCCGCCAGCAAGTGTCCATCAAGGCAATCCTCCACCACCACGTAGCCATCGCGTTCATAATGACTGCGCCAGCGCACCACATCGCTTTCCATCATGAACCTCTATTGAACCGAAACCGCCGTTCAGCCAGCACAGTGCGGCTTACCACCACCTCGCTGCCGCAGCAGCACCAACCCAGCCCCTGCTACCAGCAACAGCCCCAGCGTCGCCGATTCGGGAACCGGCGTGATTTGCAGACCGGAAATGCCGGAGTTCTGCGTATTTACACCGCTCTTAGCCATACCCATTGCAATCGTACCGTCAGTCGCGGGTTTCAGGGTGAACTCCCAATAGTTAACACCCGAGGTGAACGCCGACGCACTCGCTGGAACAACCGTGCCCGTTAGCGCCTCCGAGCCTGTAACCGTAAAGGTCGTGTCGCCATGACCCTGACTAATATTTTCGCTATAAAGGTACAGGTCATACGTTAACGACGGATCCAACCCGCCGATGGTCGCGAAGGGCCCACCGTTATTGTACTGTATGAGCTCGGAGCCAAACAGGTTGGTGCCCGGATTGGGTGTAAAAACGTTCCCGTAGGATTCGTAAAGCCCCAGGGCGCTGTAGTTGGGCGTCGTGATCGTCGCACCACTGGTGGTAACGCCATCCGTAAGATCCAGCGTCTGATTGGTCACCTGCGTGGCCGCGTTGTCGTTCTGCCCGAGTATCTGATTCCACACATCGCCGCTGGAACCAATCACCGCCGGCCCGGTGGCGGTCGGGCCGGGCGTGTAGCCACCCTGCCCATTTGGGGTATTATCCGATACCCACTGCAGGTCGACAATACCGCTGTTGAATGTGGCCCTGGCCGACGATTGCCCAGCCCCTGGCAACATCAAAGCCCCCACCGCCACAGCCGTCGCCAGCGCCGCTGCGCCCACACCACAAAACCTGACCTTGGTGCTACCACGTTTTGTCCCGATTTTCGTAAGCATAACACTCTCCTTATCAAAAAATGTGCCCACTGTCTCCCGCGATTCGCCTCCCGTACTACACCGCACGGGCCGCTCGCCGCAGGACTGCTCAAGCAGTGAAAACCTACGTTACTCTTTTCACCCCGCCCACGCAAGTAAAATCTACTGGACTTTTGCGCAAATCTTATGCACTTTTTTACCCCACGTTATCGGCCCAATGGGCAAGGCTGTCAGCAGCCCACGCATCAGCGGTTGGCCATTGGGCCGTCGCCACGCACGCATCAGCCCAGCGATTGTTTCCCTGGGCGCGCACAATCCGTGAAAAATTTCTAAGCCGGCCGCGCATTCCGCCTTCCTCGAACCCTACCGTTAAGGCATGGATGCCGAAATCCCGATGCTGGAGGACCAGCGCATCGGGACTGGCCGCGCCGCATTTAGCGCGGCCGCAGCCGCCGTTACTCCCGTCTCCTGACTCCTGACTCCTAACTCCTAACTCCCGTCGCGGCATGGATGCCGAAATCCCGATGTCCCGTAGGCCCAACGCCGTTCGGGAGAGCCGCTAATCGAAACTGGCCGCGCCGCATTTAGCGCCGCCGCCGCCCTTACTCCCAACTCCTAGCCCCCAAATCCTAACTCCTGCGGCCACAGCCGCCGTGCTCCTTTCTCACGCAGCGCCCCCTATCCCCAACAATACCGCCGCCATCCGGCGACCGAAACACCAGTGCCTTAGGCCACGACCGATGCAGCAATCCATTGTTCACAGCAGCACTCCTTGAATCCAGCCAGGTTCCCACAGTCGCCAGCGACCACGGGGCGGCGCAAACCCTGACCAATCTCAGGCGATTGGCCGCCTGCGCGCCAGCAGCAACACTCCCGCACCCGCCATTGCCAACAGCCCCAGCGCCGCAGGCTCCGGCACTGCCTGCAACTGAAAGCCGGAAATTTGCCCCGCATTCATCGCCATAGTGATGTCGCCGCCGCTATCGGGCTTAAGCGTTACCTCGGTGTAGTTCGCCCCCAAAGTAAAATCACTGTTCGCCGCAGGCGTGATGGCGGGGGTATAAGCCCCGTCACCGACGACGTAATACGTATTTGTCGTTGCCTGACTCGTGCCGGCAATGCTTTCACTGTACAGATATAAATTATATTCTTGATTTGGATTTAGCCCGCTGATTGTCGCAAACGGCACGTTCGAAGTTACCGTACTCGAACTGATCTCATTAGCCAATTGCTGGCCAAACAAATTATTGTTGGGATTAGGATTCATCGCGCCGTAACTAACCTGATAGAGATTAAGGTTATTGCTGGTATAGTACGGTGTGGAAATATAGGCCCCGCTGGCCGTATTCCCATCGACCAGATCAAGCGGTTGATCACTCACCTCCTTGGCCGCAGCATTGGAAATACCGACAATCTGGTTCCACACATCGCTGTTGGTTCCCAATACGGCTTTACCGGTCATCGTAAGACCCGACCCATACGCCACCCACTGGAAATCAACCAACCCGCTTTCAAAGGTAGCCTGCGCGGATTTTACCCCAAGCCCCGTAACCGCCAGCACCGTTGCACCCATGACCCCCAACATCAACTTGGTCGGGACTGTTTTGGCCCCGATTCTGGTAAGCATAACACTCTCCTTATCAAAAATGCGCTTACAATCTCCCCGCGATTCGCCTCCCGTACTACACCGCACGGGCCGCTCGCCGCAGAACTCCAAAACCACTCAACAAACTTATTTTAACCATTCGCCTCTTCCTCTGCAAGCAAAATCTACTGGACTTTTACGCAAATCTTATGCACTTTTTTACCCCACCTTATTGGCCCAATGGGCAAGGCTGCCAGCAGCCCACGCATCAGCGGTTGGCCATTGGGCCGTCGCCACGCACGCATCAACTCAGCGATTGTTTCCATGGGCGCGCACAATCCGTGAAAAATTTCTAAGCCGGCCGCGCATTCCGCCTTCCTCGAACCCTACCGTTAAGGCATGGATGCCGAAATCCCGATGCTGGAGGACCAGCGCATCGGGACTGGCCGCGCCGCATTTAGCGCGGCCGCAGCCGCCGTTACTCCCGTCTCCCGACTCCCGTCTCGCGCAGCGCCCGTCTCCTGTCTCCTGTCTCCTAACTCACCGTCGCGGCATGGATGCCGAAATCCCGATGTCCCGTAGGCCCAACGCCGTTCGGGAAAGTCGCCAATCGGGACTGGCCGTTGTTGTGTCCTCAGCGCCTGAAAACCGTCCCCACCGCGAGGCAGGGTGGGAAGCAACCGGAGACGAACAACCAGACCGCAGGCATCTTGCCTGCATCAGGATGCCACAACAGCGCACGGGATTGCCACAACCACCCAGCCCGGTCCCGGATGCCCCGACCGGCAAACAAAATCCAGAATCATCAGCCGCCCACCCCCACGCCCAATAGAATCAATTCCCGCAGCAATACCCTTATTTGCTAAATTTTCAATGATTTTACCAGACCAGCCCCACGCCACGCCATACATCACCCGCCCGGAACACCCAGATAGTAGGTAGCCTGCGGCGACATCCACGGCCTCTGGTCCAGCAGTGGATACGAGCTGGCCCCTATGTCCGCCTGACCCGGATTCAGGGCCTCCACATGGCCATCCACAAATAAAACATTGGTATTGCCGTTATGTCTAAACGATGGCTCCAAAATACCCGGTTGAAACGCCCCCGGATTGGGAACCACCGTAAGAGAGAGATTGGGAGAACCTGTGGCAGATACCGGATCCACATCAAACAGATAACCGGTATCCGATGGATCATTGATAAATTTGGTATTCGGCCAAGGAGCATTCGAATTTGTATTCGTGGTCGGATCGGCTACAAAACCATTTATACCGTAGCAATAACCAACACCTTCAAAAATATTCAAATAGCCGGTCGTTGTTGGCGGACCATTGATAAAACCAACCGACGGCACCACCGCCGGGCATGTCCAAATACTCGGCAACCCGTATTCCGCCGCATAGCTATGGGGATATGTGTTCCAACTTCCCCGCGCCCCCGCCGGCCAACTTCCCGCCCCACCTCCCGGCTCAATCTGGTACAGCGCACCCAGCCACCCCGAATAATACCAATTCGGCACCACCATGGATCCCTGGTAATCATCCTCATACACCGAAAACATGATGCCGAACTGCCGCATATTGCTTTCACATTCCACCCCCAAAGCCGCCTGCCGTGCCGCCGCCAACGCCGGCAAGAGCAGCGAAATTAAAATGGCAATAATGGAAATCACCACCAAAAGTTCAACCAGCGTAAATGCCCCGCGAACGACGCCCCATCGGCCATAAGCCGACGGAACCCCACTAGCCTTCGGCTTGCCCAGGGAACCATCCCCAACAATACCTCCGCCATCCGGCGACCGCAGCGCCAGTGCCTTAGGCCACGACCGATGTAGCAATCCATTGTTCACAGCAGCACTCCTTGAATCCAGCCCGTTCCCACAGTCGCCAGCGGCCACGGGGCGGCGCAAACCCTGGCCAAGCTCAGGCGATTGGCCGCCTGCGCGCCAGCAGCAACACTCCCGCACCCGCTACTGCCAACAGCCCCAGCGCCGCAGGCTCCGGCACTGCCTGCAACTGAAAGCCGGAAATTTGCCCATGATTCATCGCCATAGTGATGTCGCCGCCGCTATCGGGCTTAAGCGTTACCTCAGTGTAGTTGGCACCCAGAGTGTAATTGGTGTCGGCTGCCGGCGTAATGGACGGGGTGTAACTGCCGCTGCCGACGATGTCATACGTATCGGTCGAAGCACCAGTGCCGGTAGTGCTTTCATTATACAAATATAAATTATACTCTTGATTCGGATTTAACCCGCTGATCGTGGCAAATGGCGCTGTGGACGTGGTGCTGTAATTAAGCAATTGCTGGCCAAACAAATTGTTGTTGGGATTCGAACCGACTGCACCGTAAATAACCCCAAACAATGCAAGCGTATTGCTGGTATAGTACGGTGTGGAAATATAAGCCCCGCTGGCGGTACTGCCATTGGTTAAATACAGTTTTTGGTCTGTCACCTGCGTAGCCGCCTGATCGCTCTCCGCAACAATCTGGTTCCAAACATCACCGCTGGATCCCAATACCGCTGCCCCCGTCATGGTAGGACCAACGGTGCTGCTTCCCGATGTTCCCACCCACTGGAAATCAACCAAGCCGCTTTCAAAGGTGGCTTGCGCCGATTTTACCCCAAGCCCCGTAACCGCCAGCGCCGCTGCGCCCATAACACCCAACACCAACTTGGCCCGTGCCTTTTGGACCCCGTTTCTGGTAAGCATAACACTCTCCTTATCAAAAAATGTGCCTACTATCTCCCCGCGTTTCGCCTCCCGTACTACACCGCACGGGCCGCTCGCCGCAGAACTCCAGAACCACTCAACAAATTTATTGTACCCATTCGCCTCTTCCTCTGCAAGCAAAATCTACTGGACTTTTGCGCAAATCTTATGCACTTTTTTACCCGGCCAACTGCCCAAATTCCCCCCCCCAATTCTCCCATTCCAGCCCCACCACGCCCGATAACCATCGCTGCAACCACGCCGCCCCCCAACGCCGCTGCAACAACAACGACACCCGACCGCCAACCTTCACGGTTCCGCCGGTAGCCAACCACTGAATCTTGCCTGCCCACGCCCATCATGGCCGCGTGGCCCTGGCGGTTTTCACCAAGATCATCTTAAAATCATCTTTCTTCAGGTGAAACACAATCTCTCCGCCCGCGGTCACACGCACAGGCTTTTTGGTTTCCATGTTGATGGCGCTTAAATGCCCCGGTAAATGCAGAGCCGTGCGGTTGAGCCTCAGCCAAATCGTCCCCCCATGGCCCCAATCGCACACCACCACAACCTCCTCGCCGGCCCCATGCCCCTCCCGCTTGCTCACCACAATCGAAGAGGTTTTATCCCCATACACGCGCATCGTGTAATCACGCCGCCAATACTTCCACGTCCTGGTTTCCCGCGGCCCGGCCCTGTGTAATTTCACCAGGTACCCATGGCAATGTCTCCGCTGAAACCGGCGTCAGCTAAGCCCAAGGTTTCACTTTTCTGGGCCGAGGAGTTTTATTTCTTGCAGGCACAGGCCCGCACCGCTGCCTACCGGATTCGGCTCGCCGGCGCAAAAATTAGCGGAATAACAAAGCCACATCGTCCGCCCATTCGGGGCGATGAATTTCGACGGAATATTCACAAAATAGCCTTGGGTTCCAAAATGCCGCATATAGCTGACCAACCGGAACGGGCCAGCGATGCGCCTGGACTCCAGAATGTAGGTGTCGTAGAAAGCCGACGCGTTGCCAAGCCGCGGTTTGGGCATGCCATTGGTAACGCACATCAGATAGGTTTTCAGCGGGGCATCATAGGTCATGGTGACGCAGCCCATGTGGCCCCGCCATGCCGCGACCGGCTTCACGCCCTTGATATTATTCGTCCAGATGGGCAAACCATGGGCACTACGGCCGGCAAAGAACTGATATTTCGTCGCGTCGTTCATGTTTTTTATGCTCGGCTTAACGCGCAGCAGGTACACAAGGTCCGCAGTAATCCAACTGTCGAATCCAAAGTGCCGCGATTTTCCGTCCGTGGCTCCCTGCGCCACCAGATAGGCCTTGCCATCCGGCGAGTACTGCAGGTTCTTACCGAGGTCTACAAAATGGGGAGCTCCAATCCGGATAGGCTGTCCCTTCAGGCTGTTTTCGCTAAAGAGCGGATGGGCTGGCGTGCAGGGGGTTTGTATCCATGTCCTGCCGTAGTTTCTCGTCCAGCGAAAGCCCACGAACGGCCCGAGCAACGGCCAGTTGTAATGGATGCCGCGGTGCCGAATATCGCTACGGCCGGTGAGACAATAGGTACCGTAATACCAAACCCCATTGTAAACCAGGCTGCCACAAGGATATCGGCCGCCATAGGGGGCGGGAACCGATGGATATACCTCCGGATCCGTGATTTTAAGTTTCAGCGGGTTGCTACCGACGAGGGCCAAACCGGCCGCCATCGACTTCTTCCCGAGGTAACATGCGGCTCGGATCCCGTCAATCCAGCCGTCCGCGTAGGGCGTGTACAGGTTTCCATTCGAAGCCCAAGTGGGAAAGAACGTGTCGCCCGAATTGCCATAATGGGCATAACGCCCGGTGAACGCGATCCGGCAAAGCCGCTTGGAGCGAACAAACGGACAGCCAGGCGGCGGCATGCTTGGCCATATCCGGCTCTTTTTGTAGGCCGTGACTCGCCGCTGCACAACAACCGCCGCCCGCGCTGGCGAGCCTGCGGCCGCGCCTATCGCCAACGGCCAAGCGACTACCACCAGCGCTAAGAGACGCACGTGACTTATAATTTTCATGATATTCTCCAATTTGCTTACCACTTCAGGGTTTCGTTCTCCGCGCCTTAAAGCTGAAACCTTTGAGGCTTGGCGTAGCTATAGAAAAATAACACCGCCTGCGCCGGGCGGCCGGCAATAAGTTGCCGACCACCGGTGAAGCCTTCCTCATACTCGATACGGTGATTATTGACACATTTAACTTGCATATTTGGCCGAAAAATCAGCCCGTTATTGCGTCTTTCGCTCCCTGTAATGTATCACCAGAAGCCGAGTTGAGTATATAAGACCTTCTTGTCTCCATTTTCGTTTCGGACCCTTGACATAAGGCCCGTGGAGAGATAAATCCGCGAACCACCTGGCACAATTAACCTTGGGCCCACGCCGCTGCCACGCCTCAAACACCTCCGGCGTTTAGGATACTGCCACAACCATCTGACCTCGCCAACGGCCGCGCCTCCGGCAAAGGCTAGCTCGTCAATCGATTGTTCACCGTGGCGATCCTTGAATAGCATCAGCTTCCCGCAGCCGCACGAGATCGCGACAGAAACTTTATCCAATCAGACGGTCCGTCGCCGCTTCAGCAGCAACAATCCCACACTGGCCGCGGCCAGCACAGCCAGCGTAGTCGGCTCCGGGGTAGGCGTCACCGTCGCCGCGTAGATGCCCAAGCCGCCGCTGGTTCCGCTCGTCCGGAAGTAATTAACCGTGAGCGTTTCGTTGGCGAGCGTAGTGTTGCTGATATCCACGGCATAAACGCCCTGCTGGTGCTCGCTGTCCGGGCCGGTGGGCAAGGCAGCAGTGTTATAGCCCGTTGTCCCGCTGGTGGACAGGGTCGCTTGCAGTTCCTCCTCCACGCCGGTCGAACCGCCGTCGTAAGTGTTGGCGTAAACACTTAGAACCTCGCTGGTGTCGGCGGCGACGGAAAGCGTGAAGGTGACGGTCGTGGCCAGCGATGCCACATCTTGATTGCCAAAGCTATAAGTGCTTCCGGTGACATCAGGGGTTCCACCCGACCAGGTGAACTGCGGGTTTCCCGTGGTCACGCCCGGATTGTACCCGGTGGCAGCGATAGAATAGCCACTGAAAGTTAGCGCCGAAAAACCCGTTGTGGTGGCATGATCAAAAATTATCGGAGTGAAGGTATTACCAGGCGAGGCATCGCCGGGTTCCCCCCAGTGAGCCCAATCCAACGTTCCCGTGCTCAGGCTCAGACCGCCGGAAGGTAACGGTATCGCCATCGGGGCGTTGACCGTCACCATGTCGGCCTGCGCAGCCCCCCCAGAAACCGCAACTACCGCAGCCATTGCCAGTACCGCCGCGCCTATGCCCCCCAATACCAACTTGGTCTGGTCCGTTTTGGCCACAATTCCGGTAAGCATAACACTCTCCTTATCAAAAAATGTGCCTACTATCTCCCCGCGTTTCGCCTCCCGTACTACACTGCACGGGCCGCTCGCCGCAGGACTGCTCAAGCAGTTAAAACATCAGGTTACTCCTTTCACTCGACCCCCGCAAGTAAAATCTACTGGACTTTTGCGCAAATATTATGCACTTTTTTACCGGGCCAACTGCCCAAATCCCCCCCCCCAATTCTCCCATTCCAGCCCCACCACGCCCGATAACCATCGCTGCAACCACGCCGCCCCCCAACGCCGCTGCAACAACAACGACATCCGACCGCCAACCTTCACGGTTCCGCCGGTAGCCAACCGCTGAATGCTGCCTGCTTGCATCGCGCCCGCCACCCTCACCGAGTTGATTTCTTCCTGTCCAACTGCGCCTGCAACCTGCCCTGCCGATACAGCCATTGGATCTCCCGCATCGTCAGCGGGCGGTCGAACACCAGCAATTCATCGACCAGACAACGCTCTCTGACGGAATCATGCACATCCCCAAGCGTTAATTGCCCGGCCGGCCCGTGCAGATGAGACAACCAGGCGGATGCGCTTTGCTGCCACACCCGCCCATCCAGTGAAACGGCCACGGAGCCATCCGTCCAATTCACCACCAACAAATGCCATTGCCGTGTTTTCCAGCGCCGGGTGTTGCCGGGCACGATGCACAAACTTTTTTTAGCCCCCGTGACATATACTTCCAGATCTTCGTGGTTTTCGCGCACCCCCATCCGTCCGATCAGCAATTGCCGACCATGGTCGTTGGCCTGGAGAAAAAATATGTAGGGCGGATCAGTTCGCAAGGATTGCCAATGGTCCGCGCAAAGCCATAAGGCCAGCGACCCACCACGAGACAAATCGATGTTACCACGCGCCGCATAACGGACCGCCGCGTCGCCGGTCAACATGGCTTTGCCGTACAGACCGGCCTTTAAGATAAGATGGCCCGACAGTGTGGCGTCCCCGGCACCACCGGACATGGTGGCCACCATGGGCAGATGATTGCAGCTCTGATAAAAGGTGATATCCGGCCCCAACTTCCGCACCGCCGGGTTCTTCGGCTGACCCGGCGTGGCAACCGGATTGGCCACATTCTTTTTTAACGAAACCTCACCGGCTGCTCCGGCTGGACCCGGCTGGGCGCTCTGCGCGCCGGCCTTCCCTATTCGAGGCCCTTGCCCCGGCATCGACGCCAAGCCCGCCCAACCGCCCCACGCGCAAGCGCCAAGCGCTACCGTGAATACCGCCAGAATAAAGCCGGCGCATTTCCTCCACTTCGGCCTAAGCGCCCCTCCCAGCACCAGTTTCATCCGGTATATCCACACCATTAAGGAATAGTTCCGAAATAACTTCCCGATTTGGCAATGGATTATTATGATAAGGAAGTACGGACAGGATGTTCGCAGTGTATGTTTGAATAAAGGATTCGGCCATGGAAGGCTACGGAATTCAAGT
>JAJYZF010000094.1 GCA_021800165.1 Planctomycetota bacterium | reverse complement strand
AAGAACGGCAACAGGGCCAGACCGCCCAGCGTTACGATTATCACCAGCGCTAGCGCAGCCGCCCGCACTTGTTCCACCCGGGTAAGCAGGCGGCGATAACCGCGCTTCAGATGGCTGGTGAGCCAGGCGTCGTGGCGGGTAACGGCCACGGAGGGCAGCAGCGTCATGCACAACGCGGGGGTGAGCGTAAGGGCTAGAATCAAAGAGGAAAGCACCGCGGCAATGTAGGCCACGGCCAGCGGGGCAAAGAATCGGCCGGCCAGACCGCCGAGTCCAAAGATCGGAAAAAATACCAGAATGACCGCGGCGGTGGCGAACACCACGGCACTGCGCACCTCCAGCGAGGCGGCCAGCACGACACTCAGGGCCGCCCGTGGGGCAGCCGACAGGGCATTGAGCCGCAGCCGACGGGTGATGTTTTCCACATCAATGACCGCATCATCCACCACTTCGCCGATGGCTACGGCCAGGCCGCCCAGCGTCATGGTGTTCAGGGTTTCACCCAGATGGGTGAGAATGGCAATGGCCGCCAGCAGGGAAAGTGGAATGGCCAGGCAGGAGATCAGGCTGGTGCGCCAGTCGCCCAAAAATAACACCAGCACCAGAATTACCAGGCCGGCTCCGATGAGCAAAGAATCGATCAGGTTGTGCAGGGCGGTGGTGACGAAATTGGAGGATTGCAGGATCTTACCATGCAGGACAATGCCGCGCTGGGTCAGTATGGGCTGAAGCGCAGCCAAGGCCTTTTGCACCCCGGCGCTCACGGCCAGCAAGTTGGAACCGTACGCCTGGCCGATCATCAGCAGTACGCCGGGACGGCCCATGATGGATACGGCCCCGACCTGCGGCAGATGGCTGATACGGATATGGGCCACATCCGAAAGCGTTATCACCTGGCTGCCGTGGGAAGCCACCGGCGTTTGACCCAGTTGTTGCAAAGATTGAATTTGTCCATGTACGCGCAGCGTCATATCCTGATTGGGGGTGGTGAGAAACCCCGCCCCCACCAGTCCGGTGGCCCGCCGGGCCGCCGCCAGCACCTGCCTTACGCCAAGGCCGTATTGAATCAATCGTCCGGGAATAATTTCAATGCGATAGTCTTTTTGCACTCCGCCGTAAATGGCCACTTCCGAGACGCCGTGAACCGCCAGCAATCGCGGCTGCATCACCCAGTCGGCCACGGTGCGCAGGCGGCGGATGTCGTTGGTCTTGCTGGTGATTCCCACCACGGTGACCCAGCGAATGGAACTGCTTAAGGGCATGAGCACCGGGGTGTGAACATGCGGCGGCAAGGTGCCGGCAACCTGCGCCAGCCGCTGGGCAACGGCCTGCTGGTCGCGATAAATATTCGAGGCGCTGGGGAAAAGCACCTTCACAATGGAAATTCCCTGCATGGAATTGGAGAAGGTTTCCTCAGCGCCCACGCCACCGGCCAGGGCTTGTTCGATGGGGGTGGTGACGAGTTTTTCGACTTGGCTGGGACTAAAACCCGGAGCCAGAGTTTTGATTTTCAGTTGCGGCTGAATGAAATTGGGGTAAACATCGTAGCGGGCCTGGGTGATCGAATAGATACCGTAGCCCACCAGCATACACGCTAGCGCGATGATGATACCGCGAAAATGCAGAGAAAATTTTACGATGCGTTTAAGCATGCGCTCGCCTTAAAAACTTTGCCCGGGTCCTTACCCCGATTTTTTCAGGGTGGATTGCAGTTGGATGGTCATCAGCAGTTGCGCTGCCTTTACCACGATGGGACGCTTGGGCAACGTGCCGGGCCGCACGGCAAAACCGCCCGGTACCGCCAGGGGATGGATAAGTTCCCGCAATACAAAAACACCTTGGGCCCGCTGGAAATAGACCCAGCGTCGGCCCCGCCACCATACCACCGCGCTGCGGGGGATGATGGTACGCCGCGCGGCCAGGGCTATTTTGGGTACGCGGGCGGTGATAGCCATCTGGGGCCGCAGCGTTCCGGAATTATGGAGCAGGTACAAAATGGAAAGGCCGCGGGTTTGCCGGTCGGCCACCGGCCCAATCGCCACGGGTCTGGCCAGGAGCCAATGTTGGTGGCCCAAGGCCCGCACCCGGATGGGCTTGGCCATGGCCACCCTCCCCGACTCGGAAGCCGGCAGGGCCACTGCGGCCAAAAGGGTTTGGAAATTTTCCACTTTCAGAATCGGCTGATTGGCGGCCACGGCTTGGCCGGGGTGGGCCAGCACCGCGGTCACCAGACCGGTTTGGAAAACAGGCAGGGGCAGCATAGCTCCGGCGGCACCGGCTTTTAGCTGGCGGGTAATGGCGGCAATGCTTTGGGCATCTGCCTTTACCCGCGACCGGGCCGCGGCCCAGGCGGCCTGCGCTTGTTGTAAACGGCGCAGCGATACGGCCTCGTTTTGGTGATAGAGCGATTTTTCGCGGGCGTATGCGGCGGCGGCAGTGGAACGCGCCACCTTGGCGGCAATGAGATCCGCCTGCACCTTGGTAAGCTCCAGCGCCAGGGTGATGCGTAAGGTGGTGGAAACCACCGGCTTGACGCCCGCCAGGAGTTGGCCTTGTGTTACCGCCAGGCCAATTTGCGGCCAGGGTTGGGGCGGCCACGCCCGGACGACCCCCGCCAGCGGCGAGGCCAGCGTAAAGACTGCATCCGGGTTGCGCTTCAACCGGCCATAAAGCGTCAGCATGGGGCGCACCGCAGCGGTTTGCAGAGGCGCGGTTTGGATGTTGAGCGTTTTTTGCTGGGCGGCGGTCAGGTGAATGACCGTGGCACCGGCGGCTGCGGTCGGTGCCAGGGTGGCTTGGGCACCCACGGCGATGGCCCATAAGCCGCGGTACCAATACCGGTGTCGGGGCGGAATGATGTTCATGGTTGGAGTCCTTTCGGTTGGGCGGGGGTGCGGCCGAGGGGCTTTTCCAGCAGGTTTTCCAGGTGGCCCAGGGCCAGAGCCGCGGCGCTGCGGGCACCCAGCGCCGCCTGCTGATACGTATTTAGGGCGAATTGGGCTTCCGCCAGGGCCAGGCGGCTTTGGGCACCCGCCGCAAAGGCCTCGCGCGTCAGGTTCCATTGTCCGCGTTGCCGCAGGGCAATGGCCCGGGCCGCCCGCCACTGACGCAGGTCCGCCCGATACGTAGTTAAGGCTGTGCCAATGGCCGTGATGACCCGGGTTTGCTTTTGCAGCAGGTCGGCGGCGATGACGCGGCGATGCGCGGCGGCGGCGGCGATAGGGCCTTGATTTTGATTAAACACCGGCAGAGCCATGGTCAGACCCAGGGTAAATTCGTTGGCCCCCTGATTAAAGCTGTAGCCAGGCCCCAAATGAATATCCGGATATTGGCGGGCCACCTGCAGTTTCAGTGCGGCTTGGGCGGCTTGGTAGCGTGCCAGCAGCGATTGTATATCCATGCGATTGAGCAGCGCTGCCCGGATCAGCGGGTGGAGCTTGAGCGCCCGCACCGGCGGCAGTCGCCACAGGTGTGGGAAAAACCATTTTACCCCCACCAAAGCCCGCGCCGGTACCGACATCGCCGCGGCCAGTCGCATTCGCCGCCGTTGCATCGCCCCGCGTGCGGCCAGCAGGGCCAAAGCCGCCTGACGAGCCTGAATTTGGGCGGCGGTATAAACCGGGCGGGAAATGTCTCCAGCCTTAAAACGGGCCGTGAGCAGAGACAGAATTAAACGCGTATCCGCCGCCTGCCTGGCCAGCAGTCTGGTTTGCCGACGGGCATAAAGATATTCAAGAAGTGCCCGGCGTATGGTTTGGCGGACGTTCCAGGCGGTTTGACCAAAATTAAAACGGCCCGCGTGGATCAGCGCTAGCGCCTGGGCCATGCGATCCTGGCGGCGACCGGCGGTTTCAATGGGAATATCAAAGTTAAACCCCAAAATCCACGGCGATACGCCCGGCCCGGCCTTGGCCGCATAGGTGGGCGATAAACCGACGGAGGGGTTGGGCGATTGGGAGGCGGTGATCAGGTGGGCCTGGGCGAGCGCAATTTGCGCCGCCTGCATCCGCAGGGCGGCACTGTAATACCAGCCTGTAGCCACCAGCGTGCTTAGGCTTTGTCGGCGTGGAAAGCCGGGCCGCACATGGATGGGTTGATCGGCGATAAATTTGCGAAGGTGGGGATTGGTCAAGGATCGATGTTGAAACCGCCGGTGGAAAGCCGCTGGTTTTAGGGGTTGGGCATGGTATTGGGCACAGCCGCCCAAGGCCCCAAGCCCCGTCCAGACCGCCGCGGCCGCCGCTGTGTACATGCGCCAGCGCCGTGGTTTAAGTTGTGCCGGTGAAATCATCAGCGATTGGTGTCCCTTTCCATAGAGTTTACGCGGCCAATGGGGTCAAGGTTCAACTGCGGCTTATCTGATGATAGTGTCGCGGCAGAGCTGCGCCAATCCCCCACCGCTGTGCCCAACACGCCGCCGTACCTCCGGTCGCCACGGATTGCCCAGCGGTTATCCCCCGTCATGGCCGGATAACGTGAAGCCAGAGGATGCCCGTAGCGGGTATGACCGCAGGCGATGGACGACCGCGGCGAAAATCCGGACGGCAATTGCTCGCAACCGTGTCAGAAGAACCTTGGATTTGGAGAAACAAGATGAAAGTCAAATTTTTGAAAGATTATCTGGGCCATCACAAGGACGCCGTGCTGGATATTGCCGACGATCAGGCCCGACCGCTGCTGGATGCGGGGGCCTGCGAGGCGGTGGAAACGCGGCCGGAGGAACTGGAACAGGCGGTGGCGGCGATCCAGAAGTCGATGAACGAACAACTGGAAACCGCCGCTCAAAAAATCACCAAGCGCGTCATTGAGCAGGTATCCAAAGGCATTTCCGGGGTGCGGCCCAATATTGTCATCGGGCCGGACCGCGCGGACCTGGACCCCACCGGCGGATTCAAAAATCTCGGTGAGTTCGCGGCGGTGGTGCGCAAACATTCGCTGGGCTATTCCACCGATGAACGCCTGAGCCGCATGATTGTCAAGGCGGACGGCATGAATGAAACGGCCCTTTCCGATGGCGGCGCTTTAGTGCCCACCGAATATGCCAACCAGCTTTACCGGGATGTGCTGGCGGAATCGGTACTCTTTGACAAGGCCCGCAAATATCCGATCAACCTGGGCAATTCGCTTTTTATTCCCGTGCGTTCCATGGTGGATCTGGGCATCACCGCCGCCAGCGGCGGTTCGCTGGGTACGTGGTTGACGGCGGGGGGCGTTACTGCCGACGGGGTGCCCATCCCCGCCCAAAAGCCGGTGTACAGCCGGGTGCAGATGACCTTAAACCGCTGGGGGGCACTGCTTCCGGTGACCGACGAGTTGCTGCAGGACAACAATGTGGCGCTGTCGAATTTCATCTTGGATGAAGGGGGCATCGCCCTGGCGTGGGATTTAAACAATGCCTTTATCAATGGCTCCGGCCAAGGGCAGCCCCAGGGGGTTTTGGCCTCGTCGGCCTTGATTACGGTGGCCGCCGATCCAGCCCAGACTCCTTATACCATCACGTACAGCAATCTGGTGAACATGAAAAGCAGGCTTTGGACCATTCGCCCCGGCGACCTCTCGGGCGTCGTCTGGATCGCCCATCCGGATTGCGAGGCCCAGTTTGAGCAGCTTAAGGACGCGGCGGGTCGCAATTTGTATTTTGCGGCCGGCACCATCGGGCAAACGCCCAACGCCAAGCTCTTCGGAATTCCGGTGGTTTACTCTTACCACTGTGCGGCGGTGGGCAGCACCGGCGATGTTATCCTGGCGGATTTCAGTCAGTATTTTGTATCCACGAAGGTGAACGGCGGCCTGGAAACGGCCATGTCGATGCACCTGTACTTTGATTCCGCGGAAGTGGCGTATCGCATTGTGTACCGCATTGATGGCAAAGTGGCCCGGCAGGTGCCATTGACCATACCCAGCAGCCCCAATACCCGCAGCGGCTTTGCGGCGCTGGCACCACGACAAACCATCAGTTGATGGGTTGGGGCCACAGTCGGGCCGGAGAGGGGGCGGATGGTGATTGTCATCCGCTCCGGCCCGGGTCGGGAGTGATTGGAAAATGGGGCCGCGCAAGGCCCGGAGGGAATCAGCCATGCCAACCATCGCTACGGTCCAGTCGGGCATGAATCTCTTGGTGCAAGGGTCGCTGGTGGGCGGTTTTCTCATGGGCCTGCTGGGCAGTCTGGCCGCCGCCGCCGGATACGTATCAGCGTTGCGGATCGGGCAGCGGGAACATGGGCGGCGGCTGGATGTGATGGAACAAAACGCCCAGCTCGCCAACGAACGGATGCTGCGCATGGAGCAGGGCATCGCCAAACTGCTGGAACGCACCCGCCACATGGGATAAAGGGCTATTCCGTGGCGGCGGCTTCGCCCCAGCCTGTAGCGTGCGGCTCTGCCACAACCGGGAGTTATGAAAATGATGTCAACACAGCGGAAAAACCTGATTCTTGGGATGCTTGTGGCTGGGGCGATCCTGGCACCGGCCGGTTGTCAGAGTCCGCCCTGGACGGGGGTGGATCTGGTACCAAGCGTGGAACCGCAAATCGCGGGTCTGGTGCCGCAGTTGGCCCAGGCGCAAGCGCTCAATCAGGCGGCTCGCCGCCAGGTTCGCCAACTAACTTCCGCCGATGTGCCGGTGCAAAAGCCCAGGGTGCTGGCCACCTTGGCGGTGCAGCGACGGGCCCTGGCCCGGGCGGCGGCCACCGTGGCGGTGGTGCGTACCGCGGCCGGGCGCGAAGATCAGGCCGCCCAACGGGCGGTTGCCGCCGCCCGGCACGCCGCTGAAGAGCTTTCCGCCGCGCGCGAACTGCTGCAACAGGCGCAGCAGCGCTATCACAACGCCTGGCTGGGAGGCAAAGCCCATCGGTTGATCGACTGGATTGTGGGCTTGTCCGTGGCCGCGGTGGTACTGGATTTTCTGGCGGACGCCTTTTTGGGTGTCGGATTTAATCCTTTGGAATGGATCGCGGGTCTTTCGGGCCTGGCGAAAAAGAAGTTGGTTTAGTTTTATAAGGAGAAACGCATGTTTTTAATGGGAATGGCTCTGGGATTTTGCGGGGGTGCCGCGGCGGTATTGGCGGTGCAGGCATTCGTTGAACACAAGCGGTATGCGGATGCGGCCCGCGCGGATATGGCCGCCCTGCGCGATGAGGTGCGAAAAATGGCCGCCGACGCGGTGACCGAGATTCATCGCCTTACCGGCAAGGCCTAGTGCGGTTTCACCGATGGCTGATGGGCTTGTGGCCGTCGGCCATTGTGTCCGTGAACTGACGGCTCAACCGCGGCCGTCGGAGGGGACACGTACAGCGAGGTTGGCGGCACGAGGGTACAGTGCATGCACATCTTAATCAAATGGCCCACGCGTGGAAGGCCGCGGAAATTTCTGGAAAATCTGGCCCGGTGGCGGGCCATGCTTTCCGGTGACCATCAGGTACACTTTTTAATATCCGTGGATGAAGACGATCTGGCCATGAACCAGCCCGCCGTGCGCCAGGCCCTGGCGGCGATGGCGAATCTGACGGTGCGGGTGGGGCCGGCGGGTCGAAGTAAAATCGCCGCCTGCAATGCGGATGTGGATGCGTGGGTGGGCCAAACCGCGCTGCAACCGCAGGTGCTGGTGCTGGCCAGCGATGATATGGTTCCGCAAATGGCCGGTTATGACGCCATCATCGCCACCACCATGGCCGAGGTCTTTATCAATCTGGACGGGGCACTGCATTTTGATGACGGCTACCATGGCGGCAAGAGCGTGATAACGCTTTCGGTGCTGGGGTGGAATTTGTATACAAAATTCGGCTATTTGTATCACCCCGAGTATCAATCCTTTTTCTGCGATAATGAATTCACCGCCGTGACCCGGGCCATCGGTGCCTACTATTATGATCCGCGGGTCATTGTGCGGCATTGCCATATCGGGCGGACTCCCGATGCGCTCTACCGCCGCAATCAGGGCTGCTGGCTTGGCGATCAAAATACGTACCAGCGGCGCAGGGCGGCGGGCTTTGGTCTCCGTGAGCCGGAGTTAAGCATTTTGATTCCCACGCTGCCGGTACGCTCGGCCACCTTGCAGGCGCTGCTGGAAAATCTGAACCGACAAATTGCGGCGCTGCCGGACCCCTGGGCGGTGGAAATTCGCATCAACCGCGATGGCGGTGAAAAACCGGTGGGGGTGAAACGCAATGAGCTGCTCTCCGCGGCCCGTGGCCGGTACGTGACGTTTATTGATGATGATGATCAGGTGGCCGCCGACTATATCGTAGAGATCCTGGCGGCACTGGCCCGACAGCCCGGGGTGGATTGCGTGGTGTTTGGCGGCGAACTAACAGTGGATGGGCGGTATGCCGGTCGGTTTGATTTTGGCCTGGAGCACCGCCATTATTATCAGCAGGGCGGGGTGTACTTTCGCACGCCCAACCACCTGTGTCCGGTAAATCGAGCCTTAGCGCTGGCGACGGGCTTTCCGGGCATTAACCGGGGCGAAGACACGGATTATGCGGTGCGGCTGTACCCGCGATTGCAATCACAGGCCGTGGTGTCTCGGTCCGGCGCACCGGATGATACGACCGATGATCGGGGCCGGCTGCGCAAAAAAACTTTGTATTGGTATCACTTCAGCACGCGCGGCACCAAGACTCAAAAGCCGATAACCTAAGTTATCCGCAAGTCACAATAACCAAAACCCTGGTTTGATTCGGTGCCTGCGGATGTTATTGGCACGTATTAACCGCGGCGCATACCGGGCCTGAATTTCGTAACCTTTTGGCGCGATCCCACCGATAGAAACACCTGTCCCGCCCGCGTGGCGGAGAAATGTTCATCATATAAAGAGGTTTACCATGACCACCCAGTGGAGAGATTCAACGTCCAGCAGTGAAACTATTGGTTCCTGGAGTGCGCCAACTACCGGTACCAAGACCAAGCCCGCAGCCGGGCCGCCAAGCCCGGCGGTGGATACCACGGGCGAAAGCCCGACCTGCGTGTTGACCTTGGGCGATGGGGAATTGGTGGCGGCGGAAGGGCTGAAAAGTGGGCCCAAGATCGCCGCGGCGGTGTCACCGGCGGCGGGGGTGAAATTCCCGCGGCGTCGTGTGGAGGCGGCTTGTATTGGTGTGGCGGAACTGGGATGTATCGCCCTGTTGGGCGGCTTGTACTTTTTACCCAAGGGTATCGGCCACAGCGAATTCTTGGACTCGGTCAAGACTGGCGGTTCGCTGGCTTCCATACCGGGGATGTTGCAGATGGCGGAATTTGTGGCGGGCGGGGCCGGCTTAGTCCTGATTCCACTGATGGCCGGAGCGCGGCGCGGACGGATGCTGCTGAACGTGGGGTTTGGCCTGATGGGGTTGTTGATACTTTCCCTCTTGAGCCAATATTCCATGGGGTTTAACCTGGTATTTATGCCTATGCTGGCCTTGTTGTCGCTGGTGTTTTTCGACACCATTGCCAGGTTTGCCCATGTGTTGCCGCAGGAGCCAAACGTGGCCCGTTGGCGGCTGGCCACGGCTTGCATGGTGACCGGGGTTTGGCTGCTGCCGGCCTTGGGATCCCTGCGCGGGGCCAATGCTCTGCTGGGGGTGCGCCTTCCGGATGGATCGATCATGGGATACCTGCTGACGGCCGGCTGCATCGCCGGCGAGGTGGCCGGCTTGCTCGGCTTACTCGCCTACGCCATTCCCCAATCCAAAATCACACTGCAATTGGCGCGGCTCATGGGCGTGGTGGCGATGATGTCATGCTCCCTGGTGGCATTGGTGGCTACCCTGACGGTGTCGGGTGTTCTGCGCGGCGATATGCACTGGTTCGGGGTGGAACTGGTCTGGATTATTCTGCTGGTGTTTGGTTGCCTGATGCTGGTATGGTCGGGCATGATGCAGCGGCTGGCAGTAAAGGCCCAGGAGTCGATTCAAGAAAGGGTGGTGGCCGCCTGAGCAGTCTCCATCAGCAGTGTCCATCGGCTTTAACAGTGGAGTGCGATATCGGGCCGGGGCTTTTGCCCCGGCCCTTTTTCTTGGCAGGCGGCGGAGTGGTTATTGAACGCTCCCCGGCCACTCTGTCAATCAGGGGTGATGGTGGAGGGTGCGGCCGATAGTAAAAGTGAACCGCCGATCTCCAACGGCCCAGCCACGTTTAATAGGACCATGCAAAAATAGCTGCGGCCCGTTGATCCTCATGGTCGAAGGCACAAGTGTGCGGCGCGTGGTGGCGAGGTTGCTGTGAGTCTGCGTGGATGGTTGTGCAGGCGGATATTGATCCAGAGGTAAACATGAAAGTACATCATCATCTTCAACGACACGGATTCTCGCTGACGGAAGTACTGGTGACCCTGGCCGTTCTTGCGGTTTTGGCGGCCATACTTATTGCCGGCCTGGCCCGGGCCCGGGAATACGCGCGCATTGCTACGTGCTTGTCCAATTTACACCAGTTGTCGCTGGCCGCCTTGAGCTACGCCCAGCATAACCAGGGGGCGCTGCCCAGCGATTATAAGATGCCGGGCGGCTATTGGTATAACGAAATCACCCCGTATGATAACAACATCGCCGCCAACGCCATCTGCCCCGATGCGGCCACGCCATCCGACGGCGTCGGCAGCGCTACCACCGCCTGGGGGCCGGTGAACCCGGCCGGGCCTTACGGTTGGTTGCAGGGAACCACATCCAGCTATGGGTTGAATAATTTTGTCGATCCCGGCGGTACCATTCCCGGTATCGCCAGCGTGGGCGAATTGACCTTGGGAGGCAACCAGACCTATCAGCAAATCGCCCAGGGTGCGCTTACCTCCGCCACAGGCATTACCGCCAGCGGGGATGTGAGCATTTATGGGAATCTGCAGGCCGGGGGCAGTATTGACACCAGCGGCAATTTTTATATCAGCGGCACGGAGACTCCCAATATGCCGGCGTTGCAGCCACCCAGCGTGGCCCAGATTTATCAGACCATCCAAAGCACGGACAATCCCACCACGATTTCCGGAAATACCACCGTCATCAACTTTAACAATAATCCGTACCAGATCATCAACGGCGACTTTTCGCCCAGTGGCCAGATTCAGATTATCGGCAGCGGTACGTTGTTGGTGAGCGGAAGCATGGACGTGAGCAGTTGGTTCCCGGCCAACGGTACGGGTACGGCCAACATCAATCTGGTTTGCCTGGGCAGTATCAATTTTTCGGGTCGGGTGAATATCAACGGCGGAATTTATGCCGGCACAGGCTTAACCTTGAGCGGCAAATATAACCTTGGCGGGGTGCTGGTGTCCGACGGGGCCTTGGCGGATACCGGCAGCGGTACGTACAGCCAAAAGCCTCCGCCCTCCTTTGATCCACGGGCTGGTGGGCGCGACCTGCTCGATTCCCAACCACTTTTGGCCGATTGTATCTGGGTGGATGGCAGCCCCACCGCCACCGATCCGGTGCCCGCCAATACCGAGCTTGGAGATCAGAGCCTCAACGCCAACGATCAGATGGGGCGTTTCTGCATTGACCGCCATTTGGGGCAGATCAATGTGTCGTTTACGGATGGCTCGGCCCATACCGTGCCCCTGGCCCAGCTTTGGCAGCTCAACTGGTCGGGCAATTTCCGGGCGCAAAATGTAGTTGTTCCATAGAAATTGGGCCTGATACCGTCATTTGCACGCCGCGCTGCCAAGCCGTGTTCCAGCAGGGTTTGTGCCTTGGGTTGTATGGATCGAGGCTAAGAATAACGGCCAGGCGGTGCCGTGGTGATTCGACGTACCGGGCAGGCCCACCGCCCGTGGTTCGAGGGTAATGATGAGGCCTGCGGCCGATATTAAAAGTGCACCGGGTCTTTCTCCCTTGAGAGCCACGTTTAATAGGACGTTTCAGAAATCGCTGCGGCCCCCGCACGGGTGTGGTCGAATAAAGAAGCGTGAAGAGTTTCGGTGCCAAGTGGGCTGCTTAGCTTGTGCGAAGCTGGTGCGTGGAGGTGGTTTCAGCGGGATAAATATGAAGATACAGCGTCGTCAAAGCGGTTTTACACTCACGGAAATAATTGTCGTGCTGGCAATTTTGGCGGTTCTGGCCACCATTCTGCTGGCCGCCCTGTCCCGGGCCCGCGAATACGCGCGCATTGCTACGTGCCTGTCCAATTTACACCAGTTGTCGCTGGCCGCGCTTAGTTACGCCCAGCACAATCGCGGGGCCTTACCCAGTGATTATCAAATGCCGGGCGGCTATTGGTATAAGGAAATCACCCCGTATGATAACAACATCGCCGCCAACGCCATCTGTCCCGATGCGGCCACGCCATCCGACGGCGTCGGCAGCGCTACCACCGCCTGGGGGCCGGTGAACCCGGCCGGGCCTTACGGTTGGTTGCAGGGAACCACATCCAGCTATGGGTTGAATAATTTTGTCGATCCCGGCGGTACGGATTATTGTTAAAGTTGATGACGGTGGTA
>JAJYZF010000093.1 GCA_021800165.1 Planctomycetota bacterium | reverse complement strand
GACCTGGAACCCGGCCGGGAAGCGTATGTACGTGCACGTATTGGCGTGGCCGTTCCGGCATCTGCATCTGGACGGTTTCAAAAATCGTGTGGAATACGCCCAGTTGCTCAATGACGGTTCGGAAATATGCTTTCATCGGGATGGTCATCAGGGGCTGAATTTCAAGGGCCTGACCGCCCCGGAAACCCTGACTTTGGAACTGCCGGTGCAGCGGCCCCAGGTAACCGTGCCGGTCATTGAATTGTTTATGAAGTAAGAGGCACCCCCATGGCTATCGGACATCAGGCAAAACTGGTTCTCGAAGACGGCAGCGTCTACACAGGCACGGCATTTGGAGCCAACACCACGCGTGTCGGCGAAACGGTGTTTAACACTTCGCTTAGCGGTTATCAGGAAATTCTCACCGATCCTTCCTACACCGGCCAGATTGTCACCATGACCTATCCGCAAATCGGCAATTACGGCATTGCCGACGCCGTCGATGAAGAAGCGTCCGGGCCGCAGGTGGAAGGTTTTATTATCAAGGAGCTTTCCGGCCTGACCAGTAATTTTCGGGCGGTGGAAACACTCGATGCCTACTTGGAACGTCATGGTATTCCGGGCCTGGCCGGTATCGATACCCGGGCCTTGGTGCGCAAACTGCGAACACAAGGGTCGCTCAAGGGCGTCATCTGCACCGATCCGGATCGTGTGAAAGACGAAGCCGCTCTGCTGGCGGCGGCCCGGGCCTGGTCGGGGTTGACCGGTCTGGACTTGGTGAAAAAGGTAACACCCGCGGAACTGCGCCGGTGGGAGCAGAACAAGGGGCTTTGGGCCCAGCCGAAAGACCACCGCGGATCACCGGTTTTCTCTGTGGTGGCCATTGATTGCGGTGCCAAGCGGAATATTCTGCGTAATCTGGTGCAAAGCGGTTGCCGGGTGACGGTGGTGCCGGCCACGGCGGGAGCCGATGAAATCATGGCCCTTCAACCGGATGGCATCTTTGTCAGTAACGGCCCCGGTGATCCGGAACCGATTACCTACACCCAAAAGACGTTGCGGCGATTGATCGGCAAAAAGCCGATTTTTGGAATTTGTCTGGGGCATCAGTTGCTGGGCTTGGCCCTGGGGGCCGGCACCTTCAAGCTCAAGTTTGGGCATCGCGGCGGTAATCAACCGGTGCGCAACACCGGTACCGGTAAAGTGGAAATTACCGCCCAGAATCATGGCTTTGCGGTGGATGTCGAATCGTTGCGAAAAAAAGGGGGCGAGCCAACCCATATCAATCTCAACGACCAGACGTTGGAAGGTTTTCGCATGGCGGCCGAGCCGGTGTTTGCGGTGCAATATCACCCGGAGGCCAGCCCCGGCCCGCACGATTCCACCTATCTTTTTGATTGCTTTGTCCAGATGATGCGCACCGGTAAAAGTCCCACCGCCGAAGAAATGAACCAGCAGCAGCAGCGGCGTAACAGCGTGGAAATATCGGATGGGGCACCGGCACCGGCGGGGCGGGTAGGCTAAATCAGGGGTGGGGAATCAATTCGCCACGGGGTACGGAATGATGGTTGAGTTGCAGCAGGCGAATATGGGTGATTTGCCAATTGCCGGGTCGTTGGTGATCGTGCCAACTTAGCCGCCAGGAGGTCAGCAGCGGTGTGCCGTATTCGCCGCTATAGCTAAGTACATTCAGTCGTACAATTGCCGACCGTCCCCGCATCTGAATGCCCAGGTAACGAATATCATTGGAAGTCAGATCCGCCTCCTGGACTCTCTCGGTGATCAACTCTTTGATCTGCGGGCGGCTGAGATTGCCCAACCCGGCCTCAGGAGCCAGAAAATGCATGATCCCGGCAACATTGTGATGAGTTGCGGCGGCAACAACGCCCTCGTTGGCCCTGATTAGCCGTTCTCGTGGCGTTACCACCAGCCACGCCACGAGAATCCAAGCCGCTGTCAGCAGTAAAATACCCAGGCTGGTCCATTGAATTTTGATGTTGTGGGTGATCATGCCGCGCCAGCCAAAGGCAACCGCTATGAGGACCAGGCCAGCCGCATAAAGCCAATGCGTCTCAAAAAGCCAGTAGGCCACCGACGATGGAAAGGAACTCGGCAGGCGAAAAAAAGCCGGTCCGGGCAGCGGGGTAAGACCAAAAGGGAGAACATTCATTGTTGGCCCATGGTGTAAAACGTTTGCGCCGCCATATCCGCCGAGGCTGCGATGGTTCGCGCGTGCGCGAGCCTGCATTTAAGGCTGCGTGGCTGGAGTCGGCGTGGTGCCCGTGAGGTTGTCGGATGGGGCGGCATTGGCGGCATATTTGGCGGCCAGGGCGCTTTGATCTTTGAGGATACTCAAATTCACCGGCGGCAAAGCGATTCCCGTGAGGCCATCATAACGCGGATTGTACGCAGTGGATGAACTTCGGCTTTTACATCCGGGCAGGACAGCTATGGCGACAATCACCGGGGCCAACCAACCAAATTTCATAGCAAACTCCTTACCTGCATCGAAGAACTCACGCCAATGGGCAATAACCCAACAACCTGCTGCTTATAGAGTATCCCTGAACCGCCGCCGCGCCAAGTTTTTGGCAGGCAGCGCCGGCTCGGCTCGATAATTTCGCTGTTGACTTGACAACTGGGGGGGGGGGTAGAATAAGATGGGAATTGCGTGGTGGTGCCGGCGTGGCAAAGGTAGAAGGAAGGTTATTGCGTTGATCGAGCGTGGAACCTTATTAAATGATTACGTGTACGTATTAAAGCGGACCGGCGTTGCCGCAATCATCGCGGCCGCGCTGGCGGTTTACGTATCCGCCCCCACGGCCGCAGCGCGGCCATCGGCCGGTCAGCCGTCCGCCGATCATCCAACTGCCGTTCAATACCCCGAGCGTAAATTAAATTGCCCGGCCCGGTTCATCACCTGCATGGCCTGGGATAAATACCGCCATGCCGCGTGGATCGGCACGGAAGGCCACGGCATTTATGAGTACCGCCCGTGGGCGGGTGCAGGCAACCACTGGGTACACTATTCCACCTCCAACGGCTTGGCGGATAATTCCTGCTATGACATTGCCGTGGACAGCCGCGCCAGGGTTTGGGCGGGCACCGACCGCCACGGAGTAGATGTGTTTGTATCGCGGCAAAAAGGTTGGCAGCGCTATGATGTGCTGCCTCTGGCCCACCCCGGCAAGTTCG
Organism: Planctomycetota bacterium; assembly: GCA_021800165.1. Taxonomy (GTDB): domain Bacteria; phylum Planctomycetota; class Phycisphaerae; order WQYP01; family WQYP01; genus JABEVA01. The sequence continues at coordinate 9,313 of JAJYZF010000093.1, read as the reverse complement.
GCCCGCTTGGTTCCCACCCGTTTGCCATCGCCATGGACCCTTACAAACCGGAAGTGTGGCTGGGCACAGAGGCCGGCATCAGCATTTACAACATCCGTCGGCACACTTGGAACTACCTGACGGTTTCCAACGGGTTGCCCAGCAATCAAGTCAATGCCATCAATTTTTTACCGGGTGGAAAGGTGATTGTGGGTACCCAATGCCGGGGATTGGCCATCGGCACGCCGCGTCGCAGCGGCAACTATGCCAAGGATTTCCTTTCCCATCTGCCCGAATTCCGTGATTCTTACCGCTGGCGCACCCTCATTGGCCCATTCCACACCCCCGAATCCGCCATGGGCTCGGGCCTGCCCAGTAGCTTAATCAATGCGGTTTTTACGCCGGTGTTGCGCCGGCCGAAAAGGTTTTCTAATCGCAAATGGGCCCGGCTGTCGCGCCGGCGGAAGGTTTATGTGGCCACGGACTCCGGCCTGGCATTCAGCACCAACAGCGGCCGAAGCTGGCGCTTTGAGCAAGGGCGGGACTATGCCGCCCGTGTACTTGGGCTGTTCCACCCACCGGCGGGCTTTCAGGTTCCGGCGAAGACGGAGTTGAAAAACTTGCTCCCCGGCGAACACATCACCTGCATCGCCCGCGATGCGGTGGGAAACCTGTGGCTCGGCTTTTGGCGGGACGGCTACATGGTCATCAGTCCGCACGGTAAGCACAGCTATCGCACGCAGGGCGATCCACGTTTCAAAAAGATCGTCAAGGCCCAAGGCGGTGGCGGCGATTTTGTGCAGGCCATTTTACCGCTGCCCAACGGCAAGATGCTCATTGGCCGATATGGCGGCGGTGTGTCCATGATCGACTCAGCCAAGTTGGCCAAATGGCTCAAGCCGGGTAAAAAGGTGCAGTTTTATAAAATCAGCCGGCCCAGCCGTGAGCTTATGCCGCTCATGGTGAAATTCCCGAAACCGGCGGCGGTACCGACGGTCCGCCAAATCCGCGCCCTGCGCGACGCCCTGATGAAGATCAATGCGGACCATGCCACCTCCCCCTTAATTATTCCTCTGAACGACGACTGGCGAAACCGTGGCAACTGGATCGACCGCTACGGGCGGATGTATGCCTACCTGTTCGCCCAAAACGGAAATTCGAGCCAATTCGGAGGCTACCTCTCCGCTTTTTTCCAAGCCAACCGCACTATCTGGATCAACGACCATTGGCGCCCCGGCGATTTCGGCAGGCACTGGCTGGTCGGTGGGCAGCGGAACACCACCGATCCGCGGGCCTTGCAGGATTTATTGGATGGCGGGCGGACCGACGCGAGCGCCGACGACCACGGCGAAACCTACAACACCACCATCGACGGTCCGAACATCTACTGGACCTGCATGGTGCCGGCAGGACAGTACCTGCTGTCCATTTACCTGTATAACGACGATGGCCATTCCGGCTCCAACCGCCAGCGCGACTATGTCGCCGAGGTGATCAACACGCCGATGCCGCTCGGTAAATTTTCCAAGATCGGCACGACATTCGAGCCGGCGGCCTATGTAGACCGCTGCCGTCCGGCGGCGATCAGCCGGGTGGAATATTTCTGCGGCGGCGTCTACAAGCGGTTTTTCGTTCGGGTGCCGGACTCCCTCGGTGCCATCCAAGGCACGCCACGCGGCGTCATTACCGTCTGCGTGCGCCGGAATTATTCTTTCAACACAAAATGGGCTGGCGTGTTCGTCGACCCCGTCGGCCGATACCCGTGGTACTTGGCCGCCGCGAACGGGGTACGCATGCACTGGTGGAAACCAATTCCGCCGTTCAAGAAGGGGGAGCCTTACATTCCCTCCTGTTTCGGCTGGCCCAAGAAGCAGCCGTACGCCCCGTTGCCAACATACCCGCGCCCGTCGGAACCGGCCTACGCGGCCGGGTCGCTCATGCAGCAACTCCTGCATCTGCGACGCGCCAACGAGCCGTGGTTTGCCGTCAACTGCGCCCCCGCCGTCGCGGCGCTTTCGCGGTACTTGGCGGGCGACACCTACCGTGGCCACCCCGTGGCCTTTTACCTTCACCACCGCGACTGGGCCCAGATTCTTTCACGCCGCTTTTTTGGATCATTGGTGGCCGACATCCCGCTCAAGCCGACGGCCCGGCGTATCTATTATCGACCGCTTCAATACATGAGCATGGACTGGCACATCCGCAACAAACACCCGCGCGATCCGGCGCCGCAAACAGGAAATTATTCCAAACGGCTGTTTGCCGTCTGGAAAGAAAGGCAGACAACGGAACTTAATTGGAGTAAAACACCATGATAATCCAGAACCACCGTCCGATGCTCACCTTCTTCTTGGCTTGGTTTGTCCCGGCCATGGCAATCATAACGCTGCTTGGTGCGACGCGCGCGGCCTTGGCGGCAGCCCCCATTTTGATGATAACGCAGGGAGTGCCAGAGGCCACGCCTGGCACTGTGGTTGTGGGCCAGAATTCCGCGATGCTATTCGATGTTTCCGTCCAGAACGGCTCGGCCGGCGAGAGCGGAAATGGAACCATATCCTCGCAGAGCTTCCTCGTGCAGGCAACCAATTCCGATACCACCATATCGTCGGTCTCGGTTTCGGATACCACTGACTACACGGTCACCACAGTTACGGCCGGGCAGGAATACAAAATCACCGGTGGCGGTTACAGCGTGCCGAAATTTACCGTGACCGTTGTCGCCTCGGGCGATAAAGCCCCGGAATCGGACGGGGCCACGCTTTCCGGCACGTTATACCCACAATCGGGCTCAGACGCCGACGCCGGACCCATGACCGATAGCTTCCAGGTGCTAAAGGTTGCGGTGGACGTTACCGGAGACCCCTACATCGTAATTCCTGCCGACGGCACGCCGGATTCCAACACCACCAGCACGTACACGGGAGATGCCCAGGGCGGCACGGCACCCTACGAGTTCCAATGGGCCACATCCGCCGATTATGCCTACACCGATTCCCTGGATACGGCGCAGCATTACGGTTCCGAATCTGAATCATCAGATCAGGTTTCCTGTTATGGCGTAAACCCTTGGTCGCAGGGCGAGGTGGCGACTGTAACCTGCGACGCCTACGACGCCAACGATGTCTACGGCTGGGGCTACACGCAGGCGAATGTGCTGCCGCAATATGTCGATGTGATGGATACCACGCCCACGCTTGTATATGGAGACTGGACGGAGCTGACACCTACACAGACGGAACCTCTCAGCGGTGGTGTACCGCTTTCTTGGACAGTCACCGGATCGGTATCGGCGACAATTGGCGTGACCGTTTCCGGTGGGTTCGACGCCGGATTTGTGGCAGCGCAGATTGGGGGAGACGTCGCAACCACTGTGACATTGACAATTTCGGCAACCGCGACCGTGAACTACCCCGTGCCGGGACAGGAATATGCCGAATGGGGTCGCACTAAGCGCGACGACCTGGAGGGAACAGAAACACAGTGGGGACCCGGCGGGGTGGTGAAAACAGGTCAGATCAATGATTGGTCTTGGGCCAACGGCGATTACAATCTTGAATTAGGAGGTGGCAACACGCCACCACCGTCGTAACAGTATAATGTCTGAGATAACTCCGCTCAAACTGGATATATTCTGTTATATCTAAGGTTGTACACCATGAATAACTCAATCATCTCGGTTGCGTTTAATTTGATCTGCATTTTGACGGCAATATCTGGTGGGACCGTCGCCTCGATATCAGGAGATGTTCATTCTCCGAACATAAAATCTGCAGCCGCTGTCACACGGGAGCCGATCCCGCAAAGTCTTGTCTTGCTCCGTCGCCATCTCGCCGAGCGCTTGAGCGAACCGCAGTGCTTTGCCTTGGCTAGGCGGTCGCTTGTAGAGGGCCGGGCGGCCGCGAGGCGTTGGTTCGCGGCGGGCCATCGGTCCGACTACGTGGCGGGCAAATATTATTCGTTAGTAGGCGGATTTTACGCCAAAGCCCTCAGGCATGTCCGAAACGATCTCGCCAGGGCCGTCCCCGTACCAAAAGCTGATCAGGCCGCAGCTATTGCACATATGGCATGGTGGCATTTTCGCAGCGCGAGCTCACCTGAATATCCACATATCATTTCGGAGCTTCGTAGGGCCATCACATTAAATCCATCGAAAGCCATATATTGGGCAATGTTGGCACGAGTAACATGGTGGGAGAGAAAAGAACCATGTGGGGCACGATGGACCAGAGTTGTGAAACTCCTCAAGCACGCGACCAGCCTCAATCCAAAATGCGCGGTGGCATATTGGATGCTCGGGCAACACATGGTGTCCGGACCGCATTACGACGCCATGAAACTTAAATCACCCTATGATCTCAAAGCAGCTTCTCATTATGACCGATTATGCTATGCTAACCGCACCAGTTTCAACCATTTCTTTTTCTATTATTCAAATGCGCGCATACAGAATGTAATATGGAATGTAAGGGAGGCACTGGGGCTGTCGCCTCCGAACACCCACCCACCGCGGCGGCGGCTGCGTTAAGTCCGATAGTATGCACGGTCCATGGCACAGGCAACCAATACACAGGTACAGAAACCCAATGGGGTCCGCAGGTTATTGTGAAAACCGGCCAGATCACCAACTGGCAGTGGGCGAGCGGTAAGTATGACCTAACCGTCAATAATGATACCATATACCCAAATGGGCCGCAATAATTTAGCCGCCGCTTAAGGAGATTCCAAATGTCGCTTAAGTCCATCTCCGCCGTGCTCGCGGCGGTATGCCTGGCCACGCTGGTGCCAGGAGCCCGGCCTTCGCCCTGCCTCGGCGTGCCACTGCAAGGGCCGGCCCCGGCCGTGCGGGAGTTTCACGGCCAGCTAATGCCGGCCCAACTTCTTCGTTGGCGTCAAACCAATCTCAACCGTCTTACGGTGCGGCAGCTTGACGATCTGGCAAAAAAAACAATCATCCGAGGGCGAGCGTACCGCAGGCAGTGGTTCGCGGCCGGGCATAAGTATGACTACATCTCGCCCCTGTATTTCCAACTGGCGGGTCGTTGCTACCGCCAGGCCGTGGTTTTGTCGGGCGCGAACGGGGCGAGGGCAAGCCTGTACCCAAGCGAATCCAAGCGAAGGCCTTGGCGCGTGACGCCTGGTGGAGCCTCCGCAGCGAACTCCCCCCCAACTGGGCGCACGTGGCATCGGTGTTGCGGAAAGCGGTTGACCTTGCCCCTGCGCACGGCATTTACTGGGTTATGCTGGCTCATGTGACCCTGGGAGTGCCGGGGCATCCCTGGGCCATGGAATGGCATCTCTCGCTAACGTACCTGCACCGCGCCATTAAAGTCGCCCCGCATTGCGCGCAGGCCTACTGGAAGCTAAGGAACATGATGCTTGTTAGGCCGGACCGTCACGCCCGGCAGCCGTACAATGCTCGCGCAGTTGACGAGGCCACGCGACTCTGTTACAAGAACCGGGCACATTTCAACCACTTCTATTATTATTATTCACGCGCCAGGATACATAACTACGTGCGCATGGCTAAAGAAACTATGGGTTACCTGCGGGCCGGAGCTAAGCGGAAGGAAGGTGCCGAGGACGCCGATGCGGCCTCATCAGCCGGCCTGACCCTTGGATTCAAATACAGCACGGGTACCACAACCAAGTACACCTTTACCAGAACCGGTTGGATCGGGATAGGCCCGCTGGAAAACGCAACGCAGGGCACCCTGGTTGTTGCCACACCGAGCTCAGGCTCGCAAGCGCCAACCACCGTCTACAAGTATAGCCCCGCCAGCACCGGTGCCGCGGCGGGCATTATGTGGCCGCCAAATGTATCGCCCACTCCCTATGGACCAGGCGGCGGGCTGTACGTCGACCCGCAATGAGCTGTGTCCCGGCCGGTGGCCGCGAGGAATAATTCAACGCCCTACTTTGACGAGGAAAAAATGCTGCGATTCTTAACGGCTCTAATTACGGTCGCCATCCCGTTTGCCCATCTTAACACCCTGCCGGTCAATGCCCAGCCGGGCGGTCTCGCTGAGCACTTGTCCGTGGCTGAGCGCCAGGTTGATGTTCTTTTGGCTGCGGCGAGGAAAAGGCCTGGTAATTCCTTGCCGATGACCCCGATGAGCAACGTACGTCTCGGGAAAACTGGCAAGCCGCGACTTCGCAACCTGCGGTTTTACGTCGGCACGGGATTGCGCAGGTCCATCGCAATTATGGAAAGATCGCGGGCGCAATTGGACCGGGCGCTGAGATCGGGGAAGAAAATCGAAGGTCCGGCGGCGGCCACATTTCTCGCCCGGTACGCGTGGTTCCGGGCATGTTACGCATGTCAAAACGGCGGCTATCCCGAGGCCCGCTTCCGGGCGCTGGTACGTGAGGCCCTCAGTCTCGATCCGACAAATGTCCAAGCCCTCTGCATGAAGGCTTTTCTCTGGTACGAGCGCCACAGCAAGGTGGTTACGAAGCACGTGCCAGGCAGCCACGTATGGGAGTATCAAATCGCGCTGCCGGACCGAGAACGGAGAAAAATTGACCGGACGCTCCGGGGATGTGTGCGGATCGACCCGAATTCTTTCGAAGCCTGGTATTTGCTGTTCTGTGCGGACAGCACCGTGGATCAGATGGGCCAACCTGTGCTACCGCACGGGAAGGTCCTGCTGATGATCTTGCGTACCGGAAAAAATGCCGATGCTTTCTATTTTGGATTTAACAAGGCCGAATTCGTTACCGGCAAGACTGGCGTCATGGCGATGGCGCGCGCCATGCTCGCGGCTTACCCGAAATATTACAAATATTACGGGAAATACTACGGCCGCCCGCCGCCGGGAAAGAAAATTGGCAGGGCACCGCCGACCACTCGGTCCGCACATTAACGCCGTGTTGGCCCGGCGCGAAAACAATGCCAGCCAAGCACAGGCCGAGGCATCGGATGAGGTCACGTTGCCAGACGGCCGGTGATGGTGCCAGGCCGGGGAATACGGTCTGGGCGCACTGTGTAATCGGTGATTTAGACTGGGCGGGTTTGCGCCGTTGGTATTCGCCGCGGCTGGAAGGACCCAGCCGACTACAAATGGTTTTCGTCGTGATGAACTCCCGCCAACTCGCGATTCCCGACTCACAACTTCGCGTCCGCAATACAAACACCATGCATTTCAGGCGGGTATTTTCCTTAGGACGGTCGCATGGTCCCACCAGTGGGCCGCGGTTTGCACCCATTGCCTGTAGAGAATCCTCATCCGCAGCGGTTTTTGGACTTGCCGCAAGCACCCATGATTTTTAATGTGGCCAAAAAAACGCCAATGGAATTTGCAGCTCATTTCGGTGAAAATGCTTTGGCGCGATGCCCCGGCGCCTTTGGGCGTTTTGGTCGCATCAGGTTTCCTCAAGGAGTTTAACATGATAACCACAGACCTGGCAACGAGTTCGGGACGCGTGTATCCCGCTCGGCGTCGAACCGTCAACCTTGTCGGCGGTGCTTCTGCCATTCAAGCCAAAAACTTTGCCATGGGGTTTGTTACGCTGGAGCCGCATGGCGGGCAGGTTCCCTGGCACAACCAGCAGCAGGAAGAAGTTTACCTGGTGCTGGAGGGGGAAGCGGAAATGTGTTTGGGAACAGAGCGGCAGGTGCTCAAATCAGGACAGGCGGTTTTTATTCCGCCGGGTGTATTTCACCAGATAACCAACATCGGCTCTGCGCCGATGAAAATGATTTACTGCTACGGCCCGGCGGGTGATGTGGCCCATTGGCGGCAGGAATTGGATGGCACGCTGCCGCGTGCCGGAATCGAAGCTCCGCCGTTACCGCAGGGCGCACAGCCACAATGTACGGCCAAAGCGAAGTAACCGACGGCGACGGATGAGACTGCAGGGCATAAGAAGTTAAGATATAACCAAGGCCGGGCTTTAAGGCGAAACGATGGCCTGTGGATTGGTCGCGGCAATTCTTTGACGCGCGGCCAAGGCCTCGGCATAAGTCCGGTATTGACCGGACTGAACCACGAACAGCCGCCGTCCTTTGGAAACCTGCATCAACACCACTGCGGCAATGCCCTGGCTTTTCAAGGCGTTGGCTTCGGCCCAGGCGGGCTGGGAATAAATATAGGCCCCATACTGAATGGCGAAGTGAGTCAAGGCCATTCGGCTTAAAGCCACGGCGGCCAGAGGACTTTGCGAAAAACCACCGGCAAGCTGGGCGTAGTAGGTACGTGCCTGATTCCAATGGCCGGTATTCTGCAAAGCTGTGGCGACGCGAAACAGCATTAATGGGCCGGGTGCGGCCGCGGGATCCAGGTGCAGGGAGTTAAGATAAGCTGTGGCGGCTGCGGCGTAATTGCTTTTTACAAAGGCCATATCGCCCAGGGCCTTGTAACTTTTACCCAGCAAATCGGGACGATGGCTTAGCGAAATGGCCTGGCGGTAATCCGCGGCAGCACCGGCCAGATTGCCGCGGGCTTCGCGGGAAATAGCACGCAGGTAATAGGCCTCATCCAAGGCGGAACTGCCGGGGTTTTGCATGATGAATTGATTGGCCACATTGGATGCGGCGGAATAATCATTGGTACGATAATCCTGGTAGCCGGTGTTCAAATTGAGCATGGAGGGAGGTGCGGCGCAGCCGCTGATGAGAACGGCTCCACCAAGCAGGCTCCAAGTCAAAAGATGTTGTGGCAATTTCATAGGCACACCTCCATGTACGCCGGAACTGCGGTCCAGGTTTGCAAATGGCCCGCACCCCATCATTTTTTTTTAGCTCAGGTGGATGCCGTCGGTTCAGCCACGTTTGGCACAGCCGCAGCCGCAGGCGCGGCCGGCGAGTCGGACGGCACAATCGGGGCTCCTTCCTTGAGTCGAGTGGCTTTGCCCGTCAGACCGCGCAGATAGTTCAGTTTAGCGCGGCGGACCTTGCTCTTGCGTTTGACCTCGAGTTTTTCAATTTTGGGCGAATGTAACGGGAAAATCCGTTCCACGCCCTCATTGTTGACAATTCTGCGTACGGTAAAGGTGCTGTTAATACCGGTGCCCTTACGCAGAATAACCGTACCCGAAAATACCTGAATGCGCTCCTTATCGCCTTCGACGATCTTGCAATGCACATCCACCAGATCTCCGATGGAAAACTGGGGCGGTGTGGCCTGCAGGTGTTTCGATTCGACATGGGTTAACAGCGCGTTTCGCATATCCATACTCCAATTAAATAAAACCCTTCGGCAATATCCGTCGGGTCGGTTGCGATATACTACGGTTTTTGGCGGCCTCTGGCTAGCCACACCGCCCGGTTCATCCGGTCAACTTTCCGGATGGAGTAAATCAGGCCGTCGCTGGCGCGTTCTGCGGCGGGATTCGG
>JAJYZF010000228.1 GCA_021800165.1 Planctomycetota bacterium | reverse complement strand
TTGCGGGATCAGGCGGCGGTGGTGGAGGCTTGAGCGCCGGCCGTGGGAATCTTTCCGAGGAATAAGCAACCAAACAAGAACGATTGACACTTTTTGGAGAAATAAATCATGGGCTTTTCATTACGTACCAGCAGTTACGGCCACCACAACACGACCCCGTACCAGACACCCTACCTGCAGGCGGCTGCGGCCTGGGATCAGCGCATCGGCACGGCCCGGCAACAGGCCGCACATTGGCGCATGGCGGCCCTGGGGGCGCTACTATTGGCGGTTATTTCCACCAGCGCCGTGGTTTACCTGTGCCTGACGCGCCAGGTGGCGGCGTATGTGGTGCCGGTCAACAAAGTCGGCATGCCGGGGCGCATTGAACTGGCCAACGGCGTCTATCATCCCGACGCCGCCCAGATCGGGTATTTCGTCGGGCAGGTAGTCAACCTGGTTCGTTCCCATCCCTTGGATCCCGTGGTGCTGCGGAATCAGTGGCTTACGGCCTATCACTTCCTGGCCGGTGATGCGATCCGCTCCATGAACCAGTATGCCGCCCATCAAAGCGGCGTGGATTCCACCGGCACACCGATCGCCAAAACGGTGCATCTGGTAAGCATCCTGCAAAGAAGCCCAAGCACCTACCAGGTCCGCTGGATCGAAGACACATACAGCCATGGCGCAATGATACGCTCTGTGCATTACACGGGCCTGTTTGACATCAAGCTGATTCCACCGGCGACGCCGAAGCAAGTGTTCAATAATCCGCTGGGTGTTTACATCACCAACTTTACCTGGAGCCAGGATTTTGATGGGCCGGTCCAGACCGTCAGGTCGGATTCAACACAGTAAATCAAACCAAACACATAACAGAACATTTTTTGAAAGGAATTTATCATGCGTCACAACAACACAATACCGGGATGGCAGCGGATTGGTAAACACCGCCATGCCGCGACCGTTCTGGTCGCGCTGGCCTGCTTAACCGCCGGCGGCTGCGCCAGCGAAAAACCCGACATCGTGGTCGGGCCCGATACGCGCCTGGTCCCGGCCCATTTGCAGTCCAATCCGGCTCCGCGCAAGGTGGTTGAGGTGAAAGTACCGGTGTTCGAGCCGCAATTGCGGGCTTTGCGGGCCAGCGGCACCGCGGCTCAATCAAAACAGAAAGGTAGTATCCTGCAAACGATTGCCAAGGCCGTCGCCAAGGCGACACGCCAACCAACGCCGAAGGGCTTTATAGATGCCGTGGAGTATTACGATTATGCCCCGGGCGTGGTCTATACCGCCGTGACCAGTCCCGGCTTTGTCACGACGATCGCGCTACAACCGGGAGAACAACTTGAAAGCTGTGCCGCCGGGGATACCACCCGCTGGATTGTCCAATCCGTCCAGGCGGGCTCCGGTGCTGATCGCCAGAGCCTGATTCTGGTCAAGCCGCGTCTGCCGGATTTATCCACCAACATGGTCATCACGACCGATCGTCGCATTTATCAGATTGATTTACGCTCTGTATCCGTCGGCGTCTACCAGACCATGATTGCCTGGCACTATCCGTTTGGGAGTTTGACGATCATCGAGAACAAATTGCGTCGCCGGGAAGCCAGCGCGAACGCGGTTCTCGGCCGCCACTTGAATTTATCGCAGTTGAACTTCAATTACCTGATTCTCAAGCAGAAGGGCGCAACGCCACCGTGGACGCCGCTGCGGGCTTTTGATGACGGACAAAAGACTTTTATTGAATTCCCACCGGATTTGGGCGTCACCGCGGCTCCGCCGCTGTTTGTCCTGGGCAGGAACGGCCACGCCCAGATCGTCAATTACCGCATCCGGGGCAATTACTATATCGTGGACCAGCTATTTAATGAGGCGGAACTGCGGTTAGGCCAGAACCCCCAGACCATCGTGCGCATCCAGCGTGCCAAGGCCAAGTAATTTGCATCACGGTTTCGGCCCGACTTTGGCACATGCCGCAGCCACCACGAATTTACACGGAGATCATAATCATGAACGAAAAACAGAACCCCACAGATCAACCGCCGGAACTGGCAAACGGTGCGGTATTGCCAAAGTCCGAGTGCGGCCAGGAGGACTCGGACGTCGCCCCAACTTCACCGGCTTTATCCAATTCGGACACAGCGGATAGCCAACCGCCGATGGATGGCCAAACTTCAGAGCCGGCCATGGTCGCGTCAGCCGATGCCGCAATGAGCCATGGCGGCCAAGCCGCCACCGAGGAAAGCAATAAACCCGAAACGCACGCGACACTGCAACTGCATCCGTCGCGGCCGGCGGTCACACGACTCAAGCCCAAGGCGGTCGGTCTACTGTTGCTGGGCGCCGCCGGTGCCGTCGGCATGGCGCTGGTCATCGGCCTGGGATCTTCGCCATCAGTGCCAAGAACACAGCCGGTACAGAACAGTGATGCTTCCCCTGTGCCGGCCACCGAAACAGCCAGCGACAATCCGCTTCTTAGCACTCTGCCGCCAACGTACACCTGGCCCCAAAGCGATAACCGTCCCGCCA
>JAJYZF010000227.1 GCA_021800165.1 Planctomycetota bacterium | reverse complement strand
GTCCTACCAATCGTTCGAGCGCGGCCGCCTGCTCCTGGAGGGCCTTGGCAGCGCTGGCATCCGCCGCTGCGCCCGCGGCCTCTCCTTTCAGGACGCCCTCGACGCCCGCCTCGGCAATGCCACCCGTTCCTGAATAGAACAACGCCGTATTGGGCACTGCCGAGAAACCCCTCCTTCGCAAATTTCCCATGATCTGCTGGAACGGTGTTGCACTCTCTGCGGCAACAAAATAAATCTGTCCCGCGTCGTAAGCGGTACTGGTGTTGTAACTGGTGGCCACCGGAAGCCGTACCGGTGGCTCGCAGGCGGCTTGGCCGATGGCAGCAGGGAAAGCATGAAACGTCATTGGCGTTCGCGATGGGGCAACCGGTGCCGCAGTCGCCGCCAGCACAAATGCCAGCGGGAGCAGAATCCCCATCAGGTGAGCCAAACGGTTTCTAAAAAACTCCATGGGCCCTATTGTACAACGACCGCCGGTATCGGTGAATGCATCGCAAGTCGCCCCCCGCGGCGATGGAGCGGAACCAACCCGGTAACGGAATTTCAGGCCAACGGGCGGCTAAAAAGAAAAGCCTCATCACTGGCCGCTTGTGCGTCAATGCGCAATCCCGATGCGCCGGGACGGCAGCCAATGGCATCTCGAAAAAATGATGGGATGCCACTTAAGTAACGGTCGAACAAGCAGATACAAAAATCGGGATGCCAAGTCTTTTATCTTGCGCTCCGCCCCGAATTGCGTTTGGCCAGGCGCTCGCAATGCTTCAAGGCATCCTTCAACCGGTCTTGTATGTCGGCGTAACGCGGGTCGGCGATCAACGCCTTGATCTCATCCACCATGCTTTCGTCGTCCACCAGAGTCAAGGCAATGACTACGGCGACCAGCCGAAAATCCGCTTGGAGCGAGCGGTGCCGAGGGCCTCTAGTTGCGCATGAGTTTCGCGCCGCCGGTCGGCGGTGAAACGGCCTACGATATCTGTCCAATTACGCTCAAATAATGATATCTGCTCATCTAGCGGTAGCGTGTCATCACGTTCGCCATAAAGCAGGTCACGTAGGAGGTCAGAATCGTACCATTTGTCGGGCCGACCGGCGGCATCTGACACGCTAACAGTCCACTCGCTTCGATCCGAAACAATTCGCAAACCGACGTTCCCATCGCCGTATTGGATGACCTGATTGCCAAACAACTTTGGATCCGGTCCGTCCCGTCGCTGGCAGACGAGGCCTACGCTACGCAGAAAAGTCTCGAATCTCGCGATCTTTTCGGGTGCATTGTTTTCCACAGAATTACCTCACGGTTTTGATGGTGGGATAAGTGTCGTCCCATCCTTACTGATTGTGTAGCCCAGACCGTCTAAATACTGCACTTCCCTTGCGAAATAGCTGCCCTTCTTCATCTCGCTTAACGATGTTGCAAGACGGAATGTGCTTCCGCGCGCGGCCGCTTCATCTAAAAACTTTTGATTGGTGATCCACCGCTCGGCCTCGCTCATCGCATTCCATTGCTCGGTTGGAACGCTGAAGTAATTAACCTTTAAGTCTTTGGCCATATCGACATAGTCGGGGTAGTGCCCGATGACCGAGGTGCCTGCACCCTCTGCGGCGCTAGTCGCCAGCGGGGCCGCATTCACCACCCCTTCCACCCCGGCCCGCTCACCAGCCTGAATTATACCATTGGCCACGGCATTGTCTGCCGCAGTGCTGGCCACCGCCGCCACATTCTCCGCCACCCCCGCCAACCCCGTCGCCGCACCGTCCGCCGCTGCCGCCGGCACAAACGAACCCGCCACCCCCGGCACACCCGCCGAAAGCGAGCCGCCCGCCGCATCCAACGCCGCCTGCTCCGACACCTCCATCGCCTCGGCCCCCGCCGCCAGGCCGTCCGTCACCAAACGCAACCCCCCGGTAACCGGCTCCGGCTTTGCCCCTAACCGCAGCTCCCCCTGAAATCCCGGCTGTAACCCAAAGCCCCACGTCGCCCTTCGCGTTCCTCTGCGTACCCTGCGGTAAAAAAAGTTGCCGTCGTCATCCGTTGCGGCATGGACGCCAAAATCCCGATGGGGCAGGAGCCACGCATCGGAACCTCCCGCCTCCTGATCCGCCCCAACGTGGCCACGGTGCGCTCGCCGTGGAGTCCATAAAAAATTTCTAAGCCGGCCAGCCTGCTGGCCGCGCCGCGTTTAGCGCGGCCCCAGCCGCGTTGTGCAATCTCTGGATCCCCTCGTCCCTTCGTTTCCCTCGTTTCCGAAGTTTATCCCGATGTCTGTCGGGATGGTAAAAAACCATCGTCGTCCTCCGCGCTCCTTGCGGTAAAAAATCGTCGTCGTTTAATCTGTGTAATCTGTGCAATCTGTGGATCACCGCGTCGTCACTTCGTGTCGTCGCGTCCGGAGTTTATCCCGGTTTCTATCGGTACGGTAAATAATACGCCACCCCAACTCCTAGTACTACAGCGCGATATTATCCTGTATCGCAGCGGCGTAGGGAAGCGAGGGTGATGCCGAGGCGGTGAAGTTTTCGGATGGTACGCTTGCGGTGGCTGCGGCGGGCCTGGGAGTTACGCTGCT
>JAJYZF010000226.1 GCA_021800165.1 Planctomycetota bacterium | reverse complement strand
AAATATCACGACCGGCCCGCATCCGGGCGTGCAGAATATCATCATTGCCACGACTTCACGTGATGCCGTGTATGCCATCAATTCCGATACCGGACAGGTGCTATGGAAACGCAGTCTGCTTAAACGCTTTGACAACGCTTCGGATACAGTCAAAGCCCAGGAGAAAAACCCCAACTGGGCCGCGAAAAACGAACCGCTGGAAGACACACCGGCCATTGATCTGGCAACTGGTGTCATTTATGTGGAATGTGAGGAGACAGAAAAAGGACCTGGAACCCATGGGCAGCTTCATTGGATTCACGTTCTGTCCTCGCTGCGGCTTAGCAACGGGAAATTTTATGCCCACCAGATAAAAATTTCCGAAAGCGGGCCGCGCGGCCAATACATCGCCGGTCCAACGGTCCGCAAGGCCAATGGTCAATTGGACCATTTTTATGGCTTTGAGATCACATTCCGCTATCTAACCATAGACCCGGTAAACCATGTTTTATACATGGCCTGTGCTGATCCAGGTGATATTGGACCCTATAACGGTTGGATTCTTGGTTATGGCACGGTTAAAAATCAGGACGGCAATTTACCGGTTAAAGCCGTCTTCAGCACGACGCCCAACGGCTGGGCCGCTGGAATATGGGGTGGTCCCATTGCCGTTGATCACGCGGGCAATCTATTTGTTGAAACCGGCAACGGCACCTTTGAAACCCATCTTATTGCCGCCCCCTATCGCCGGCGGCTTAAAGTTGATTCCCCGCATCTGCGGATACCCGCTTTGGGCGACTTTGGGGATGCGGCCCTGAAGCTGGTTCCAGATTCAGATACGCGGCAACATCGTGATAATCCCAATGGTTTTGGGCTGCACGTGGCCGATTATTTTGTGCCAAAGGATGAAAATCTTCTCCTGCGAGCCGATCTTGATCTCGGATCATCAAGTCCCGTGCTGCTGCCGACATTCGTCGGGGACAAGCAGCATCGTCATCTGCTGGTCATTAACGATAAGCAGGGGATTATTTATCTGCTGGATCGGAACGATATGGGCGGCTATCACGGAGGGAAAAAAGGGGACGGGCATTCCGGGCATAACGCGGTGGTTCAGGAATTACGACATGCGACGGGCAGCGGATTCAGCACCGGAGCCTTTTTTGCGGGGCCTCATCGCCACAGCGGCTGGATTTATTACGCGGAAGTTGCCGATTTCGCCAAGGCATTTCTTATTGCTCATGCCCATATCAGGCCACAACCTGTTTCCGAATCACACGATAGATTTCCCTATCCCGGCTCCACTGCGGAGATATCCGCCAATGGAAGACGCGACGGGATTGTCTGGTTGCTGAACCGAAACAACAATCGGCTTGTGGCGTATCGTGCCAATGATCTTCGCGACAAGCTTTTTGACAGCAGCAAAGGCACCGGACGCGACGGTCTGTCCAATAAGATTGTGGGCCGCGAAATTGACATGAATTCCACGCCCACCGTGGCCGATGGCCGGGTTTATGTCAGCACGACCCAAGCGTTGAATTGCTACGGATTACTCCACTGATAAAGCGGCGGCACCGGGGCTTATGGCCGGGCGTAACGCTCCGGATTATGAATCCAATCCATGCCAGCCCAACGGCCATGATGCCGCCCGGTGTACGCCACGGGCCAAGCAATTAGCGAACGTTCACAAAGGCAAAGAGTAGAATTCATGAGCGCCCGGCGCGAATACGGTAGTGTGGGCGGCCTACGGTAAGGCCTTTGCCGGCCAAGCGCATAATCCAGAACGCGATGAAAGATAAAACCGCCAGAAATAATATCACTGCCATTCCACGAAAGGCCCCGTTGGCGGCCAATAGAGCTGCGTCGTAGGCGAAGAGGGTAAACAATCCCACCAGCATGATGCGCTCACCGCGTTTTCTGGGTGCTTCATGATGATTAAATATTTGCCGCACGACCCAACTGAAGTAAATCACAGCCACCACGGCCGGTCCAAGGGCATCGATAAGCACACCGCGTGTAATACTGCCGCGCAGCAGCATGATTAAAACCGCCATGGCATCGATCAAGGCAACGGACCCTAAGAGTTTCCATACGCCGGTAATCCGCAGCCGCGGACGTTTGGATTCCAGACGGTAGGAAATGGCGGTACCGACAGCGATGTGCGTAAAGAGAAACAACGATAAAATTAAAAATCCCGCATTGGGCCGGCCAATCAGACAGTTCACGCCGCGAATCAGGCCCAGCGCAATAAAGCCGATGTATCCCAGATATTTCCCTGTGGCGTTATAAAAAACAATCATCAGGCAGACGGTCATGGCCAGCATGAGAGCCACGGGAAAGTGCAGGGGTTCAAACCAGGATAGCAACGTCGCGGAAAATAAACCTAACAGCATCAGCACCAAACTTAACACAATGACCGCCGGCACACTAAGCCGTCCGCTGGGAATGGGCCGCCACGGGGCAAAAAGACGATCGCGGCGCGAGTCCAGCAGGTCATTGAGAGCCATGCCGAAGGTGTAAAGGAAAAACGAGGCAAACGCCGCCAGGGCAAATTCAGCCACCGGGTCCTTGATGGCGCTTTGGCCGGGAATTC
>JAJYZF010000225.1 GCA_021800165.1 Planctomycetota bacterium | reverse complement strand
GCGTGAGCCCCCGGACTAAAGCGATCATGGTCGTACACAATTGCGGCTACCCGGCGGACATGGACGCCATTCTCCGCCTGGCGCGTCGGCGCCAGCTGAAGGTCATTGAGGATGTCTCCCATGCGCACGGGGGGCTTTACCGTGGTCGGCAGGTCGGTACCTTCGGCGATGTGGCGGCGATGTCGATGATGTCGGCCAAGAGCTTTCCCATTGGGGAAGGCGGCATGCTGGTAACCGATAACCGGTCCATCTATGAACACGCCTTGGCTTTTTCCCATTACGAACGCACCAGGGATGAACTGACTTTGGACGAGCTTAAGCGCATGTGTGCCCCCGCCGGTATTCCGCTGGGTTTGGCGGTGGGGGGCGTCAAAGGGCGTATGAATCAGACCTGTGCCGCCATGGGCCGGGTGCAACTGAAACATCATGCGCGGCGGATCGCCGAGATTCAACGCGCGCTGAATCGGTTCTGGGACCTGCTGGAGGATACGCCCGGTATCCGTCCCCATCGCACCCCGGTCCATTCCAACAGCACGATGGGGGGCTGGTACAATCCAGTCGGCCATTACGTGCCCGAGGAGCTCGGTGGCCTGTCTGTGGAGCGGTTTGTCCAGGCGGTCAAGGCGGAAGGTGCGCCAATTTCGCGCGCCAACACATTTCCCTTGCATCTGCACCCACTGTTCAATTCCGCGGATATCTACGGCGATGGTAAACCAACGCGCATTGCCTTTTCCGAAAGCGATATTCGGCAGCCTCCCGGCTCGCTGCCGCATGTCGAGGCAACGCTCAGTCGAACGATCAGTATTCCGTGGTTCCGACGTGACTACCCCGAATTGATCGCGCTACATGCCGCCGCCTTTCGCAAAGTAGCGCTGCACTATGCAAGGAGTTGAACATAATCGTCTACATCGTCACCGATATGGAAGGCTTGGCGGGCATTGACCGCTGGGAGCAATGTTATGACCTTGACGACAGCTCCGCGAATTACAAGTACGGGCGCGAACAACTGACGGCGGATGTTAACGCCGCCGTAGCCGGTTGCTTTGACGCGGGCGCCAGGGAGGTTCGGGTCATGGACGGCCATGGCCGTAATCGCAACCGGGGCTTCATCCAGGAAAAGCTGGATCGCCGCGCTACCTCCGTGTGGTTGTCTTCACACGATCCGACCCGGTTGGAAGGAATGGATGAAACGGTGGATGCCGTGGCGATGATCGGTCAACATCCCATGGCCGGCACGCTCCACGGCTTCCTTGACCACACCCAGTTTCCCAAGGAGCTGTGCCGCTTTCTGATCAACGGACAGGAACACGGCGAGTTGAGCCAGCAGGCGGTCTACGCCGGCCATTTCGGCGTACCGGTGGTCTTTGCCTCCGGTGACGAAGCGCTCTGTGAAGAGGCGCGGCGCCTGCTGCCTGACATCACCACCACGGCCACGAAGGAGGGCACGGGCTGGGAGACATGCCGGCTTTACACACCGGAGACGGTGCGGGCGAACATTCGCCGCGATATCGCCGCGGCGCTACGGAAAACCGACCGGCCCCAGGTCTGGCGTATGGCGCTGCCTATCGAGATCACCATCGAATGGGCTTGGTCCGCTTGGGCGGATAGATTCAGCCGGATTCCAGGCGTACAGCGGTTAAATGCCCGCACCGTCCGCTGGAAAATCGGTGATGCACGGGATATTTATTCTTGGCCTTCGATCAAGTGGCAACCCCTCTTGGAATGAAGCCCCCGCGCTGTTCGGTGTGGAAGTACAATCCGCCCTCCTTCTGAGAAGACCTGAATATGCTGAAATCCGGGAAGCTGATGATAGACTCGCATCCGCATGCCTTCCGGCAGGGTCGTAATGACACCGGGCTTACGGTCGGTAGGGATGAACAGGGTATCCCGCCGGTATGGCTTCCAATCGGGGGAATCTCTCCCGCCGGTGATGACGCCGCATATCATCGCGGACGCAAGCCCGAACCTGCGCGGTCTGATGGAACCCATACCGGCATCTCCTTGAATAGGTGGATCCAGACCCGCAACCGTCATCCCAACCGTTTTGGGGCAGGGTATGGTCCCCATTCGTTGCAAGGCGATGCGCCGGCGTTCTCGGAAACGGTTTATCGAATGCTCGGCGTATGCGTGTGCGGGGAATAGAAGTGGCCAGAGCGCTTGGACCACCCGCGATGTTTGAATCTTTTGCCCGAAGTCGGAGACTTGGGTTGTCCGGTGGGGCCGCACTTGGATGTACCTTATCCGCTGGGCACCCGATCGGGTGGCCCATCCTGCCAGCCGCTCTGGCACGACGGAGCGGCGGCGAATTCGGAACGCGCATTGCGAGCGCGCCCGAAAACCAATTTCATCGGCCCTGCACGAGGATCCTGACGTGGGAGCAGCGGCGATGCAAACCCAGATCCGGTTTCGTATCCCAAAAGGTCGGTCAGATCTGGCGGCCGCTTGGATCGCCGGCGGCACTCCATGGCCACCTCCAGCGGCTCGAAGATCCGCCTCGGTGGGCACCGCCCCCGTTCCGTGGCTGGTCCGCTGGTTCGACGGCACAGCGAGTGTGCCTACTACAGCGCCGTT
>JAJYZF010000224.1 GCA_021800165.1 Planctomycetota bacterium | reverse complement strand
GCGTCGGCGGTATCAAAAAAATTCACGCCCAGATCAAACGCCTTATTCTGCAGGGCGACACCCTCCGGCTCATCCGCGGCCGTCTTGCCCCACATGCCGCTGCCGTAGATAAAATTGCCGAACGATAAGGCGGAGACTTTCATATCGGTATTGGGAATGGAACGATAAAGCATAACAACACTCCAAGGCCAAACGCCAAAAACGCAAGCCGCAGCCGGGCATGTCAATCGATACATGCCGCCGCAACCCGAGACCAAGAGTTTACAGTTTTTTGCCTCAGGTTTATAGCGCTGTGAAAATGGGCGGGGGGAGGCAACACGCGCTTCATCTTGGCAGGTAAACGTCGGCGCCCGGTTGCCGTCTTTTGTGGGGCCGCCAATAATGTGTCAAGCGGTCGCCAAGTAGGAACTTATTCTGGGGTGAATCGTGAAGCGAAACCTCTACCCACTATTTTTCGTGTCTGCGGTTATCGCCATCGTAGTCTCCGCCGTCGTGCTGGGCCTTCTCGTTGCCCGGTTCATCCCGCGTGCAGACGCGGTTGCAATCATCGCCTTTCTTGCGGTCATTCTCTGGGTGCTTCGCATGCCGGCCTTGCCGGGACTGGGATCAATCTGGCCCGTGCATGGCTGGCCACCGCCCACACCATGGATAGCCGTCGGCAGCGCTGCCATGGCGGCCGCGGCGAGCTGTTTCCTGCGTCACACACTGTCGGTACCGGCCGTCTGGCCAGCAGCGGTTTTCTCGGCGATTTTATCGATCGTGTTTTACATGCTGCTGCTACCGCGCATGCTGGCTCGTCTGCACGAGCGTCGAGGGCCCGGCCAGCAAGCAACGGATGATACGCAACTGGAGCAGGCGCCCGCCGACGCGCCTTGTGGGGCCTCGATCCACGATCGAGAGCCATTGATCCGATTGCAGCGCTGGCTTGATGGAGGCGAGAATCCCATTGGCTCGGCCCAAGATGATCTCTTCGACATCAAAGAGCAGGCCTCAGGCCTCGTGTCCTTGCTGCAACCGCGTGGTTTGGCCGATCCTGCGGGAACGGTGCATCTGATTGGGGCTCGGGGTAGCGGAAAGTCCACCCTTATCCGGCTTGCCGCCGAGCAAGCGGAGTCGCAAAAGGTTGCCGGGGCAATAAAACTCCGATTTTGCTATATATCGCTTTGGGATCACGCGGACGCGGCCAGTGCTGTTCGGGCCGCCGTAATTGAGGGTATTAAATCAATCAAGGATCGATTGGATATCATACCATTCGCAGGTGCGCCGGCTTCGCTCCCGAGGGCCCTCTTCGGCCAGGCCGGTGCAGCCGGGATACTCGATGTTATCGCCGCACCGCCCACCGAGGTTTGGCTCCCCGCCCTTTCAGAACTGCTGCTTCGCACACGTTGCCGTTTGATTTTTTGCGTTGAAGATACGGATAGGATCGCCCCAAAGGAGAAAGCAGCCGCTTATTTCTCCCTTCTGGAAGGATTCCTCGACGCGGTAAAACGCTACCCCGGATTCGGGTACATCCTTTGCAGCGCGACTCCCACTTGGTCGGAGCCGGCAGGTGATCAGCCCGCCCTCCGAAAGGAGCCCGAGGCAAGCGGGAGGTTTAGCTTGAGCAGCCTCGTGGGTTATTTCGGAGAGCAGTCGACGAGGCGTCAACCCTTGTCCGGGAACATACTTAAGGACATCGAGCTATCGGTCGCGTCAGCGAGAGCGGACTACGGTTTCCGGAACTTTTGGCAAGTGGCCGGCGGTGTGGCGTTGCCACGGCTCTTCCAGAATCAAGTCCATTTTGATGCAGCAATGGCGTCCAAGTGTGAGGCAGTACTGAAAGTTTTTCGGGTTTGGATGGACGGCCAGATTTCCCCCGGCACCGAAACCACGCGCCCCGATTCACAGCGAACATTTACCGCGTTCCTCAACGACTCAAGCGAATTTGGTGTCATGCGCCACCTCACACCCCGAACCCTGCGCAACGGCCTGCGCGATGCGCGACGCCGATGGCTGAATATGGTAAGGGCCGCAAAAGCAGCCAAGCCCGAGAAGGGCTCGGGAGGGGACCTTTACCTTCGTTGCCCTGATCCCGACAGCGTCTTGGTGGCGTGTCTGATCCTCGCATGTTTTCCCGATCAGGCCGGGCGCATCCTGCGGTACGGTATTCATAACTGGTTCGACACCCTCGCGGCGACAGCCGCGAGGGCGAATGGTTTAGGCGAGGGTGGCCAGAATTCACAAACCACAGTGGGCCGCAACCTTCGAATACTCAGTGGCTTCTCAGAGGCTGTGCGTAACGTCGTCGATTACGACCAACAGCTCCGGCCGAGGGGCCTCGCGGGCGCCGCCGAGCAAGCCCGTAAAAATTGGCAGGTCTTCTGCACCAGTTGACGCGGTCCGCACTGGCGACAAGGCGGAACTCTCCAAACGGAACAAAATTATTGCCGCATTTCGCCGGGGGTGGGGCGACGCTAAGATGCATCATCGGGTTCGCGGCTGCTGGGCGCCGCTGCGTACCCGGCGTTAACCTTTTGGAGCCACAGAACATGGATGTCATTGATGTTGTTTTGATCGCCGGCGATGGAATCGGGCCGGAAGTTA
>JAJYZF010000223.1 GCA_021800165.1 Planctomycetota bacterium | reverse complement strand
TCGGGTGCCAATCGGCCGCCGAATTTTACCCGCGCCAAGTATTGGCTCCATCGGTCTGCCGCCACCGGGTTTGGCGATGCGATGTTCGGGCTGGGGCTCATGTACGAGCAGGGGGCCGGAGTTCCTCGAAGCTTCAAGAAGGCTTTTTATTGGTTTAGCAAAGGGGCAGCCGCCGGCAGCGGCAGGGCGATGGCCAGTATCGGTGCGATCTACCAGCACGGCGACGGTGTACCGCAGAATTACGCCAAGGCAATGGCGTGGTACCGCAAAGGGGTGGCCGCCGGCAGCGCCAGGGCGATGAGCAACCTCGGCTGCCTTTATGCCAACGGCCGGGGTGTGCAACAAAATTTTGATAAGGCAATGGCATGGTTTCGCAAGGGTGCGGCGGCGGGCAGTAGAGCGGCGATGGATAACATCGGCGTGATGTACCAGCACGGTGACGGCGTGCCGCCGAATTACGCCAAGGCGGTGGCTTGGTACCGCAAGGGCGCCGCAGCGGGCAGCGGCCGGGCAATGTACAGGTTGGGCTGGATGTATGCGAAGGGCCAAGGGGTGCCAAAGTGGCGTGCTGAGGCGGTTTATTGGTGGGGAAAATCCGCGATTTTTCGGGGCTACGCCCCGGCCGAGTATTATTTCGGTGCCGCCTACGCCTATGGCAAAGGTATTCCGGCCGACAGGCCGTTGGCCCTCCTGTTTCTGCGAGAAGCCGCCGCGCAGGGGGGACCCTTCGGATTCGCCGCCCGCAAATTACTTGCCAAATTGCACGCCGGTGCTGTCGGCAAGGGAAATTGATGAAGCGTCGGCTCCTCCGTTTTTTTGGGGTGTATTAAAATTATGGCAAGTCGCCTCATGCGTTGTATCGACGGGCATGTGTTTGACGCATCGCAGTCCACACGCTGCCCAGTTTGCGGTGTCGATGCCGTACCCACCTCGCAAATGCCGGACTCACCCGGTTCAAGCTCGCACCCGCAGCCCGGCGGACCGAGCGACGCAAAGGCCGCCGGCGCTTCGAACAAGCTCGTGGCCATCGTGTTTGGGGCTGTGGTTATTATTATCGTTGCCGCAGTCGTGATAAAACATGAAAGATCTGCCGGCGACAGCCAGGGGAAAAACGCGACCGCGTCGGCTACCAATGCCCCGGCCCAACCTCGCTCGTCAACCACTAACAACACGCCACGGGAAGGGGCTTCCCCACCGGCGGCCGCAGCCGATCAACCACGACCCCCATCGCCCCCGATGCCAACTGCGGGCACCGCGACGATGGCAAAAGCAATTAAAATGTATCAGCGCGGCATGGCGGATTTATCGGGTGCCAATCGGCCGCCGAATTTTACCCGCGCCAAGTATTGGCTCCATCGGTCTGCCGCCACCGGGTTTGGCGATGCGATGTTCGGGCTGGGGCTCATGTACGAGCAGGGGGCCGGAGTTCCTCAAAGCTACCGGAAGGCGTTTGCCTGGTTTCATAAGGGGGCGGAGGCGGGCTCCGGACCGGCCATGGGGGCATTAGCGGGCCTTTATGCGCACGGGCAGGGAACGCAGAAGAATTTGCGAAAATATATGTATTGGGAGCAGCGGGCAACCCAGACAGGGAATAACTAAACATGTGCCGGCCGTAAAACTGATTAAGAACGTTGTTGTGGGGCCTGCCGCGGCAATGGCGGAAACAGGCCCAGTGGAGAGCACGGGTGGCAATAGGGTGAAGGAGTGATCCATAATGGGAAGGATTCGATATTTTATGGCGGTCATAGCGGCAAAATGTTTTTGGATCGGCATCTCGGGATGTGCCTCCATGGACGAGCCACCCTTGATGTATGGAGGGGGGCTACTGTCAGATGTTGTAGATGAATGCAATCAGGCGGCCGTGCTTCCCCATCGAGGCGTCCACGTGGCCACGAGAAAAAAGCCGCCGTCAAGACGCAAAAACCATTGATTTTACGGGCTCAGATGGCCCTGCGAAGCATCGGATTTTGGTGGAACATCCGTTACAATGGCGGGGTCGGGACAGCGGCCGATCCACAGAAGACCACACACTGGTTCCGAATTGCCGCCCGCAAGGACCTTCCACCGGCGCAGTGCTCCCTCGGCATCGCCTATTTTTCTGGTCAGGGTGTAACGCAGAATTATCAGAAGGCATTTTATTGGTTTCACAAGGCCGCCCAAGCGGGTGACTGCAAAGCTGAATTCAATCTGGGGGCGGCATATTTCGAAGGTAACGGTGTGGTGGCCAACCAGGCCAAAGCGATCCATTGGCTGAAACTGGCGGCTAAAGGAGGATACAAACCTGCGGTGGAGGTGCTTAAGCAGGTGCAAGGTGTTGGCGCGGGGGGAGCGAGGTGAGCGAAAAGCGAGGCCACAAGTGCCGGACAATCCAGAAAAATAGGGGCCGGCAAATTCTTTGCTAAATTGACTCCGATTGCTGCTGCTTGTAGCCTGTATGTTTGCGCCGGGCGCTGCGGCCCGGTACCTTGGAGAGATGTCCGAGTGGCTTAAGGAGCACGATTGGAAGTCGTGTGTGGGGGCAACTCCACCGTGGGTTCGAATCCCACTCTCTCCGTTCTCCGGCCGGTAAGGCGGCCCAGATTAAGGCCG
>JAJYZF010000222.1 GCA_021800165.1 Planctomycetota bacterium | reverse complement strand
GCCGCTTCTACTTTGACGAATGGTACGTCTCAATAGGAGCGGTGTGTCGTATATCATAGCCCGGCGGTCGCCGCGGGCGACTAAACTGCAGCGACGGGTGACGCCGGGCGAACTACCCCAGCCCGTGAACGGTTACGCGAAACTCAGCGCAGCTTCGGTTCCAGCACCGATTGCGTGCGAATCACAACCCGCGCTTCGCCGAGCAGATGAAAGCCTTCCACATGGATTGCACGCCGATGCAACTGCGCCACCAATACCGACAAATATTCGGTTTGGCCTAATTCATTGCGGCGATGCGAAAGCACCGCGGCTTGTTCCTCCGCTAAACGCAGCAGCTCCTGCACGGAGTTCTCGAAAAGTGCCTCGGAGATGTGCTCCTCATTTAACGCCAGGTAGTAGTGGTAATCCTCGCCCAGCGGAAGATCGAACAGCTTATCACCCTTGCAGGGCAGGCGCTCCACCAAGCCACGCTCCGGCAGGTTGGTGTTCGGAAAGCACGCCACTTCAGAAATCATTTGCGGTCCGCAGATGGCCGCCATATGGCCGCCCCCCGCCAACAGCCAGAGGTTGATATCAAACTCTCCGAGCGACTTGGTTTTGCGTGCATCGGCGACAAAAAGCTCGGGATGCAGGATGCGGTCATAGATTAACACCGACAGCCCCGCGCTCCGCGGCTTCTTGTGATGAACACCGCCCGCCGATTCCCTTCTGGTCTTCACGTTGTTTCCTCGCGTCCTTTTTTGCGGGCATTTCCCGCGGCCAATCTTTCACGCTTTCGTCATCCGGGTGCCGCCGGATCACGGACAGACTTCCGCGATGGGAGACGCCCAAGCGCCTCTGAACCGCCAACCATGCCGATGTTCCGCAAGCTGATTTTCCGCCGTCCATGGCAGTGGCGGGGCTCGCACCATTCCGGGCTGGCTCGCCGAGGCGAGTCACCTTCGCACATCGGTGCGATTAACGTAACATACGGTTCGCACCGTCAGTCAGTTCATTATTTTACCCCGTCGTCAGCCAAAATGGAAGCAAAATCCTGCAGAATTCATCCACCTATTGAAGCTTTGGCCCAAGTTCCCGTATTTTTACCGATAATTCGACTTGGCTTTTGAGCAAAGTCCCGTTCCCATTGCCTTCCGCAGGGCGTTACCGCACCTCAACACAGCCGCAAATACCACGGAGCGCAATTTTATATAACCTATTTCTAAATAAGTAGTTACATGCTGATGGGGCAGGAAAATGGTTCCAAACCAAGCCGAGCTGTCGGAAAACCATCGGCCATTATCTCCAGCGGCCGATCATTAAGAAGCACAGCCATTGCCATCGGCATATCCGAATGATAGGGGATGGTTATTGGCTGCTGTTCCCAAGTCGAACGTGGCCCACTCCGTTCCGAAAACTGAAGACTGACTACCCGGCCGCCAAGTTGGGGCAGAGCATAACGCCGCCCCGGGCTCGGGATGCGTGCCGGCGATTTTCACGCCAGCTCCAATAATCTTGTGCTGCTACCGTTGGGCCGATAAATCCGAAGAATCGGCACATAAAAATTGAAAACGCCCGGTTGCCGATCCCCGCCACGCGCTCTAACATGCCCGTATGAGCAATTTCATCAGCAATGGCCGGATGCAGCGCGTGCGGGAGCATTGGCAGGCTACGAATGCCATCATCTGCGGCGATGTCACCATCGGGGCGGACTGCGGCATCTGGTTCGGCGCCGTTATCCGCGGTGATGTGGCGCCGATAACACTCGGCAAAGCGGTGAATGTGCAGGAAGCCGCGGCATTACACTGCGATCTCGGCGAGCCGCTGGTTATCGGCGATAAGGTGACCATCGGCCATGGGGCAGTGGTGCACTGCCGGTCGGTTGGGGCTGGAACATTGATTGGAATCAAGGCCGTCGTGCTCGGCGGCGCGGTCATCGGGGCTGACTGCATTGTGGCCGCCGGGGCAGTGGTTTCACCCGGGACCCAGGTCCCCGACGGCCAGGTGGTGATGGGCGTCCCCGGCAAGGTGGTGCGGGCGGTTCGCCCCGCCGAGTTGGAGCAGATGCGGGCCAATAATCGCCATTACGTCGAATTGGCCGCGGCCCATGTGCTTGAACCGGAAAGGTACTACCGGTGACGCCCGCCATCAACCCTCTGTTCTGGCTAACTCTGCTGATGCGCTGGATGCACATTGGCTCGGCGATCATTCTGATCGGGGCTGTGGTATTCATGCGTTTCTTTCTGCTGCCCGCCGCGGCCAAACTGGACGCCGAAACCCGTCAGGCGTTATGGGACCGGATCAACAAACCTTGGCGGATGGTTCTCGGCCTGGTTATTCTCACCCAAATCGGCTCCGGCGTGTATTGGCTGCTGGCCGTCGTGGACTTCAGCGCCCAGCCCGCCATCTATCGCCTGTTCTTTACGCTAAAAATGCTCGCCGCCCTGGCATTTTTCTTCTTGCTTTCCGTCCTGGCCGGTCGCGCTCCAGCCTTTGAAAAATTCCGCCAGGAAAATAAAACCTGGCTCACGGTCTGCGTGACCCTGGGCGCCTTCATCATCGCCTGTGCTGCGGCCATGCATCTGATCCGCTAAACCCGATATCCCCCGCCACGGATGA
>JAJYZF010000092.1 GCA_021800165.1 Planctomycetota bacterium | reverse complement strand
GGCGGTGTACGAATGGCTGGCAGCACACCGCGATCAGATCGAGATCTACTGGCTGCCGCCGTACTGCCCGAGCCTAAACTTGATTGAGCGACTTTGGGGCCATCTCAAACGAACCGTGCTGGCCAATGTTCTATTGCGAAACATCAATGACTTGACGGAAGCTTTTCATCGTGGTGTCGGACGCGTCAATGGCCACCGCGATAAATTGGGATTCATATTCAATCATGATGACGTACTGGGGAACAAGGCCGCATGATTTATTCCGCGTTCCTACTTAGATTCACTTTTATAATGGAGATGTTATGCTATTGCGGTTTAGAGAAATGATTTTTGCCGCCAGTGTAGTGGTACTGACTGCGGCGGTCGGTGATGCCAAGACCAGTGGGGCAGTTGCCGCTTGGCCGGTCAACTTTAACCCCTCTAAATTGGCGACGATTGAAGCTGATGATATTCCCGCGTCACCACCTGCTTCATCGCGATACTTCTTTAATTTGCTGGATCATCGCAGCAAATACGCCACTGGATTTTTCCCCGGTGGAATTGTGGCCGCCGCCATGCCCGCCCAGCGCGAAATCGCCGAAACCTGGTACCATTATCAACGCCTCGGTTTACAAGACGACCTGTTTTACAATGAATCAAATGGGGTATCGATCAATGGACATTATCATTTGAGGCACCCTGGCAACATGAACATGTAGATGGAACCACACCGGGATCGTGGCGCAATGTGGATGGCTTTAATAATTTTGCCATTTCCTTCCGTTCTCCGATATACCAATATGTCTCTAAAAGTGGATTCTGGGATTACTCCCCGGTGCCGGATTTTGAAGTGGATGCGCCCAGCGGCTCCGCCACCAG
Organism: Planctomycetota bacterium; assembly: GCA_021800165.1. Classification (GTDB taxonomy): domain Bacteria; phylum Planctomycetota; class Phycisphaerae; order WQYP01; family WQYP01; genus JABEVA01. The sequence continues at coordinate 12,041 of JAJYZF010000092.1, read as the reverse complement.
CACCGGGGCCATTATATACCCGCAAGTGTATCAGCTATTGAGTATCGGTAATCATCTAAGCTTGCAGGGAAGCTGCGGCGCCAGATTTCTCACCGGGTCAAAACTGGGCGGGCAAAAAGAAATTACGTACAGCGCCATCATCGGCTACAACCTCTACCATAAAAATCTCCCAGTCCCCGGATTTGCCGATATCACGCCGATTATGGAAATAGTTGGATCTGATCCAATCTCCGGTTCCAACGTCGGGCAGCAGGCCATCAGCATAGATTTTGGAGCGGAAATTAATCCCATGCCAAAATGGGGTTATTTGACCCCATACCTTGGATTCGCTGCGGGGCCTGCGTTGACCCGCACCGGCCCGTGCGGGTGGTGACTGGGTTTTATCGGCTTACCTTGCCTTTGCCCTGCCATGAAGCAGGCACGCATTGGTGCATTGGGCCACAATCGTATTGGAAGTTGTGCCCGATGGTGATTGCTACGACGCGCGATGGATTTTTTCATGCCCACTAACAACAATAATCTTCTGCAACGCTTGGATCGTCTCCGCTGGAGCCGGCTTCATTCCGGTATGACATTGGCTTTGGGTATCGGGTGGCTTTTTGATTCGTTCGAGGTGAATCTTACCGGCGGGCTGCTGGGAACGATCAAAACGCAATTTCATCTTTCAACCTGGCAAGCCTCATTGATAACGCCTCTGTGGTTGGCCGGCATCATGATGGGTGCAGTATTCTTCGGATACATGGCTGACCGATTCGGACGAAAAAAACTATTTGTCCTGACGCTAAGTATCTATTCACTCTTTACCGTTCTTTCCGCACTATCGCCGGGGTTTGCGGCATTTATGATTTTCCGATTTCTTACAGCGGTTGGAGTGGGTGCGGAATATTCCGCCATTAACGGGGCAATTGGTGAGCTGCTGCCAGTTAAGAGTCGTGGTCGCGCCGCTGCCATTGTCATGAATTTCTGGCCGGTGGGAGCCATACTTGCGGCGCTTGTGAGCCTGCTGTTTTTGAATCTTATTCCCCAGCAAGCCATCGCCTGGCGCGTTGGATTCGCATTCGGTGCCGTGGGCGGCCTATTTGTGGCCTATTTCAGACGTGTGCTTCCGGAATCACCGCGTTGGCTGTTGTCTCGCGGGCGCACTGCGGATGCCGCGGCGGTCGTGGAACGACTCGAGCGCTCCGCCGGACAGGCGATACCAAACGCATCAACATTGTTTCCCACCGATCAAGCCCCGGCGGACACCAGGCCTGCCGGTAGTTTCTCCGCCAACGTATATGAATTATTGAGCCGTTACCCGGGTAGATTGCTGCTGGGATGCACGCTGGATCTTTCCGAAGCTTTTGGCTATTATGGTTTGTTCACCTTTCTGGCGCTGGTGGTGTTGCCCCAGGTGCATATTTCTGATCATCAGATGCCATGGTTCTACCTGTTTGGCAACGTCGGTGCCCTGCTTGGCGGGCTTCTAATGGCCGCACTGTTTGACCGCCTGGGCCGCAGAGCCACCGTACCGCTGTTTTACTCGCTGGCGGCTTTGACGAGTGTTCTAATGGCGCCCGCAGCGGCGTCGCATTCCCCGATGCTGGTACTGTTGGCCTTCATGGCGGCCAATTTTTGTGCTACTGGTGCGTGGACCAGCGCCTATCCGACCTTCTCCGAGATTTTTCCGACACACCTGCGTTCGACAGGAATCGGTGTTTCGGTGGCGGTTGGGCGACTCGGCGCGATCGCGTCTGGTCCTCTGCTCGTGGCGGTTTCCAAAACGTCATGGGGTGACGCTGGCGTTTTTGGGATCATGGCATCCTTGTGGCTTATGGGCGCGTTTGCGATGATTCCTTGGGGAATCTGGGGGGTTGAAGGTTCCGGGCAATCGCTGGAAAAGATGGTGGATATCGTACCGGTGGCCCTGACTTGATCAGGGGGATAGGTGATGTGATGACTGCGCAAGACAATGGCCATTTTTTGAATCGTCCTCGGCCTTGGAAGCTGGCTGTGATGGGCGGGGCCTATGGCAATGTACCGGCACTGCAAGCCTGCATTGATGACGCTCGCCATCAGGATTGTCAGACCATGGCGTTTATCGGGGATGCTATCGGATGTTGCGGACATTCGGCGGAAATACTGGCTTTAATCAATCGCAACTTCTCGCTATTGGTGGCAGGTAATCACGAAAAGCAAGTGGCCTTGAACCAAAGCACATGCGGGTGCGGTTACGAAGTGCCGGAAGATGAACAAGCCGCCTGTCAGGCTTTTAATATAGCCCTTTGTGGCATATCCGATGATCATCGCCACTGGCTGCTATCGTGGCCGAGCGAATTGCTGGTAGAATCACCTGCGGGCCGTGTGCTTTTGTGCCACGGCAGCCCCGAGCGCACCAATGAATTCCTGTACTCTTCCCAATTTTCCAAAGCCCGCTGGCGACGGGCTTTGGAAAAACGTCAGATTACAGGATTTGTTTGCACACACTCCGGACTGCCATGGATATACCGTGTGGGCGTGGATCGTTTTGCGGCAAATTGCGGCGTGGTGGGTAAACCGGATCATGACGGGCATACCGATGTTCATTACGCTATCCTCACGGTATCGCGTTATGGCGAACTGAACGTGTCGATTCGCTCCGTACGCTATGATGAAATTTTATGGGCTGAACAACTGCGACGTGAGGGTGTCCCTGACATATTCATTTCGCCTTTGGAAACCGGCGTGTGGACCACCGGATTATCAAGCCTTCCGGAATCGGAGCGGCTGGTGCATCTTGGTCAGCGCCCCAACGAAATGACGATCCGCACTCGTCATACATTCCAGTCGGCTCCACATGCAACGCATGACGACTGCGGCAGATCTCAACATCCTCACGGAGAATCGCCCGACCCGTCATAGATTCTGGTCAGGGCACATGCTCGGTTGGATGCCGCCCAGCCGAGAGCAGGGGCGCGGCTCACGAATATATTACGACGGCCGTTAAGAAAGTATCCGGCGCCGCGCGATGATCCGCTCCCGTGCGATGGTGTAGAGAATCTTGGTTCCAGCCGAGAGCACACCGCGCAGGGTGCCGGATATTTTTGAATGGCCAATCCGGCGACGGTAGTCGATTGGAATCTCCATGATGCGCAGGCCGGCAACCACAGCGCGCACTTGCATCTGCACGGTCCAGCCGAAGTTTTGATCGTCCATTTGCAGCCGGTCAAGACTTTCGGTCCGGATGGCTCGAAACGGCCCCAGATCGGTATACCGGTACCCCCAAAAAAGCCGGATCAACACACAGGCCAGCCAGCCACCAAACCGCTGCTGCGCCAACAGTGCCCCATTCTCGCGTGCGCCGCGGGTACGCGAACCGACAACAAAATCGGCGCGACCCTCGGCAATGGGCCGCACAAGCTGCTCCATCCGCTCGGGATAATCGCTGAGATCCCCATCCAGGAAGACGACAATATCAGCATCCTTCGCGGCAGCACAGCCGGTAAGGCACGCCCGGCCATAACCGCGCCGTACTTCCGCAACTACCGTTGCACCCGCAGCTACAGCGCACCGCGCGGTTGCGTCGGTGGAGCCGTTGTCCACCACGATCACCTCCCCGACCCACCGGGGTATGGCGGTGATAACTGCGCCAATGGAACCCTCCTCATTAAGCGCTGGAATAACGACTTTGGTGCACAGTCGGGCCGGCTCACGGCTGACTGCGGCGATGGCTTTCATAGGCGATCCCCTGCTAGTACCACCGGCACAGCCGAGGCTGCAAAGAAGTTTCGGACCTTGGGCGACCAACATTCCAGCGCGAAAACTATGAGCACGGGCATGGCTTCCACCCATACCACCCAGGCCCCGATGTAAGCCCAATGATACAAACCCAGGGTACACGACCACACCAAAAACGACGGGCGGGGGCATATTGCCAGCATTGGCACCAGCCACGTGTAATACCACGGAAATTGGGTGGGGCTTAGCAAAAACAATAGTCCCGTCAACAACAGCCCCACCCGCACCGGCTCCCGACCCGGGAGAGGCTTACGTAACAACATAGCCGCAGCGGCGACAAAAATAACCGCCACCGTTGTCGTGGAGGCGGCGCGGGCGTCACTCCATGAATGTAAGACTCGCCCCCATAATTCCCATACCAAACGGTACACCAGGTCATTGGCTTGCCAGTAGCGCGCGTAAGCCAAAACGGAAGTGAAATCGCTGACACCACCTGCCAACATGGGCCATAACACCGCGGCGCTGGTTGCAACGACCGCCACGCCTGCCGCCAATAATTGCCGCGGATGGTGCAGATACTTTCGCCCCAATACCGCCACCAGTATCACCGGCCACAGCTTGGCCCCAATCGCCAATCCCAAGGCCAGCCCGGCACGCATCACTCGCTGCGTTATCAACCAATACCAAAACAACGTCCCAAAAAATACCGCGATCACGTCCAAATGGGCTTCATTGGCGGATCCGTTAATCACCACAGGATTCCACCAGTAAATTAACAGCCACAGCGGCGGCAACTTTAGTTGGCGCAAGAGCAACGCAATGAGCACCGCCGTGCCCCCATCGAAAAGCAAGAGGAGAGCTTTCAACATGATCATGCTCCCCGGCGCGATCCATGCGCCGGTGGCAAACACCGCTTCGCTCACGGGCGGATAGATGGTGGGCAAAGAGGAGTGGTTGATGCGGGCAATTAACGTTTGATGTTCCACGGCCAATGTCTGCAATCCGGCTGGAAGGCGCTTTGGGGTACCGGCCAAAGATTCCGCCGGGCTATAACGCCAAGGGTTAAACCCATGCACCAAAGCCAAGCCATCCCACAAATACCGATTGGCATCGGTGGCCAGAACCGGCGGCGCGCCCACCAGTCCCAGTCGGCATATCACACCCACGACTATCACCCACCCCAACATCCACCGAGGTTGGCCTTGCCCCATGCACAGGCACGCCACGAGAAAACCTAGACCCGCGGACACATTGCCCCCGACAATCACCCCACGCTGCAAAAGGCTGATGTTCGAACTTTGCGGTACCCCACCCGCCTGCCACCCCAACGCCAGCGACAGCGCCATGAGCGCCGCCCCGGTAAAAAGCAACCCAATCTGGCCGAGGCCAAAAGATTTGTGTTTTTTTGTATCCACGCCAATTCCTGTACCAGCCGAACAGGCCCAACTGAAAGCTGCTGCGCCGCCCTCCTGCCCAACCCGGAAACTCCAGCCATGAACCTCAAGTCGGGGTCTTTAGCTTACAAAAACCCTGGGCTGGAAGATCAAGAGCGGAATTGAACTTGGAAGACAAATTTTGAAAAGCAAGAAGCCCCGTCAGTTCAACAACTGCATCATCCTTCCAATACGTCTTTAGTTTATCCCGCAGGGCATCGTCCACGGTGTTGAGCGTCATAGCCTCGGCATATTCCAGAGCCAACTGCTCTTGTGCTGTAAAAAGGCCTGAAGCAGCGGTCCTCCAATTCGCCACCGCCGCCGCTTTTTCCATAGAAATGCCTCGTTTCATCATTGTCGCGGAATTAATATCCACACAGAATTCGCAATGATTAATCTGCGATACCCGCACAGTCACCAGCGACCGCAAGGCTGGACAAATTGGTGAATGCCGCCGGTCTAGCGCCCCGTAAAGCAGAGCCACCGTGGCAAACACCCTGGGGCTGCGGCCCCACAACAGGCCCGGATCCAACACCTTGCCATATTTGCGCCGCTGCTTCCAGAAAAATATCCGTATCCACCACGGGTAAGCAGACAATGGTTTAGGAAACACTTTTTGCATCCGCTTCTCCTATATCGCATAGGCCTACAATGTTCGGACCGTTTCGACCTTGGCGCAGTAGCACACTGCATCCACGCTCTTTGATCATACCATGAGCACACCTGGAAAAACTTCTACTCCCAGCGCACGACTACAACATTTGGTCGGCCCTTTAGCCATTTCATTACGCGCAGCGACATTTGGCGGATATCGCTTCGGTTTTTGTAAGAAGCCCTTCCTGTCTGCGACAAACCAATCAACGATGGTCGCCATGTTGCGACCCGCCCGGAAAAGACTAGCATTGATTAAGAACCCTATGAAAACTGCGTTCCAATCGCCTTATCTCGTCGCTAAACGCCCGAACTTGGCCGCTGCGCCACCGCCCCTGGCCGTGGATATGACCCATCTTAAATATACCCGAATTAGGGTGTTTTCTGGTCCGCCATGGCCGGTGAAAGGCTCTCTTCGAGCCCGCCACATAAGTGCCTATGGACGTCCACCCATTTTCGTTGGCACCTGTGGCGGAGCAAACTCCCATAGCGACCGCTTGAGCAAGCGGCCCCACTGCCGGTCATACGGATGCACGTGATGAACAATTTTACCCGCTCGATAGACCGGCAGCCCCGCGTTGGCCCATGCAAAAATGGAACCCCTTAAATCATGCACGTTGTTAAATCCATCTTTCATCAGTCGCACGCAATAAGCCGACGAGCGATAGCCCACGGAGCAATAAGCGACAATGGGTTGATCGTGCGGTATACCTGCCATCGCTTTGCCTACGGATTCGTCCGTGCTGATCCATCGGGCATGATGCAGATGGCTGACCTCGTACTCCAGTCGCCCACGCACGTCCAGCAATACCGGCTGCGTACGCTTACCAGCCGCCAACCAAACCCGAAGTTGCGCTACCGGCATTTGAGGTACATTGGGAAATTTCGCGGCAATCATGTTATTCACCTTAGCCCAGGTAATACCGCGATACCGTTGCATCCACCAGTATCCGCCTACGCCCGCGACCAGCACCGCGAGCACCACCAAGGAAATGACCAATTTACTCATACGCAAGAAATTCCAACTAGGTATGTGGACCAGCGCCGCGGAACGCAGCACCAGTCCGGCTACCGTTCCCGCAGCCGCATGTATTATACTCTGCGCGGTGCCTGGCGGCATATTAGGAGGAGCGGTAAATACAACCACAGGACGATTTCCGCGGGCATAACACAACCGCACATGTGTCATCAATTGCCGCCTTGTCTATATACGGCCCCGCCGCTGCTTCTTAGCGATACGCCGCTTCTCTTGGAAATCAATCGGCGACGTGCCCAACGGCGGTTTTTAGGTTATAGTGGCTTAAGCTCTGGAGTTTTTAAGCTTGGATCTTAACCCGAATCGCATGTCTATAGGGGTGGTAATCCCGTGTCGGCAAGATGTCGAGCGGCTAACGCTATGCTTAGCAAGCTTGCGAGACTTTACACTCTCCGGCGATCCGCTGGTGGTGGTTCATGCGGATGGAGAGAAAGATCTTATTAGCGCGGACTTTGGTGCCGTGAGCTTGCGGAGTCCATTCTCGGGACGTGGTTGGGCCGTAGCCCATGGTCTGCGTTATTTATTGCGACCAAATCTGGCACGCCGACCCTGCCAGGTCATCCTGATTGCCCATGCCGACATGATTTTCCAAACCGGCACTCGCCGGAAAATCATTGATTACCTGCGCAGGCATCCACGGTGTCCGGGCGGTGCGCTGGGCCACACAATTGCGGCGGCGGCCTGGCCATATCGCCTGCTGGAATGGGGCAATCGCTGGCGGGCGCAGATGCTGGAGTTGCCGTATGGAGATCAGGGGCAGTTTTTCCGCACGGAGCTTTTGAATCGGCCCGGCGGATTTCCCGCCGCAAAATACCTGGAAGATTTGGAGATGGCTTTGACCCTGCAGCGGTATGCCTCGCCGGCCTATTTAGATCACCCAGCCACCATCTCCCCACGACATTGGAGCCGGGGTGTGGTCCAGGCAACTCTGCGGAATTGGGCCTTGCGTCGACAATACGTAGACTCTCGCTGCATGGCCGCTCCAGACGTGGAGGAGGTGGTTGCCACAACCCCCGTAGCGTTGGTATTGGTGGCGAAGGTGCCCCAAGCCGGACGCGTTAAAACCCGCATGATCGGTCCACTCACCGCGGAGAGTGCGGCAGCGGTGCATGGCGAATTCATGCGGTATTGGTGCACTATGGGAGTAGATCTGGCGAATTCTGGTCTGGTAACACCCGTTTTATTTATCGATCAGCACGATGGTGATACCGCAACGACGCTCCACCATGAATTTCGTCAACAGGAGTGGCATCTGTTGCTGCAATCGAATGGAAGTTTAAGCAAACGGCTCACAGATGCAGCGCGGCTGCTACTGCGGCGAGGCCATCAGGCGATCCTATTTATCGGGGCCGACAGCCCGGACATGCGTGCAAGAGATATTCTTCATGCGGCACACAGCCTGACACATCATGATGCGGTAATGATTCCAGCCAATGACGGAGGGTACACGCTGCTGGGCATAAAGCCCTGTGCATTGAGATTGCTGGAAAACATCACCTGGGGCACATCCGTGGTGGCCCAGCAGACGCGCCAGCGTGCCACAGACGGCGTGCCTGTTTCTTTGGCCGAACTGCCGCCAATGGATGATGTGGATACCTTTGATGGATTGCAGGCTTTGCTGGGGCGACTCGAAAAGTCAAACGATGACCGCCAACGGAGCCTGTATCGACGGCTCCTGATGATTCCGAGATCACGGCAACCTGAAACTTGAATTGGAATGAGAAAAAGTGAATTCGCGTTTTTTGCCTATCCCCCAGGAAAGAGCCATTGGGCCAATACCGGAACCAGCAGTTGGTCGCAGGAATATTTCTCCGGGTGCGCTGGGCCACCGTGCGACGCCGACACCCGCCTTGATCGCACCAATCTTCAAGCTTTAATTGGGACACGAATAGGCTGCCTAGCTTGAAAGGCCACGGCCCGTTCAGACCCGCCAAGGAGCATTCGCAAAGCGCGCCCCGCTCTGGCTAAAGGCCAAGCCGGAAAATATTTACTTAAACCCCGTCGGTCCGCCGCCACGCAGGTATTTACGCTCCACCGCCGCCGCTAGATCGATGTCACTAATATTAGCCAAGGTGCAGAGCCAGGCCAACACATCAGCAAATTCTTCCTCCAGATTGGCGCGATCCGTTTGGCCCAAAGCGCTGGCCAATTCCCCCACCTCCTCAATAAACCAGACAAAGGTCGCAGCACCGCCCCGCTGTTTATCGTGGGCTGAGTATTTCTCACGTATATGGCGCTGAAATTCCTCGATCGTCACCAATGCAATTCTCCTGTCATGACACCTGCACTACCAGCGTCCGGGCCAACAAATCGCCCAGTCGCTGGCGATCCGTGCTGACCACCATAAAAATCAGCAATACCGGCAACGCCAATTCCGGCAAACGCATTAAATTGCGAATGACCACCGGCCCCACTGCCGGCCGCCCACCGGCCATATTCACCACGCGCAGCCGAAAAACCGCTTTACCGATGGAGCGCCCGAAAATACACTCGCCCAATCCAACGTGCCCCACGTACAAACCCAGCATCCACCAGAGAGAGGTTTCACGGGCCAAAAGCATCGGGGAAGAATAGACGTTGGTCCAATGGCGTAACATGCCTACAAACAAAGGTTCGGTAAAAGCACCAAATAGCGCGGCCACCGCAACAATCGGAATGGCCAAATCGATCAGGGCCGCGGGAATACGCACGTACAGCCGCGCTATTTGCATGCCCTTGGGCAGCGTACCCGGCGGTGGCACCTGCTGGCGCTGCCACAACGATAGCGCCAGTAAAACCACCAGCGCCACCATCATCAGTGATTGGATATTTTCCGGGCTGGCTGGGCTGGCCGGTCTGGGCTGGAGCTTGAACGTCGGCGTAATAATTCTTCCCCGCCGGTCCAGCGTTACCTGCCGCAGAACCCCCGAGGCCGTTCCGCACACCACCGCCACAGAATCGCCATCAGGGGCCGCTCCAATCAGCCCTGGTGACAAGGCGTGGTGTCCGCACGTCATCAGCACCGGCTTGAATACATGCTTTGGCTCCAGGCTTTTTTCGCCGGACGCTTGCACCTGGGCTCCCTGAATTTTCAACTCGCCGGTAGGCTCACGTAACGCCCACAGCACCAGCAGCCGGCCGTCAACGCTAAGCGCCAAAAGCGTGCCCAGCGGCGATCCGGTATTCCAGCGGAGCACCTGCGACCACCTGGCGGGCTTTTGTTTACCGACCGACAGATACTGGGCGTTAATTTGTTGCTGCCGTTGGGGACTCCTCCAAAACGCCCACAAGCGGTTCGCCAACCAGACCAAGGTTATTCCGGTGCTTTGCAACCCACCTTTTGCCACCGGTATCGCCAAGCCAGGTGCCGAAACGTAATGCCATCGAATACCGTTAAATTCATACAACAACCACTGGGCGGGGCGAGGCAAAGCCGCCGGCACTGTGGTCGGACCATGGCCATTCACCACCGGCTTGACCGGCACCTGTGGCTGGGAGGTGGCGGACGGTTTGGGCAAAATCCTGCCTGTAACCGGCCTGGCAACGGCCTTGACCTTCCCTGGAAACCGCTTGAATTTCGCCGCTGCCGATTGCTCTGACGCGGTCATTGGGGGACGCCCCCATACCAGCGCATAAAGCCCCCCCGCGGTTCCTACGGCGGCCACGGGGCGCGATGACCGAGGCAAACTGGCTTGGTTCTCCTGCAGATCTTGGCCATAGGCCCACACCAAGCCGCCGGAAAACATCACATACGCCGAAGATACTTCTTTACCATCCACAGTTCCCGCCAGTACCGCCATGGCCTGGGGAACGCCCACCAACACCTGCCGATTGACCTGCCGCCATATATCTTCGCCCCCCTTCTGGCGGTTAAGTGAATGCTGCAAAATGACAAAGCCTGGCTGATGACCGGATTTTCCAAACCATGTCGGCACAACCATCCAGATTCCACTGCGTACATTTCCAGCCATCAACAATCGCCCCGGCGGAGCGACCAACCGCATCGCGGGCTTGGTGGATGCCGGCACCACCACTGCCGATTGGCCATCAACCCGCGCCCCGTAGAACCCCGCTATCACCACGACCAACATCACCATGCCGCGGCACAACCAGCGGTGCAGCCCAGACAGGTGTGGCCGGTACCAACACCGCCGCCGGCCATAGTTGCTAGAATCCTGCATGTCTGTCGCCGGTGCACTTGTCGGTACCGCCGACGGGCAGGTTCCCCCGTTTTTGCGCCTCCAACAAATCCGCCCCCATAGACGTTGAAAAAAATTCCGCCGATGTTCCAAAAAGACCTTTCGCATGGGGGATTATTCTAGGCAAAGTCTGGTGTTTTTGCGAATGAACGCCGAACACTCTCTCCCGCCATCGGCAAAAGCCAGCCATGGCTATAGTCCTATAATCCATCATCATGCGGGCTGACGATTTTTATTCAAGTCGGCCACCGGTCCATCCGATAAAAACAAGTCAGGCTTGGTGGGGCAACCGGTTCGACAGGTCGATTCGTACTGCTATCAGCGACCTTCAATTTTGCACCTCGCCTGAAGGAAATTTCGGAACCAGTTCCGGCCACCCCTTTATGGATAAAGGTTTGGTCTTGCGGATTGAATAGTTTGCTCTTGGCAAGGACGCGCGCATGGAAAAATCCGAACTTATCAACTCCATTCTGAAGTTCAATGTCTCGACCACAGCCGATTTTCTCGGGCGCTTCAGCGAATCAGACCTCCAGGCCTATCTCGATCGCGTCTCGCTTGTAGGTTCGCCGGCAATAGTAACAAGATTCTCCAGATCGCCGGCTCTGCCGCCTGCAATGCGATATGGCGGGAAAATTCGTCGGCTTATCGGGCGGCTTATCAGAAGCAGTCGCAGCCACTGGATACATGGTTTAACCGCCCGGCACGTGCCTTCCTGAAGGGCCCGAGCAGCAAATCCATGCTAAAAATAAGATTAGTGCACCACCGACTGGAGACGACCGGGCTCGAACCGGCAACCCCCGCCTTGCAAAGGCGGTGCTCTCCCAATTGAGCTACGTCCCCGATTTTTTCGCAGCGGAACAATCAACCGCCATTGCCACGCATCCTATCAGCTATCCCGCATGACCACAAACCCAGTTGCCCACTTAGTAACGGGTCCGAAATAACTTCCCTATTTAAGTGCTTACAGGGCCAGCCCGATAGTTCCATTGGGGCAGAAACGAATCGAAGCAGATTTTCATGTCGCGTTTGAATTCCTTGGTGCATTGG
>JAJYZF010000221.1 GCA_021800165.1 Planctomycetota bacterium | reverse complement strand
GCATTGCGATAAGGCCGCATCCAGCCCAGCACACCCCGGAGAACCTTGCGCTCAATAGGCTTGCGATCCGGCTCAAAATCCGGGTCGAGGGACGATAGGTCTTCGGATGAACCCGCCCGTTGTTGCGCTGCGGGCTTGGGGGTGTCCCTCCGGCGGCGTAAGAATGGCACTAGCGGCTTCATAGCGCTCCCTCCGCCGCGCCACGCCGCGATGTCGATCCCAGCGGTGGCAGGACGCCCGGACCGCCGCCCAGCAACTGCACCTCGGCAATTTCCCGGTAATGCCCGTGTTGTCGCAACAGCGCGTCATGCGTGCCGGCCTGAGTAATAGTTCCCTCTTCCAGCACCAGCACCAGATCAGCCGCTTTGACCGTACTTAAACGGTGGGCGATGATAAAAACGGTGCGATGCTGCAACACCAGTTCCAAAGCGCGGCGGATGAGGTGTTCAGTCTCCGGATCCACGGCGGCCAGGGCGTCGTCAAGTATGAGAATGCGCGGATTGGCTACAATGGCCCGGGCAATGGCTAATCGTTGCTTCTGCCCGCCGGAAAGCGTCAGCCCGCGTTCGCCCAGCATGGTGTCATATTGTTTTGGCATATCCATAATAAATTCATGGGCCTGCGCAATCCGCGCCGCCGCTTCCACCTGCTCCACGGAGGCCTTGGGATCACCATAGCGGATGTTGTTAATCACCGTGTCCGAGAAAAGAAAGGTTTCCTGAAATACAAATCCCATCGCCTGCCGCACCGAGCGCAGGGAAACCGATCGAATATCATGACCATCAACAAAAATGGCCCCGGTTTGCGGATCATAGAAGCGGGCCAGAAGCTGCATCATCGTGGTTTTGCCGGCCCCCGTAGGACCCACCAGCGCTATAACTGAACCCGCAGGTGCCTGAAAGGAGATGTTTTTTAAGACCGGCTTTTCCGGATGATAGCCAAAGCTGACGCCGGAAAATTCCACCGCGCCCGGCCCCCGCGGCAATGCTGGTAATGCCGCAGCTTCCGTGATACTGGGATAGGCATAGAGGATTTCAAAAAAGCGACGGGCGGAAACCACGGCCATCTGATATTGGTTGGCGATCTGGTTAATTTGTTGCAAGCGTGAGAGGATCGCTCCCATCGCTACGCCAAATACCAGAATATCACCGGCGTGCAGTTTTCCGCTGACCGCCAGCATGGCACCCAGAAAAAACAGCAGCAAATTGGCTCCCGTGGCGATTCCCCGAATCACGGGAATAAAATTTGCCCACATGCCCACGGTGGTCATGACCTGTGAAAAATAGGTATCGGCCGTCGCGTTGTATTTGCCGGTCTCCGTGGTTTCGGTAGCAAACGCCTTGACCACATTTACGCCCGCGACATTTTCGCTGTACACATTGACCAGTTGATCGCCGGTGGCCATCAGGTCCCGCTGCACCGGGCGCATTTTTTTCCCAAATCGCAGAATGTACCAGATCCAGAACGGCACCGGCAATAAGGACGCCAGACCCACCCACGGGTTGATCGTGGCGATTAAAATATTATAACCAATTGTGTAACCGACAATTTCCGCGATGGAAACCAGAGACAAGTTCACAAAAAACCGTACATTATGCAAATCCGACAAAGCCCGGTTGATCAATTGCCCGCTGGAATGGGCGTCATGAAATGAAAAGCCCACCTGCTGGAGTTGATCGTACACCGCTGATCGCATATGAAACACCATATCCATGCTTAAGCGGGTGTTGGTAATGCTGCGAAAAAAATTGCATACGCTCGAAAGAATGATAAAAAACGCCAACATCCCCACCAGCATCAACGCCACATGCAAGGAACCATGACGAAAGGCATTCCAGTCCGGCTTTTGCGTGCCCCCAGCGATCTGCGTCCCCGCTGAACTTAATGTGGTGCCGACGGTGTTAATCACCACGCGCGTGAGGTCTACAGCCGATATTTCCAGAAAGACGCCCAGCCCCACCAGCAAACACGCCAGAACCGCCAGCCATTTTACCGGCCGCACGAATTGGAACATGTGCTTAATAAGCTCAAAATTGCTGAAGTTATTCGGATCGCGCGCCGCCGAATTCGGTGGAAGCGATCCGGTAGCGGCGAATGGAAAGTCTGATCCGTTGCCGCCCCGCGCAGGCTCCGCTAAAGGCGGCTGATCCGTTCGAGGCTGCCCTGAATTCGAAGATTGCTTGTCGCGTTGCATACGTGCCACGAATCCGCCGCAAAGCCAATGACCATGCGCAAAGCCGCCCCGTCATAGATGGCGGCCGGGAGGAGCGGTTTCCGCAAAAGCTGAACTTACTTCAAACCGCCCCGGCGTGCAAATATCCGATGCCACTTCATCGCGCTTATTTCCCGTTGCGACGGGAGTTCGCCCACTGCTGGCGGGTGACAATGGGCACATAGCCGATAGCCAGACCTTTGGGCGGCGTGACGAGTTGGGCCGGGTCAAGATCAACCAGCGAACCTTGCGTCGGCGGCGGCAGGTACTGGCGGTTTTTTGTCCAATGGCGTTGCAACATTTCGGCGCGCTTCTGCATTTTGTCGCGTTCGGCCTGACTAAGGTCGGCGTGCAGCAGCGCGGGCTGGTCTTCAAAACGATACCAGTAATAGGTTACCACCG
>JAJYZF010000027.1 GCA_021800165.1 Planctomycetota bacterium | reverse complement strand
ACGCCAATGCACCAAGGAATTCAAACGCGACATGAAAATCTGCTTCGATTCGTTTCTGCCCCAATGGAACTATCGGGCTGGCCCTGTAAGCACTTAAATAGGGAAGTTATTTCGGACCCGTTACTAACTCGTCGGCGTCATGCCGCATGAACGCCGCCGGAAATTGTTCCGTGCAGCCACCCTTTTGAAAGGTCAGCACCACGAATTTGAAACTGCGATGGACGCCCTCAAAAATTTCTTTACGGTTCTCAAAGCAAAACAGCCCGGTGATCCGGGATTGGGCAAAGAGCATCTCACGCAGTTGCTTGGCTCCCAGATCGGTATAAATGCCGGAGGGAATCACAATTCCGCACAATCCGCCAGGCCGCAACAGATTGAAGCATTGCTCGGTAAAAAGTTTGTACAGATTGATCTTGGACGCAATGGTATTGCCGTCCACGGTGGACGACCTTTGGTTTCTGTATTGGGTGGCAAGCTTGAAATACTGTGACGTGTGGGCGTACTCGCTTGAGTAGGAAAGCCACGCCGCACGCATTGCCGCGTCCTGCATAATCCGCTCCCGCTGCCCAATCCACTCCTCAATACGAAGCGTTTTTTTTGTAATCGACGGGACGAAAAACTGAAAAAATTCCTTCTCGTCGGTCTGAAATACTTCCCATGGCGGATTGGTGATGATGGCGTCAAACCCATTACGCTCGCGGAACACGCGGTCGAATTCAAAGCCCCAGTGAAAGGGCCGCAACCCTTGGATGTCCTCAATTTTTACCGGGCGTTTTTCCGGTTTGGCCTCCATGCCTTTGGCTTCGTCCCAAACCGCCTGCTTATATTTAATTCCGAGTTGTTCAAATTCATCCAGCAACATATCATCCAGCACGCCCGTGCAGGGCCGTTTTCTGGCTTCGATTTCGTCACGCAAACCAGCCAGATCGTCGGCATAGGTGGTGGCTTTGCGATAATTGTCGATCAACCGGTTTTTCTCGGCGAGTATTTCCGAATAACTGCGCTGTCGGAATAAATTGCCCTGGCGCTGTTCAAAGCGTGTTTCATCCACACGCATCAGGCCGATAAGCGAATTGCCCGGCAAAATGTTGAAGTCGATATTCGGCAGTGGTTCCAGTTGATCCACCGTTTCGGCCGAAGAAACCAGCGCCAGAAAAAGCCGCAATCGGGCGATTTCCGTGGCCTCTTCCATAATGTCCACCCCGAAAAGATTATCCGTGATGATGCTTTTTTTTATGTAATAGGCGATGTTGGCGTGATCGCGTTCAATGGTGGTCAGCCAGGAGGTCAGATCGCGGTCTTGCAGAAATTTAATCCGACCGATCACCGCGGAATAAATGTTGATCAGCGTGTTCATCGCCGCCACCAGAAACGCCCCTGAGCCGCACGCCGGGTCCAACAGCGACAAAGTCGGCAGCACGTCATGAATGAGCTTGCGGCATACCGGGGCGTCCAGGTCGATGAGCAAATCCGCGACGGATTCATAGCGCCGGGGTTTGGTGCCGGGCAGGGTAGGCGCATCGGGCGGGGTATTCACCGCATCCAGCACCAGTTGGTGGATGGTGCGTTCGCAAAGATATTCGGTGATCTCCGGGCGGGTGTAATAGGCACCAAAGGCCTTCTGGTTGATGTATTTTTCAAAAATATAGCCCAGCACATGCGGGCTTATTTCGTTGTCATTACCGCCGGGAGCGTCGTTGAGATTCCATGAATAGCCGGCGAAGAGCCCGAAGAGCCGCTCAAAAAATTCATCCGGGATGGCGATGGCCTTATTTTCAACCTCAATGCGGTGTGGTAAAAACAGCCCGCCGTTGAGGTACCGGATGTTTCCCAGGGCGGCGCGGGCTTCCGCGGATCGCTTCGCTTCCGGTTTGGCAAAACCCTCAAAAAACAGCATCTGCAGAAAATCGCGGTAGAACCTGTCGCGGCCTGTTTTTCCGCCGGATTGGGATTCCGCCAGCTTATCCTGCAAATAATCCACATTGCCATCGCGGGCCTGGCCGTTTTTATAATCCAGAAATCCCTTGCGCTGCAGAAAATAAACGAACATCAACCGGTTGAGCAAAATGGAAGCATACCAGCGTCGATCGCGCGGGGATGCAACGCCGCCAATGAGATCCACCAGGCTGTCGTGGATTGCCGCAAATTCGCCAAAGAATCGCCTGGTGACCCGCTGAACATCCAAGGCGTTTTTCAGACGCTCGGAAACCTCGGTCAGGGGCACCCGGCCTTGCGAATCAAATTCCGAGATTTCAAACACCATGGCGCTTATTTTGCTGATGAACAAATCGCCCGGCTGCCCTTTCGCAAACAGGTGTTCCCGCGACAACGTTTTGGCACCGTCGCGCTTGGCCCAGTGCCACACGCTTTGGCTGCGCCCGGTATCGACGAAGATGAGCAAACATTCATATTGGATCTGGGAAATTTCTTTGTGAACGGCGGCTCGGACTTTGTTATCGGGAATAACTGCGGACTCAATTTCGTAAACGCCCACACCCGCCAGGTCGGATATTTGCCGACGTTTAAGCGCGACACCTTTCACGGACATGCCAACCTCTTTGGGCGTTGGCGGATTCGACCAACCCAGTTGTTCAATAAAAAGCTTTTTGAAATCGAAGCTGTTGAGCAAGTCGCGAATGGTGGTGAAATTTAAGGGCATAAGTGCGAATCCCGCCAGCGTTACAAACACGACCGCGGATTATCGCGGATGCGGGCGAATTTTGGTAGCGGCCCTGGCGATATCCAATGTCGCCGACGCCATGGCGCCGCCGCGTTGTCGTCGGGGAGCATTTAGCCGGCGGCATGGTGCCGCCGCGTTGTCGTCGCGGAGCATTTAGCCGCCGCCATGTTTCCGCCGCGTTGTCGTCGGGGAGCATTTAGCCGGCGGCATGGTGCCGCCGCGTTGTCGTCGCGGAGCATTTAGCCGCCGCCATGTTTCCGCCGCGTTGTCGTCGCGGAGCATTTAGCCGGCGGCATGGTGCCGCCGCGTTGTCGCCGCAGAGCATTTAACCGGCGGTATGGTGCCGCCGCGTTGTCGCCGCGGAGCATTTAGCCGGCGGCATGGTGCCGCCGCGTTGTCGTCGCGGAGCATTTAGCCGGCGGCATGGTGCCGCCGCGGAAGTATGCTGTTAACCGGCGGAATGGTTGCCGCCGGGCCAAGGTTTCACGCAGCCCCAGTGTTGAGGCGGAAGCCCATCTCGCAATGGATTTCCATTGATATATTCAATAACACGTTGCACATCATCGGCATGCAGATAAACACACCAGCTGCCGCGCGCCCAGACGGGAGCGCGTTCGGGCCAGCCATGCTGGGCGGGATGGAGGTTTTGGCGGCAGAGTTCCATGGTCGCAAAACGTTTGAAGTCGCCGACAACGGTGCGAATATCCGTTGCGGTGCGACCCACAAAAAGGTGGACATGCTGGGGCATGATCGCGCAGGCGTGGATACGATACCCCTTGACCTGGCAACCGATGGCAAACCCCATGCCAACAGCACGGGCCTGAATTCCTGTCAACGTAACGGGTTTGTGCATCAGTGCATTTTTGGTCGATGTTCGACGCTGGATCTCTTGCGCGTTCAATCGGGCGGCGGCGACGGAACGTCGGGTTCCCAGTTTGGTCACCGAGCCACCGGCGTAAAACAAATTCCAGGATGCGACGAACTCTGACCATGATCCGCGCGGATCGTTGGGCAACCAGAAACCGTAGGTGCTGAATATGCAGTGATAGCCGACGATCATGATCGCACCGGAACAAACCACGCGGCAATTCGCGCGGGCGCCATGCCTGCGGCTAAATGGGTGCGTTTAGACACGACGCATCCCCAGCGAACAGATAATGTGTGGAGCTTGCGGTTCGTGGCTTTCCGAAACATGGCAAAGCTGGTTCTCACTGCGCAGGTCAATCGCCAGCTTGGCCAACGCCTCATCATCCAACCCTTCCTTGATGCGGCGGGATATTAAATCCTGCGCGGTTTGCAGCAGCGGGTAACGGTAAATGTCATCCAGGAGCTTGTCCAGATCCGCCGGACGAAACAAGGAATTTGCCGTTCGCGCATGCAATGCCATGAGCCGGTCATACACTTTGCGCCGCACGCTGCGGCGGCTGCCCAATTGTCCGCCCGATTTGTTCTGGTCTTCCGCGGCGATTCCCAGAGCCTTGCCCACCAACTCGTTATGCCCTGCCACCCGCGCCGCCGCGCGGGTGGCAGGCGGACATTCCGCGGCCTTGAGAATTTCCATGGGCGATTCGGTTACTATGTTCCCCCCTCCATCCAGCCAGATCAGCGAATTGTTGCCCTGGCCGGTCTGCACAAACGTGATCACCCCTTCAGGCCGGACGTCGCCGGTCGGCGGCGGACGGGTGGACGAAATGACATCCGGCAAATCAGAGACGATTTTTTCAAGCGACGGATCCTTTTTAACCGCCGCCTGCCAGATCTGGTACGCGTAAGAGGAAATATCCACATCCCCCTCATCTTCCTGATCCAGTGCCCCGGATTTCTCGTTGTAAAGATTCTTAAATAGTTCCAGTTCTTCAACGGGGTCGCCCTCAATGAGCATATCGTCAGCCCCCAGCACTTCCCCTTCCTGCCGCTGCCGCTGGCGAATGCGCTGGTGCAGGCGGATGATGCGTTCCACACCATCGGCGGGTAAAAAACTGTAGCACAATATTTGCCGCGAATTCTGGCCGATACGATCCACCCGCCCCACACGCTGAATGATGCGTATCAGCGCCCACGGCAAATCGTAGTTAACGATGATAGCGCAGTCCTGTAAATTCTGGCCCTCGCTCAACACATCGGTGCTGATTAAGACCCGCAATTCCTCCGTCGGCCCAAGCTTCCGCTCAAACTCATTGCTTACCGGGCTGAAGCGGCGCGCGATAGCGGTGGGGTCCTCACTTTCCCCGGTGACCACACCAAGCTGCTTGACATTCGCCAGCGTCAACTGCCGGTAAAGATAGTTGGCGGTGTCCGCAAACTGCGTGAAGATCAGCACCTTTTCCCGCGGGTGAACTTTCTCCAGCAGACAAACAAGCTGGGCCAATTTGTTGTCCTGCCTCGGATTCCATGGGCCGATGGCGGCGCGAATTTCTTCCAGCGCTTGGATGTCCTCGGCCAGATGTTCCGCTAGCGCTGCCTCAAAAAATGCCGCCGGCAGCCAGCGATAGCGGCCGTTGCCCTTATAACGGGCGTACAGAGAGGCAATGTCGTCTGGAGAATCGCCTCCGGGCACCTGCCTTTCCGCCGCCTCGTCGGTAAGGTCCAACAAGGCCTCGGCATCGTTGACGCCAGTTTCAAAAATCGCCGCGTCACTGGAACCAATGGGTACATCCAGCCCGTTGTGCAGTGCGTGCAACGCCACCTTGTCGCGCAGGAGATGTCGATCCATCGTCAATGCAAATGCCGCTCCGCTGCTTTCCAGCCGTTTGAACAAACCCGTGCGACAAAATCCAATAAGATGTTTTCCGGCCCGAGCCAGATCGTTAATCAAATCTTCATGCCCTTTTGTGCCGTCGGGGCGGTAAAGCGGAGCTTTCACATAATTGCCCAGGCCATAACGCGGCAAATGCAGCGCATTGATGGCGGCCACGGTGTCATCACCGAACATGCGGGCGTATTGATCCTGTGGATTGTTTTCATCAATGGTGAATTTCACACTTTTGGCCACCCGGTCCGGAAAATAGGACCGCGCTCCTCCGGTAAATTGCAGGTAAGACCGGCCATTGGCGGGATCCACCTTGGCATAATTGGTCTTGATAAAGCCGCGGGTGCGGCGAACCAGAAACTGATCCATTAAAATCCGCCAGTCCTCCGCGAGCTCACTTTTTTCAAACGCCACAATGGTATGCGGATCCGCCTGCGTTTTCGCATAAAGATTTTCCAGCCCGTGGGTGCGAATATAATGTTCCGGCCGAACCGCAAGCTGCGTATCGGCATCAATAAACAGCCGCAACTGGCTGGATAAATCCAACAGCGTCTTATTGTATGGCGTGGCCGTAAGCAAAATAACCTTGCTGTCGTTGCGGCTGATGTAATCATAAATAGCCCGGTAGCCGGCCGTTTCGCGGTTGCGCAGATTATGGCTTTCATCGACCACCACGGTGCGGAAACGTTTTTCATTTTTGAGCACCTTGCCGGCCATGCTCAACGCCATAACCTTGGCATTAATTTCATAGCGCAGCCGGTAATCGTCCCACATAGGCAAAAGATTTTTCGGGCACAAAATCAGCGTTTCGTGATTGTGCTGTTCCTGCAGACATTTGGCAATGGCCGAGCCGACCAGCGTTTTCCCCAACCCCACCACATCCCCGATCATGACCCCGCCGTGGCGATGGATGATGCGCACCGCCATTTTCACCGCCGCCTTTTGAAAATCCAGCAGCTTATTGCCGAACGCGTCGGGTATGTCATATTCCTCTTCGCTAAGGCGGGCATCCGCGGCCAGGTGGTACGCCATTTTGAGATAGATATGGTACGGTGGCGGCTGATTCGTCCTGGCCCAACTCGCCTCCACGATATGAGTAAGCTCCTGGGAAATATCCAGGCAGAACCGATCGTTCCAGCGACTCTCAAACCACTGCTGCAATTTTTCCAGAGCGTCCCGGTCCGTGATATCCACATTTAATTCGCCCTGCCCCGCCAGGCCCGCCATGGTTAAGTTGCTGCTGCCCAGATAGCCGAGTTTCGGGCTAAGGGGGTCGCTGCGCTCCAGCAGATACAATTTGGCGTGCAGCGGATGGCGCAGGAAGAGCTTCACCGCCAACCGGCCCGCCTTAATCTGCGCCGCCAACCGGCGCAGGCCAACCTCGTCCGCATCGGTCGGAGCGCCGATCGTGAGCTGTTGGCGAAACTGGTCCGCCATGGCTTTGCGCAGCCGGGCGGCCGCCGGGTTGTCGATGGTATCCCGCAGCGGAGGAACACCCAACATGGCGCGGAGCTGGTCTTCCTCGGGCTTGCGTTGCATACCGATGAGCAACCGGCAACAATGGCCCGCACCCCCCGGCCATTTTTCAACAAAGGTGTCAATATGCTTCCAGCCGCGGAGGTTAAAATACCCCACGCAAAAATCCGCCCGCTGGGAAAGCTCCATCGCCTGCTGCAATGTCGGCAGCAGTTGCATTTCAATATTGTCAAAAATCTGCGGCATCCCAGCGGTCCCCTTACGTTATCTTCGCACAACGCCGACGGACCCTTACGCGCGGCGGTACCGATAGCCATCCCGGCCAACGGGCCAATACGTTGGCCCGTCGCATCCACACAGCGGGTGCCCGCGACCAAAATCGGCCAAATAACCCGTTCCCCGTCGACGGCCCATTTCACGCCCGCCAACTGCGGTTGTCAATCCCAAGCTAGCCGCAAAGGCCCCAATGTATAAGGGCGTTCCCTCCTCGCCATCGCCACCAATCCGGCTCGCAAGGCCCAACCGTGGTGGCCGGCCCGCACCCACCTCGCCCAATCCGCGGATGGTTATGGCCGTCGGCCATCAGGGCTGCGGCCTGTTTATCCGCCATGATGGACATGCCGCCATGAAACGATGTTCAAGCATATCCAGACGATCAGGTAAAGAGTGCCAAGAGCCGAAATAATGACGGCCAGAATAGCCAGGCCGCGCGGACGAAATCGCAAGCCGACCAAACTCATCACCAGTCCGATCGGCGAAACCAACCCCGCACAAAAAATGCCCATGACGGCAATGATTAACGCCGCCAAGCCGTAGCCATTCAGCGGTCGTCCCGATTCACCAGCCTCCCGCGGAATGTTTGGGAGAACTGCCGATTCGGGCTTGGCCGAACGCCACTCGGCCATCGCCCCCGGAGGGGCATACGTATTTCCGGTTGCCGCGGGTTGCGTGGGGCTTGCCGCGGATTTTTGGGGGGAAAGATTTTCAAAGCAGCGTCGGCAAACAATTCTGCCGCGATGAATCCACGGCTTATTAGGCTCAAGAATGCCTGCCCCGCAATGGGTACAAATTTTCATGCCGATCCTCGGAAACAATTTCCGAGCCTCTGGTCTGATCAGGCGCTTTCTTTAATGGGTATCGGCTTGCTGTCAAAGAGGCCGGCCTCCCCCCGAACAATCTCTTCGGTAATGACATAATGGCCGTGTTGCCCCTTCTCCGGCAGTTGGTACATCAGGTCGATCATCAATTCTTCCATGACGCTGCGCAAGGCCCGGGCCCCCGTGTCGCGTTTCAAGGCCTTTTCCGCGATAAGCCGCAGGGCCGAAGTGGTAAACTCCAATTCACACCCTTCCAGTTGGAAGAACTTCTGATATTGGCGTACCAGGGCGTTTTTGGGTTCCTGGAGTATCTGCATCATGGCTTCATGCGTCAGCGGTGCCAGCGGCGCAATCACCGGCAAGCGTCCGACAAATTCAGGAATCATGCCGTATTCTATAAGGTCATCCGGCGTTACCTGGGCAATGTATTTGGATGGCTTGTCGCCGGTATCCTGCGCGGCATTGATTTCCGTGCCGAAACCGATCATTTTTTTACCCAGACGATTGGCGATGATCTGATCCAGCCCCACAAATGTGCCACCGCAGATAAATAAAATATGGGTAGTGTCAATTTGAATGTACTGTTGTTCCGGATGTTTGCGGCCACCCTGCGGGGGTACATTGGCCAGCGTACCTTCCAGCATTTTTAACAAAGCCTGCTGCACCCCTTCACCCGAGACATCGCGGGTGATCGACACATTCATATTGGTTTTGCCGATCTTGTCGATCTCGTCAATATAAATAATGCCGCGTTGCGCGGCTTCGAGGTCATAATCCGCATTCTGCAGCAACTTAAGCAGAAGATTTTCAACATCTTCCCCTACGTAGCCGGCCTCGGTAAGTGTGGTGGCATCGCCAATGGCAAATGGCACGTTAAGACTGCGCGCCAGCGTGCGTGCCAAAAGCGTTTTGCCTGATCCGGTAGGACCGATCAACAACACATTCGACTTATCAATTTCCACATCGTCTGCGCCCCGGGCATCGGTGTGC
The DNA here is from genome assembly GCA_021800165.1 of Planctomycetota bacterium. GTDB lineage: Bacteria > Planctomycetota > Phycisphaerae > WQYP01 > WQYP01 > JABEVA01. The sequence continues at coordinate 39,314 of JAJYZF010000027.1, read as the reverse complement.
ATGAGACGTTTGTAATGGTTATGCACCGCCACCGCCAACGCCCGCTTGGCGGGGTCCTGGCCGATGACATACTGGTCCATGAACTCCTTGAGTTGCCGGGGCGGGGGAATCTGGCCGACCAAGGGTTTGGATCCGGATACCTTGCGGCGTTCCTGGCGAAAAATATTCTGGCAAAGTTCCGAACAGTTTGAACAAATATAGATGTCGTTGGGGCCTTCAACCATAGGCCCGACTTCCCGGCTGGATTTGCCGCAAAAGGAGCAACTGGTTATCTTGCGGCCCCGAAACCCGCCGCCACCGCCGGTCCCGCCATTGCCACCGTTACCGCCATTACCGGAACTGGTTCCGCCGCTTCCACCGAACCCCGTTGAATTTGAACCGCCACCGGTTTGATTCATCATGACTCTTTTCCAACCAAATCGAACCGCGCTTGTTATGTCAGTTAGCCCCATGGGCATTTTTATCGGCTGTCGGGCGGTAATCGCTAAAGCCTTTCCATATCTCCCCAAGGGTCCGGCCGGTGCTGTTTCGCCGAATTATCTCGCCGCCAAGTACGTCCTTAACTGCCCAATGACAGCCCTCCCTTCCAACCAGTCGATTCTACCTCATATCGCCGTAAAAGTCCACAGATACACCCTGAAAAAAACGCCCCGCCGTCGTGCTGAAAGCCCCAAAGCTAACCGCCCACGGCCTGCCGACTTTGGTCATGCTATTTCTGGTTTTCATCGGAATTCTGGTCCGGCAAATCCGTCGGCTCTGATGGCAGAAACTGTTCCTTCATTCGCGCTGCCGATTTGGCTTTGATCCGCAGATATTCCTCCTCGGTCAATTCGCCGTTTTCGTACATGCGCTTAAAGTCCAGCAGTGTGAAGGAACCCGCGGATCCCGAGGTAACATCCTGGTCGAGCACTTTGCGACGGATTACTCGTACCGTCATATACCCGATCACGCCCAAAACCAGCAGTGCGATGCCGCCAAGAACCAGATGTACCAGCGTTGAGACCATACCAAACTCCGCACTGATCAAGCCACCCCCTTCCACCCCCGCTGGCCGGCCCGCACGGACCGAACCTTTCCATCCCTATTCTACGCTAAGCCTCGTCCAATGGTACACCTCGGCGTTGGCCTGTTTCTGGGCCAACGGGCCGGGCTCATCCGGTACACCGCACCCCGAAAAAGGTTTTGCCGATGGTGCCGCTGGCTCGAAATGATGCCCAAGACCCCCTATACTGCCCCGGTATGGGAAACGTAAAATCAACCACCCGATCTTTGACCACGCCGCCACGCGCCCGGCCCAGCTCGCCAAAAACATCGGCGCATAACCATACGCCGCATATTGAAAACCGACGGGCCTACCACGATTATTTCATTCTCGACAAATTTGAGGCCGGCCTGGCCCTGGTTGGCAGCGAAGTTAAAAGTCTGCGCCAAGGCGGCGCTCAATTAGCGGGATCATTTGCCATCATTCGCAATGGCCAGGTATTGCTGATGGGTTGTCATATCAAGGAATATGAGCAGGCCAATCAGTTCAATCATGATCCCACCCGCGTTCGGACCTTGCTGCTGCACCGGCGCGAAATTAGACGCTTGGAACAGCGCATGGCCAAAGAAGAAGGTGCCGCGCTGATCCCATTGACCATTTATTTCAAGCGGGGCTTTGCCAAGGTGTCTTTGGGACTTGCCAGAGGCAAAGCCAAGTATGATAAGCGCGAGGCCATCAAAGCACGCGACGCGGCCATGCAGATGCGCCGCGCCATGCGCCGGCGCTAAGGCCGTTGTCCAAGCCTCCGTCGAAAACCCCACCCCGCCACCAGCCCTGGCCGCTGCCGTCAAAAGTGCAGCATCTTCTTGACGTTGCTGACGCCGGGCACAGAACCAACTTCAAACTGGCCGGCCAGTTTTTCGACATCGCTAAGCGATTTAATCGAGCCATTATTGAGCCCGGTCTGAACCTGCCCAAGAAAATTGGTGGCCTTGGCCAAAGCCGCGGTAAGGCTACCGAGCTTACTTTCCGCAGTGGCCGCATCCGGATACAAACTGTTGACGGTCTTTTGCAGGTCCACTTTCCAGTTGCCGGCATATTGTTTCAAATAAACCGACGCCATGTTGTCACCCTGTTTGACAACGGCGTGTTCGCCTTCAATGACCAGGGACGATTTCTCCGTGGCCGTGGTTGGAATCAGACCGTTGGTCGGAGCAATTTTGGCCACCAGCGAGCCAATTTCTGAAGCCTGCGCTCCCAGCTTCGTTTCCGCCGCCTGCACCACCGTGGTTTTCAACGATTCCATCTTGGCCACCGCGGCCACCAGCTTTTTTTCCACCGGAGTGCCGGCGGCAAAGCTGCTTTCAATTTGCGAGGCATCGCCGGATTTTATCTGTTGCACAATATGCGTCAGCGCCGTTTCCGCCGAACTCACCGTCAGCGCGACTCCGTTGCCGTTGCCTCCGGAGTTTGCCGTCGATGCGGACTTACCCTTTGGCGACTTGGAACAGCCGGAAAGAGTCAGGGCTAACGCTAAACCCAAGACCAGCGCGAAACGATTTTTCATGGACGATCCTTTCAAAAAAAGGCTTGATTCTTAAATCCTATTAGCGAACTTCTTACCACAAAAGCCCGGCGCTGACAAGCGCATAGGCCGAAAGGCCCCGCGGACGGGTGTAACTCCTTTTGTTGGCGACCGGTCGTTTTTGCCCGCAATCGGACCACCCAACCGCTTGCGGGTTAGCATGGTTCGGCAGCAAATAACGTAACCACCAACAATATAGGAGTTACACCCCCGCGGACAAAACAGCGGCCAAGCCGTTGACTTTTGGCGGTGGGTTGGTCATAATCTCTCTATGCACGCGATGGAATTATATTTTGAAAACTTTGGCCCACAACCCGTCGGGCGATTCTGGCGGGCTGTTGTCCACTTTCCGGCTTAAAACCGTCGCGAGCTTTAGTCGTTCTGCACTTACTTAAGAAAGCGTACTTCAGCCCGCCGCAAGACGGGCTGCTTTTTTTGGAGTCCTTTTATGAATAACTCACTGGAGAGTACACTACAGCGGGCCATGGGCTTGGCGGAAATATCCGTGCAGCTTGCCGCCGACATTGAGCGGGCTTTGGGCCTTGGCAGCCGGCAGGACTGTCTTTGGCAAGCGGCTTGAAAAGTTGACGACCAGCCACGGCTATAAACAGGAGCAATCGATGATTGTAGTAATGACCATGGGCGCAACTGCCCCGCAGGTGGACCATGTGGTAGCCCTCATCCGGGAAATGGGCTTGCGTGAACATGTTATTGTCGGCACCGAACGCACCGTGATCGCCGCCCTTGGTGACGATCGTGCCAAGGATAAGGATAAACTCGAAAATGCCGCGGGTGTGGAACGAGTGATGCCTGTATTAGCCCCTTACAAAATGGCGTCGCGTGAAGTCAAAAAAGAACGCACCGTGGTGCGGCTAGGCGGTTCGCTTGGCGGCAGCGTAGGAGGCAATTCCGTCGCCCTGATCGCCGGGCCCTGTTCTGTGGAGAATCGCACGCAGCTTCTTGAAATCGCACACCAGGTGAAGCAGGCGGGGGCTACAGCCTTGCGCGGCGGTGCGTTTAAACCGCGCACCAGCCCGTATGCGTTTCAGGGGTTGGGTGAAAAGGGTCTGGAAATTCTGGCCGAAGCCCGCTCCCAAACCGGATTGGCCGTCGTAACGGAAGTGATGTCGGTCGAACAGGTCCCGCTGGTGGCCCGATATGCCGATGTTTTTCAGGTAGGTGCCCGCAACATGCAAAACTACAATCTGCTCTGGGCTGTGGGCGAACAGCGCAAGCCGGTGCTGCTCAAACGCGGATTAAGCGCCACCCTGGAAGAATTTTTGCTGGCTGCGGAATATATCATGTCCCGCGGCAACAGTGAAGTTATTCTCTGTGAACGCGGCATCCGCACGTTTGAAACCTACTGTCGCAACACGCTGCCGCTGGCCATTGTTCCGGAAGTACATCGCATCAGCCATCTGCCGATTGTGGTAGATCCATCCCAGGGTACCGGCCACGCCCATCTGGTGCCGGACATGTGCCGGGCCGCAGTGGCCTGCGGTGCCGATGGATTGATTATTGAATGTCACCACGATCCGGAACATGCGCTCACCGACGGTGCTCAGTCCATCACTCCGCAAATGCTCAAAGACCTGGCGCAATCGCTGCAATTGATTGCCAAAGCCATTAACCGGAATGTACAATAGGAGTGTCAGGCCGTATAAATTCCCATCCGTGATGAGAATCTTCTCTTCGGCCCCGCTGATGCAAGGAGTATGCGCCGTGAACAGGCTCTTCCAAGTGGTGCCCATATTGTTGCTTTTAGTATGCGGCTCTTTACGGGCCGCGGTACAGGTCGGCGATAAACTCCACCTGTCATTGACCACCACCAACGGCATGCGTATCACCACGCCGGAACTCAAAGGCCACCTGTTGGTGGTCGATTTCTGGGCCACCTGGTGCCATCCGTGCATGATGCAAGTTCCGGATATCGTCAAAACCTACAAGAAATATCATGGTGACGGAGTGGGCTTTGTGGGTGTAAGCCTCGATGACGATCTGGGCCAACTACAGTCGGTGGCCAGGGCCCATGGCATTGTTTGGCCGCAGGTTTTCCAGGGTCAGGATTGGCAGGACCCCATTGCCAAAGCCTGGGGAGTCCGGGCCATACCGGTAACGTTTTTGTTGGGGCCTGATGGAACGGTGTTATGGACAGGCTATCCGACCGGGCTGCGTGATGCCATCAAAGCCGCACTCAAAAAGTACCCGACGCAGGTCATGCTGGACCGGAAATCCCTGCAAACCATCACCGCCGCCACGCGAATACTTCAGAGAAAACACAATTACCGGCTGGCTTTGAAGACTCTAGCCGCTCTGCCCGCAAAAATGGAATCCAGCCGCATCCTGCGCCGGCCGGCGCGTATTTTAATTCTGGCCTTCTACCACACCGGGAAGCCGGCTGTGGCTGCCCTGCTGGCCGACACCACGTTAAGCAAAAAACTCGCGGTGCTGGTTGGAGGCATGGGGCACCTGCGCTCGCTGCTGCGCGGTTACAACTATTAAACCGATCCCCGGACCACGCCATGCCTATTGCAACATGGCGACGCGCCGGCGGGCATCGCGCCGCAGTCTCCGGCATACTATTTCGCACAAATCAAATACCATCGGGTCACGCACTCGATATTGAATCTGGTTGCCCACGCGCCGACTTTCCACCAGCCCGGCCACGCGCAAAACTTTAAGCTGCTTGGAAACATTGGCCTGCTTAAGGCCGGTCCGTCGGCACAATTCGCTCACGAAGGCCGGCGAAGTTCGCAGCGTATTAAGAATCGTCAGACGGGATCGGTCCGCCAGGGAAGCAAACATTTCGGCAATTCCCTGCAACTGCACCGGACTGAAATCTTTGGACGCACTACGGGCCATCAATCATCTCCTTGACAATATTACTAATGAGTAATATTATCCTCAGGTGATTGACGTGTCCAGCGCTATCCGCCTTGGCCGCGGACCGCTGGTGCCTTAGGAATCATCAAGGAGTGTCCAACATGACTGTGGAAAATATCATCCGGATCATCGCCGGTACCGTCGTCCTTGTGAGCGTGGCGTTAACGGTGCTCGTCAGCCATTGGTGGCTGATTCTGACTGTTCTGGTGGGCGTTAATTTAATTCAGTCCGCTTTTACCGGATTTTGTCCGGCGGAAATGGTGGTTCGGCGACTGCGTACCGATTCCGGTGCCAAGCGGTAAAAGCCCCATGCCGGCCTTCGGCCACGGTGGTGCGGCCGCGCCGACCGGTGGCCGCGGGCCAGACTTAGGCCCTGGCTGGATTTGGCCAAAAAGCCAGATGCCTTTATAACGTTCTCAGGCTTTTTGATTTCAGGAGTTGGCTCCATGCCCTCAAAAAATGCAAAACTCCAGGCGTTGCTCGGCCGGTCTCTCCGCATCGCGGTGATGCTATTGATGGTTCTGGTGGTGGTGGCCCTTATCCTATGGCTCATGGGGGGGCTAAGAACAAAGATTCCGCCCGGATCAGTCGCCAGCCCCGCCGCGGCCCCCGCTCCACCACTGACCGCGGCTGTCCGCAGGCTTACCCTGCCCCGCACCATGTCGGCCGTGGGATCAATTCGCGCCATTCACCCGGTCACCATCGCCTCGCGTATCGTGGGCCGCGTGATCTGGACCAATTTCGAAGTTGGTGCGGCTTTGCAAAAGGGCCAGGTTATCGTACGTCTGGACGACCGTAATCTTAAAGCTCAACTGGCCCAGGCCCAGGCGGCGGTGCGCCTGGCCCGCGCCGAATTGCATCAGGCACGCATCAATCAAAGGCGGGATAAAACGCTCCTGGCCACCGGGGATGTTACACGAGCCAGTATGGATCTGGCCGACACCGGCGTGGCCACAGCACAGGCCGGCCTGGCCCGGGCTTTGGCCGCTGGCCAATCCGCTAAAACCGTCCTGGCCTACGCTACCATTCATTCGCCGGTCAACGGCATCGTGCGACAAAAAATGATCAGTGTAGGAGATACGGTGCTGCCGGGTACGCCTTTGGCCCGCATTTACGATCCGCACCGTATGCAGCTTGCCGCGGTGGTTCAGGAATCTCTGGCCGACCGCTTGCATCCCGGCGAACGCGTGCGTTTGCATCTGGAAGGTTTGCAGGTGCTGTTGCAAGCTCGCGTCCGGCAGATTGTTCCGCGTGTCCAGTCGCAAAGCCGTACTTTTATCGTCAAGGCTGCCGCCGTTTTTCCTGCCGGCATCTGGCCTGGCATGTATGGAACCCTTCTGGTACCCGTGGGGGCCGAGCATCCACTGGTGATTCCCGCCGCAGCCATCACCCACGTGGGGCAACTGGCCTTGGTGTATGTCTTGGCGGGAAACCGCGTGGTTCGGCAAGTGGTGCAACCCGGACGACACATTGGGCCGTGGCGGGAAATTCTCTCCGGGCTGCGCTTGGGCCAGCGCGTGGTCATGCCACCCGGCTCCGCGCCGACCCTGCCGGAGGCTCACCCATGAATGAAACGGCACCGCCGGATGCCCAACAATTTTCCATGCTGGAGCGGCTGGTACGTATTTTTTTACGGTCCAACCTTTCCGTGGTTCTTATTTTACTCGCCACGCTCTTGGGTATTGCCGCCCTGCTGATTACCCCCAAAGAAAAAGACCCGCAAATTTTGGTTCCCATGGTGGACGTTTACGTGAACTTCCCCGGCCATTCCGCCAAAAGCGTGGAACAACTGGTCACCACGCCTTTGGAACAACTGCTTTATCAGATTCATGGCGTCGAATATGTCTATTCGACCAGCAGCCGCGGGCAAAGCATGGTCACCGCCCGCTTTTACGTGGGGCAGGATGTCCAGCGCAGCTTGGTCAAAGTATATCGCAAAATTCAAGGCCATTTGAGCCTGGTTCCGGCCGGTGTCACCGGCTGGGTCATCAAACCGGAAACCATCAACGATGTGCCCATCGTCACGCTGACCCTCAGCAGTTCGAAAGCCTCCGCCGTAACCCTAAGGCAAACGGCGGTGGAGCTTTCCAGCCGTTTGGCCGCCCTGCCCAATATTTCACGCTGCTACGTTATCGGTGGACGCCCACGTGTTATTTATGCCTATCTCAATCCCGCTACGCTGCGGGCTTATCATCTAACGCCGTTAGCCATAGACCGCGATATTCAAGCCGCGGATGTCACACGAATGGCCGGTAGCTATAAACGCAACAACATGCAGGTCCGGGTACTGGCCGGTACTGCTTTGGCCAACGCCCGGCAATTGGGCCGGCTGGTGGTGGCGGTACACCATCAACACCCCATCTATTTGCGAAACGTGGCCCGCATCGTGGATGGGCCGGCGGAAGTACATTCTTATGTATGGCATCAGTGGGGCATGGCCGCCAACGTGCCGGAAACTTATGGGTTTCCGGGAACCACTCTTAATTTTTCCGGCTCGCACCGTGTTAACGCGGCGGCCAACCCCGCTGTAACCATTGCCGTCGCCAAAAAAGCCGGCAGCAATGCCGTTTGGGTGGCCAACGATGTGATCGCCCAAGCCCAAAAGCTATCCCGTACGATTGTGCCTTCCGACATCCGGGTGGTGGTGACACGCAACAGCGGTTTGTCCGCCAGTGAAAAGATCAACGGCTTGGTGGAGGGCCTGTTGGTCGCCATCATCATTGTTCTGGTTCTGTTGACTCTGGGCTTGGGTTGGCGGGAAGCGCTGGTCGTGGCCGCCGCCATTCCGGTGGTGTTCGGCCTGACCCTGGCCTTTAATCTGATGCTGGGTTTTACCATCAACCGGGTTACACTCTTTGCGCTGATTTTATCGCTGGGGTTATTGGTCGATGACCCGATCGTGGATGTGGAAAATATCTCCCGTCATTTTGCCCTGGAAAACAAGGCCAATCGCTTAATCACGCTCCGGGCGATTTCCGAAATCCTTCCCCCGGTGATCGTGGCCACGCTGGCGGTCATCATTTCATTCATACCTATGTTTTTTATTACCGGAATGATGGGGCCGTACATGCAGCCGATGGCGTTTAATGTGCCGGTGGCCATGATTATGTCCCTGTTGGTATCCGTTACCATCACGCCGTGGCTTAGCTACCACGTCTTAAGGCATAACCACCCCACCACTCACCAACAAGCCCTGGCCAAAGAAGGTGAACCACAGGCAACCAGCAATCTGATCCACACGGTCCGCTACCGGGTATTTCGTCCGCTCATGTCGCCGCTCCTGAATTATCGCCTCGCCCGATGGGCATTTATCTTGGCGGTGGCGGGGATTACGGTGGCGGCGGTGGCTTTGCCGGCATTGCGCATGGTACCCCTGAAAATGCTCCCCTTTGGTGATCAAAGTAATTTGCTCATTGTGGTCCACACCCCCCGCGGCACCACGTTGCAAACCACCGATGCCGTCACGCAGGCCCTGGTGCGACGGCTGCGGCGCGTCAACGAGGTGGCCGACATTACCAGTTATGTCGGCACCGCCGCCCCCATGGATTTTAACGCTATGGTACGCCACTACTTTATCCGCAAGAATCCCAACGATGCCCAGATCAGCGTGGATCTGGCCGGAAAACAAGTTCGCGCCATGCAAACCCACGCCATCGCGCTGCGCCTTCGCAACCAGCTTACCGCCATCGCCAAAGCCTATCACACGCGAATTCAAATTGTGGAAGCTCCCCCTGGGCCTCCTGTTCTCGACACCATTGTCGGGGAAATTCATGGTTCCCCTTTGGTGAGCTACCATGAAATGCAACGCGCTGCCCGCACCCTGCGTCATCGGTTGCTCCTCGAGCCGGATGTCGTGGATGTGGACGATAGTGTGGAAGCCCCCGAGAAACAGATGGTTTTTGTAACCGACAAGCGCAAGGCCGCCCTCAATGGTGTCTCCACCCAGGAAATTGCCGACACCCTTAAAATCGCTTTGGCGGGGCAGGTCGCCGGCCTCATTCACGCCCCCCGTCAGCGTGAACCGCTGCAGATTGTTCTGCGCTTTCCCATCGCCCGCCGATCCAGCCCGGCGGATTTGTCGAAAATTTTTGTACGGGGTGCCGATGGTGCCATGATTCCACTTTCCGAGCTTGGACTCTGGAAGCAAAAATGGGTGGGCCAGACGATCTACCATAAAGACCTTCGCCGCATTGTCTACGTCTACGCGGACACTGCCGGTCGTCCTCCCGTCAACGCCATTCTGGATACCCAGGCGGATCGTCTGCCGGATGGTTTAACGCCCGCCATTGCCGGTATGACGCCCATTGGTGCCGGATGGATCCATCACGTCCCCCCCCGCCCACTTTCCCAGAGATCGTTTTTCCATGATGGATCCGGCATTGCCTGGCAGTTACCACCCGGCCTGCACGTCAATTTCGCCGGTGAAGGCGAATGGCGCATCACCATCAATGTGTTCCGCGATTTGGGAATCGCCTTTGCCGCAGCCATGGTGGGTATCTATATTCTGTTGGTGGCCCAGATGGGATCCTTTGTTCTGCCGCTGATTATCATGCTCGCCATTCCCTTAACGATTCCGGGGGTCATGCCGGGTTTCTGGCTTTTGAATCTTGTGGCCGCACACGATGTCGGCGGCTATCGCAACTCCATATTTTTTACCGCCACCGCCATGATTGGAATGATCGCCCTGGCCGGTATTGTCACCCGCAATTCCGTTATTTTGATCGACTTTATCCATCGCTCTCTGGCCCGCGGATTAAATCTCCACGATGCCATCATTGAAAGCGTGGTGGTGCGTATGCGCCCGATCTTGCTGACCGCCGGAGCCGCCATGCTTTCTTCCATTCCCATTCTTACCGACCCCATTTTTTCCGGTCTGGCCTGGTCGCTGATTTTTGGTTTATTGGCCTCCACCGCTTTTACTCTTTTTGTGGTACCCGTCACATATTGGATCATCTTCGCCCATAAACCAGGCCATGGCCTGCCGGTGGAGACCGACGGCTAACCATACCAACTTCAACCCTGTGCCGTGCTTGAACATGTTTTAGCTGCTGGGCCGCACTCCCTGCTCGGCCAACCATTCGTTGATCACCGGAGCAATGTGTCGCTGAAGCTCCGCATTGGCATAACCGCACCAATGCACGCCCGTATGCACATCCAGCGGGGCATCCAGCGGTCGCCCGAAGCCATCGGTGATAATTACACCCGCTTTGGCGGCCACCAGAGCACCTGCCACATCATACGGATGACATTCCAGGCCGTGCGCCCCGGCCTGCCCGTGGCCCCGCAAGGCCGCGTAAAAAAGAGGCCGCAAATCGCAGCAAAATCGGTCCCGGCCGAGCATAAGTTCCACCATCTGCCCTCCCGTGGTAATGTATTGGTCTTCAAAAACGCTCGCCATCCCCGGCTCCACCGCACCCAGAGTGCGCTCTACAATGCGCTCCATCAGAGAGGCCGCGAGTATTTTCGTCCCCGGAAAAAAGTTGGACACCTGGCCAAAACCATTGCGTAGTGTCCTCGCCTGGCTTGGCTTTACCTCCAGCGGAACCGCCCGGTTGTTCTCCAAGTTCACCCGCACCGCCGCAAGCGCACCGCCCCGCTGTGCCGCAAACATGTCCGCCATCCATTGCTTGGACGGAGGCAATTCCACCATCACCGCGGCCAGGGCATCGGCCAGGGTTGCCGCTCGACCATCCATACGCCAAGCCCGACACACCGCCGCAAGAAACCACGCGGAACGTTTGTCGTACATGATATTGCGTGTGCCATCGATGGGGTCAATGATCAGACGATATTTCAGATCCTCCTGGGCCGGGCCAATGCGCCGCGTTCCGGTTTCACCCCAACCTTCCATCACCACTTCCAGAGGCAAACACGCCGCCGGCCAGGAAGAAATTTTCTGCTCGACAACATCCTCCACGTGCCGGTCAATCTGGAAGATGGTGTCCCCACCCTCTTGGGCCACCGGTCGCGCCATAAGTTCCAAATCCAGCCCGCCGGCCCGAACCGAAACCAGTTTGGCCCGCACCGCTGCCCCCAGTTCCAGCAGCAAGGCGGGCCACAGGCCCGTTGAGTCAGCCATGCCAGGCCCCGTCAGAATACACCTCTATCATCGGTTACAGCCCACCTTCCCTGCACCCAACCGACTTGGCTCTTATAGAGCCTATTGACCCTGCTGGCCCGGCGCATCCGGGGGCGGCGGTGGCTGCTGGCCGTTCATCATGGACATCATCACCATCATCATCAGCGCCCGGCCATCGGCCGCCAGTGCCGTCAATTGATCAGTCGGGATAAACCATTGCCCGGCAATTTGGCTGCCGCTGGTCCCCAGGCTCAAAGTCACCGGACTTGCGGGAACCGCCCCGGCTGGTGCCGGCGGCGGTCCACCATTGGCCGACGACATCCGATCCATCGCCAATCTCACCCAGGAATCCACAGGCAGATACGCCACCATCAGCGGGTGTGACAATACGTGCGATGCCTGGCCCTTAATTTCCGGCTGGCCGTCCAACACATCTCGCCCCATCCGCACCGCCGTTACAGCGTTCGCCAATTCGCCGCGGCTCGCGTTAATGCCTCCGACTAAGTGCGTCTTATTCACGGCTCCCAGATCAATCTTGGTACCGTGGCGGCCATAAATGGCAGCTATCATGCTCTGCACCATGGGGGACTGCGGCAAGGTCGGATTATTCGGCACGGAAACGTGCATGATGATACGATCAAAATTCACACCATCCAAAACAAAGGCGTTCGGATGCAGCTTCACTGCAATGTTCCCGTTGGGCAGCGTCATACCCCTGGGCCCATACATACGCTCGAAGGTGGTCATGCTTGCCGCAAGCTCCGCCGCCGCACTCCCGCTCGTCTGCTGCACCAATACACCATGCATCAACGCACCTTTCGGGCCGGCGGGGGCCATCAGATTAAAGGCTGTGACGACATTTCCCGCAGCAGCCATGGTCGCAAGTTTCGTCTGCATCTGCTGCTGAGCCGCGGTCATTCCGGAAAGTTTGGCAATGGCCGGATCCTGCGCGGCCTTAGCCATAAGTTTCTCCAACCATCCAGCCAGTGGCTTCCCATTGGTCATCATCGCCCCCGCCGCTAGAAAGCGTCCCCCCGGCAAACCCACCAGCGGGTTGCCAGGCAGTTGCGGTTGACCTGCGATCAGCTTGGCCACTGCACTGCCCGGTTCCGCATCAAGAGCCACTTTCAGCGCCACGCCCGATGGCATGACATTCGCCGTAAATAACGCCGCATGGCTTTCCCGGATCACTTGTTTTACTGCGCGAAATTCCATAGCCAGGGCCAGCATGGTGAGCGCGCCGGACTTCGACTTTCCCACTCTTTGGCGTACCTTGGCCATCATGCCGGGCAGTACCCCATTCAACTTGGCCCATATCAGCTTGCGTACCGTCGGCAAGTTTACATAACACGCCAGATCCGCCGCGCCAATGCTCTTGGCATCCGCGGCGCTGACTCCTTTCATACCCCAGGCGGCCGCAGCCAGATAAGCCTGTAGTGCCGACCGATGTTGGGCCAGTACCGCAAAGGCCCCGTGCCGCGCCACGTAGCCGGGAGACCCATCGGGAGCACTAATCGTGTGGATTCCCTGGGCATCAGCCTTGGAAAGACTGTCTGCCGCAAAGGCGGCGTGGAGGTGGGCTATCGGAAACAACACCACCATCGGATGCCGATGGTTCGGCGTGGGCTGTAGAAAAACCACCCCGGCTGAACCATGTTCATCCAAGCCGGCACCGATACCCATACTTTGTTCCATCATGGAAAGCGGATCGTTGGTAACCGGCAGATTCATTTTTCCCTCTAGAACCTTTATTTTGTGGTCCACCGCGGCCAGGTTGTTCATCACCACACACATGCGGGCGTTGGCTGGAACTTGATCGAGGACTCCCGCCGCCCGAACACTTGCACCCGCCGCTAAAAATATACCTGCCGCCGCCACACAAGCACCCGCAACCACACCACCTTTTGCCGGACGTGAAAACATACCATCTCCATTTTGTAGGATATATAACCGAAAAGCCGACCCGCTGCCGCTATTCGTAACTACCCGGCATTATACCGCCGCAGCGGCATTTGCAAGTATCTTGGAGTCGCCAATGGTCGGCCAACGCCGCAGTTTGGCAGGGCACGCGCCACACTTGGCCGCCATCAAAACGCAAGGCCGCCCCATGGCCAAGTGCCTTGGAGCGTGCTCATCAGCGAATAAGCCGTATAGACCCGGTAGACCATGCACCCCCCTACCACGGATCCGCTGATCAGCAGTGGCGGAACCGGAGCACCAATCACCACCGCCCCCGCCACGGGCTTAGCCGCTCCAGGATGACTCTGCCGTCGGGCCAGCGATGCCCACCGCGCCAAGGGCAGATATATCAGCAACCGGGCATGCGCCGGCTCCCACGCCGTGAGTTCCGCAATATCGCCCAATTGCGGCAGATTCTGTTGATGCTTTTGAATCTGTTCTACCACCTCCGGTAGTTTCTTAGCCGCCCTGGCATCCGCAAAAACAATGCGATTTCCCACCACTCCGGCATACAGGCTAACCGCATCCGAACCAAACACACTCTGCGGCCGTGGCAACCCCGGTAAAAGACCCGGTGGACCTGGAGGAATTGGCGGCAAGGACCCCGTGGACGCCCGCGGGAATTTGCCGCTCACTCTGGTGAATGGAACATTCGAAATTTTCAGGGCCGCCGGCGTAATCGTCCAGCGCGCATGATCCCATGCCGAATGGGCGAAAGCCAGGCGGGGCGGATGTTTCAGCCATGTCAAAATCTGCTGCAAGTGCGTGCCCGCGTGGGCCATATCCACCACCTGAATCCCCAGACCATCTTGCCCCATGGGCCTGTTGTCGGCGTAGTTGATCTGGCTTAGTCCACGCAAATCCGCCAGCGCGCTCAGCCCCAAAGCCATCTGCTTTTTCAGGTCCGTATACCGCTTGTTCGACCGTATCGACGCATGTTTATCCCACACCAATGCTGCTCTGCCCAGCCATGCCGCCACGGGCGCTCCGTCGATGGCCATCGCACTTGCCGCAACATAACGCCCTGCCGGCAGCCCCACAAAGGGCGTCTTGCCTAAAGGCCGCTGCGCCTGAATCATTTTCGCCATCGCCGTGCCGGCCCGCGGAATTGCAATCAACCGGCAGAGCATTCCCGTGCGGGCGAACCGCACCGTCAACATCGCCTGCGGCACTTGCGTTATCATCTGGTGCAGAATGTGCGCGGCCAACACATCACCAGCCTTTCTATAAAATTCAGATCCACTCAAATTCGCCGGGCCTGGCTTTTTTTTCACTCTCACTCCGTTGGCCTGGGCCAGCATTTTCATCTGCTGCCGATACATCCGGTAAATGCTGCGCACACGCAGCGACAGCGTCAGGTCGCTGTTGCTCAAGAAATGCCGCTGGGTCGCTGAAAGTTGCGGGCCCAAAAAAGCCTTCGCCGCCAGATACTTGCTTATACTTGCCGGCTGATCCGAGAGAACCAGGTAATGGCCCTGCACCGCTATAAATAAGGGTATCGGCTGTTGCGGAATGGCCCCCTGATAGATTCCGTTCCCCACACTTTTAGCTCCGAATTCCGCCAGCGTGGCGGTCGGCTTGCTGCTGGCCAGAAGCGCCACCACCGATGGCTGCACCATGGCCGCAGGCCGTGGCCACGCCAAAACCGCTATCGCTGCGGGCCGGTTGAAGTTAATCCCCGAGCCAGGGCCAAACTCACGCATCAGTGCGGCGATCGGGTCAAAGCCGCCGGGCGTGTTCATCTGGTTTTCCATCAGGCGAATTTTCGCTTCCAGCGCCGCCACATTGGCCGTATACAAGTATAATTGAGTGTTTGCCGGAATCCTTGCCAGCACGCCTCGTGGCTTGGCGGCCCGGCATGACACCTCATGTCCAATCACGGTCAAGCAGATCACGCTTACCACGACCACTCGCAACAGCATTCCACGCATAGCGGCACTCCTTGCTGAAAACCACGTCCGCTAAGATAACCCGCCGCCGAGGCTTTGTCGCCACCGCTCGTTGCTGCTATTATTCTTCACATGAACGCCAGCCGCAGTCCGCCCGACAACCATACCCATGTTCCCCTAACTGTCGGCCCACCATCCACCACGCCGCCACCCCAGATGCGCAGACGAAGCCTGCTGCTGCTGGTAATTTTCAGGCTCTTGCGCAGTGCCGCCAGCGCCATGATCGCCGTTGCCCTGCCCTATCTGGTACTGCGAAAGCTGCATTACGGCAGCCTGATGCTGGGCGGTATTTACATGATTGGTCTGGCTTCCACCGCCCTGCTGGGACTTGCCGTGGGCCACCTTGCGGACCGCTGGAGCCGCAAAGGCACCCTGCTTCTAACCGGCGTGATGGTGCCCCTGAGTGCTTTGCTGGTGTACGCTCGGCCCGAAGTGCCCATTTTGTTTCTGGCCTCGCTTATTGGCGGGTTTGCCGCCACCGGTTCCCTGATCGGAGGCGGTGTCGGTGGAGCCGCCCAGCCGGCGCAAACCGCGGTGATTGCTGATTTAACCACTTTATCCAATCGCACCCTCTATTATTCGGTCTTGGCATTTTTAAGCGGTGTGGCCGGAGCAGGTGGAGCCTGGCTGGTACGCTATTTTTCCATTCACAATGTTTTTCTGGTGGCGGCCGGGCTTTCAGCACTTGGTCTGCCGGCCTTGGCCTTCATGGTCATCCCCGCTCGGCCTGCGGCGGTCCCACGCACATCCGATGCTCATAAAGCCTCACGAAAAAACATTCGCAAGTTCGGCATCACAGGAATGCTTAACGGCTTTAGCCAGGGGTTAATAACACCATTTCTCATTCCCTTTTTTGTCATCGTCTACGGCCTGCACAAATCTCAGATGGCGTCGTACACGTCGGTGGCCACCATGCTCGGAGCCGTGTCGCTCTTGGCCGCGCCCATGCTGGAAAAGCGTCTCGGCTTTGTACGCAGTATCGCCTTCACGCGAGCCTTGGGAACCCTGCTCCTGCTGGTCATGGCCGTCTGGCACAACCTGGATTTTGCCCTGATTATTTACGTTATCACCCCCGCCCTGCGCATCGCCGCCCTGCCCGCCCAGCAGACCGCAATCACCAGCCGCGTGCATTCCGATGATGTGGGCCGGGCCTTGGCCGTCAATCAGGTTGCACGGGTATCCGCCTCTTCCGGAGCCATCTTATGTACCGGCTATTTATTTGATCTTTCCGCTGTGGAAGTACCCTTTTTCATCTATGCCGCCGTCATGAGCGCCAACATCTTTTTGTACTTCAAATTCTTCCCCAGCCAGGAACCATCTCCCCTTGTCTCCACCGATACCAGTGCGCCGTCCCCGCTGCCGCCGACCGGAAACTGAAAAGTCCGCTATTCGTGTAAACCTCGCCTCACCGTGCCGATGTCAACGGAGCTTTCTTTCCCCCACGAGATCGCCCGGCCACACCTCCCTTTTTTTTATAAATTCGCTTCGCTCCGCCGCCGTGGGGTCCGGGAGCATCCTGTCATACTATGTCGATTTATGCATTTCCATTTTGCCTCGCCCCATCGGCTTGCAGCTTCTCCGGAATCAACGTCCGGACGCTGCGGGCTTTGCCGATAAAATTGCCGCCGGCGGGAACCGATTCGATAATCGTCGGTCGCCGAACATGGTTGTAGATCTGGTCCATAATCCGTTGGCTGATGTCTACATCAAAAACGACCTCTCCGGTTCGCGATTCATAATCCCGCGCTTTGATGACGGCAAATTTTTCCAAAAAGGTAATGCCACGCGGGTCGTCCAGCGGCACGGCAATACGCGCCTGTAAATTTTGTCCCAGCATTTGCTTAAGTACTGCTTCTCCCAGCACCCCCACACCATTGCCGTGGCGGGCGCTGATGGCCAGGGCATCCGGAAAGGTCAACCGCCAAAACGCCAGATCATCCGGCGAGGCCACGGCATCAATTTTATTGATTAAAAGCATCGCCGGTTGCTCGCCGCATCCTATCTCCACCAGCACCCGCTGCACGCTTTGCAGTTGTTTAAGGGCGTGGGGATGCGAAACATCCACCAGAATCAGCAGCAGATCCGCGTGCGTGGCCTCTTCCAGCGTGGCCTTAAATGACGCCACCAGATGGTGCGGCAAATCACGAACAAAACCAACCGTATCCGAGACCAGCGCGCTATGGGCAGCGGCCAGCCGCCACGTGCGGGTTTTGGTATCCAACGTGGCAAAGAGCTTATCTTCCACAAAAGTATCCGCACCGGTAAGCGTGTTAAACAGCGTGCTTTTGCCGGCATTGGTGTAACCCACCAGGCTCACGGTGAAATGTTCCTGCTTGCGGGCAGACACTTCTCGGGTCTTGCGAGCTTGCACATCCGCGATGCGGCTTTTTAGCTCGGATATCCGCGTGCGCACCAGTCGCCGGTCTATTTCCAACTGCATTTCGCCCGGCCCGCGCGCACCCACGCCGGCTCCGGCTCCAGCTCCAATGCGCTCCAGATGGCTCCACATGTGCCTTAGCCGCGGATACGTATATTCAAGCTGGGCCAGGGCCACCTGCAACTGCGCTTCGCGGGTACGCGCCCGCGTCGCGAAAATATCCAAAATCAGTTCGCTGCGATCCAGAATTTTGCAATCACAGATTTTTTCCAGTTCGCGCAAATGGTTGGGCAGCATATCATTGTCAAAAAGCACCACGTCGGCTTCCAAGGCTTTGACTATGGCGGCAATTTCCTCCGCCTTTCCGCGACCGATGTACGTTCCCGGATCAATGCTTTTGCGTTGTTGCACCACACGCTCCACCGGCGTGGCTCCGGCGGTATGCGCCAGACTCGCTAACTCCCCCAGCGGATCATGCAAATCCGCGGACGTATTCGGCAGCAGCACCGCCACTAATATGGCCCGTTCCGCCGTAACGGAGAGTTGAACTCGACGATCTTGCGACAAGCTTAAATGACATCCTTCAAAACGGCGATCCCGCACGCTTGGACCATTATAGCGGCGAATCTTATGGCGTGGTTCTTCAAGTGAGTCCATGGTTCAGCCCCACCGTGGCCGAATTTTACAAAACCCCTCCCTCCCGCATCGAAATTTCCCGCCCAGCCAACGCCGCCTCTCGATGCGGCCCGACCTCTCGTATGCGGTGCCCCGCCGGTTGCCGCGGTTTTATGGCCCCATTCCCCAAGACCCCAAGATCTCAAGGTCTCAAGATCTCAAGACCAGGACTAACAAGTACGGCGGTGCGCCCACCACGCCCAGGTTTCCTTGGCCGACCGCCTTCAGGCGGTACGCGCGGCCTTATAGCTTTCGGCCGATGGTTCCTGCACGGTTTGAATCAGCTTCTCTACCACGGCATCGGAATCAATGCCTTCGGCGTCAGCGTTAAAGTTGGTGATAATGCGGTGCCGCAGCACCAGCTTGGCCATTTGCCGAATATCATCGGTGCTCACATTCAGCCGCCCGCGCAACAGCGCCCGAGATTTGGCACCCATCACCAGATACTGCGCCGCCCGCGGCCCCGCACCCCATGTCAGCCAATTGTTGATGAAATCCGGCGTGTCTTTTTCATGCGGACGCGTACACCGCACCAATTGTACCGCATAATCCACCACATGGTCGCTAACGGGAATGCGCCGCACCATCTTTTGGATGGACAATATGTCTTCTGAAGAAAGCACCGGCAGCGGTTCGGTGCGGGCTTCCGCGGTGGTATTCTTAACAATATTCCGCTCGTCTTCCCGCGTCGGATAACCCACCTTCACCATAAACATGAAGCGGTCCAACTGGGCTTCCGGCAACGGGTAAGTTCCCTCCTGTTCCACCGGATTTTGTGTCGCCAGCACAAAAAACGGCGGATCGAGAAGATAAGTCTGTCCACCCGCGGTCACCTGGTATTCCTGCATGGCCTGCAAGAGTGCCGCCTGAGTCTTGGGCGGCGTACGATTAATCTCATCCGCCAAGAGCATGTTGGTGAAAATCGGACCACGGATAAAATTAAACACCCGTTTACCCGTCTGCGCATCTTCCTGAATGATGTCGGTGCCCGTAATGTCCGAAGGCATCAGGTCGGGCGTGAATTGAATGCGGTTGAAGCGCAGATTCAGCACTTTGGCCAGCGTGGAAATCATCAGGGTTTTAGCCAACCCCGGCACACCCACCAGCAGACAATGCCCGCGTGAAAACAGGGCAATTAACAGTGCGTCAATCACATCTTCCTGCCCCACGATGACTTTGCGTATCTCGTGGATCATCACCTCGCGAACCTGTCGCAACTGTTCCACCGGAGAGCTTTCTGCATCTGCCATTTTTTACTCCTGCTGTTAATAGCACCTCGGATTGCGCACCGGCTCAACGGGCCGCCGCGACATCCAACCCTCGGTTCCGCCAAGGCCGCGCTCCCGCCCCCACATCTTAACGCTTTTGCCGCAATTTTGTTGCCCGAAATTCGGCAACGCTCTCGGCACACCCCGACCGCAACCAAATTAGTCCATCGCTTTGTCTCAAGGCCCGACCAGCCCGGTCACCGATCCAGCGGCAAGGCATCCACCAACCGATCCATGTCCGCTATCGAGTTGTAAAAGTGTGGCGAGGCCCGCAGGCGATTTTCACGCAGCACGATCACAATGCGCTGGTCCTGCAGCCAGCCGATCAATTGATGCTGGTCGTGCTTTCGGCTGGTAAAGGAAATAATTCCGCTTTGCTCCCCGGCTCTGCGGCTGCTGACCACGCGGTACCCCTTGTCCGCCAGTCGCTCACATAAATAATCCGTCAGCGCCAACAGCCGGCCGGTAATCGTTTCCATCCCCACCTCCAAAATCAGTTCCAACGACGCGCCCAGCCCCAGCAATCCACCAATGTTGTATGAACCACATTCAAAACGCCGCGCATCCGGCTTCAGCGTGAAATCGTAATGGCCATAATCATCGGCGTTAATCACATTCATCCAGCCGATTTCAGGGCGCAGCCGATCCAGCAGTTCACGCCGGCAAAAAAAGAAGCCCGCTCCCTCCGGTCCCAGCATCCACTTGTGCCCATCTGCCGAAAGGAAGTCGATATTCATGCCCTGCACATCCACCGGCAGCGCGCCGCACGCCTGGATACCATCGACGCACAGATAAATGCCGCGGCTGCGACAAAATTGGCCAATCCTCCGCAAATCATGCTGAAAACCACTGGCATATTCCACCTGCGACAGGGCCAGCAGTCGCGTCGGCCCGTCCGAGGCCGCGGCCAGGACATCCTCCAATTCAATCCGTCCGTTTTTTTCCGGTACCATGACATGCCTGACACCGTGCCGTTGCGCCACCGCCATCCATGGATACACATTCGATGGATATTCCACGCTGCTGCTGACAATGCGGTCGCCCGGTTTCCAATCCAGCCCGTTGGCCACAAACGAGAGGCCCTCACTGGTATTTTTAACAAAGGCGATTTCCTCCGGAGCTGCGTTGATCAGCCGGGCCGATAGCCTCCGTACCACCTCCGCCCGACGATACCAGTGGCCGGTCAAGTAGGCATCGTCCCGGGCCTGCTGGGCAAATTCACCGATAGCCGCCGCCGCCCGCGCCGAAATAGGTGCCACACCCGCATGATTAAAAAACGTCCAGCGCCGCACAATCGGAAATTCAGATTCAACCTTAAAGCTTGCCGGTAACGCTGGTAGTTCTGTCATCGCCACACCTTTTTTTGCCGGTATCTCCGCCCTGCCGAGATTAACCGGATAACAAAAATCTGCCAACCTTGTCGCAGGTGCTCGCCGTCCCTACAATTCTCTTAACCCGCCATGCGGGCGGCACCCGATGCCTGAGCAAAGCGACCTCCAGCCTATGACCGCCGTAAGCACAAAACCTGCTCCACATCTCACCACTGCAACCTGGCGGCCCAGCATAAATCCGTGGCTGATTGCCGTTTCAGTCATGCTATGCACCTTTATGGAAGTGTTGGACACCTCCATTGCCAACGTGGCGTTGCCCCATATCGCCGGCAGCCTTTCCATCACCCCGGACGAAGCCACCTGGGTGCTGACCAGCTACCTGATATCCAACGCCATTATCCTGCCTACCACCGGCTGGTTCAGCCGCACCTTTGGTCGCAAGCGATTTTTGCTGGTTTGCATTGGCATTTTTACCATCGGTTCCCTGGCCTGCGGGGTGGCCCCCAACATTCAAACCCTGATTATCGCCCGCGTCATTCAAGGTGCCGGCGGCGGGGCGCTCCAGCCAAGCGCCCAGGCCATCCTGCTCGAAAGTTTTCCGCCGGCCAAACGCGGTCAGGCCATGGCGTTCTACACCTTTGGCATTATCTTCGCGCCCATCATCGGTCCAACGTTGGGCGGATGGATTACCGATTCCGCCACCTGGCGCTGGGTCTTCTACATCAATGTTCCCGTGGGCGTTGTCGCCGCCATGATGGTTGCATCTTTTATTGAGGACCCGCCCTATATCCGCAATGCTGCTAAAACCGCGCTCGATTACATCGGCTTTGGCTTGTTGGCGATCTGGCTTTCCTGCTTGCAAGTGGTGCTCGATAAGGGCCAGGAAGCCGATTGGTTCGGAGCGCTTTATATTCGTTGGCTCGTGGCTGCGGCCGCCATCGCCTTTCTGGCCTTTGTGATTTGGGAACTCACCGCCGAACATCCCGTCGTAAATCTGCGGGCGCTGCGCAATCGCAACTTTGCCGTCGGCACCGCCATTGTATTGGCTATCGGAATGGTGCTGTATGGAACCACGGCCCTGTTGCCGCTCTTTTTGCAGACTCTCCTCAATTATCCGGCTCTGCAAAGCGGGCTGGCGGTAAGCCCGCGTGGGTTTGGCTCTATCGTCGCCATTTTAATCGTTGGAAGAATACTGAATTGGTTCGATACCCGCATTTTTATCAGCGTCGGTCTGGCCCTCCTGTCGTGGACAAGTTTCGCCCTTGGCCAAGTAGATCTGGACATCGGCATGATCAGCGTCACCTGGCCCATCATCGTCAATGGTTTTGCCGTGAGTATGCTTTTTATTCCCCTTAGCGTTACCACCATGAGCACCCTGCGCAACGACCAGATCGGCAATGCCACCGGCATCTACAATCTCATGCGTAACATTGGCGGAGCCATCGGCATTTCCATTACCACCACCCTGCTGGCGCGACATTCGCAATGGGTTCAAAATATGTTAATCGGCAACGTTTCCACCACCAATGCCAATTTTCATCATACCGTTAAAGCCATCACTACCGCCCTGCCACGTCAAAGCTCCCCTGCGGCAGCCACGCATCTGGCCTATGGCATCATCTACCAGCAGTTGCAACAGCAGGCGCAAGCCATGGCCTATGTGCATGATTTTCGGCTCCTGGGTTTCATGTGTCTGGCCTGCATTCCACTGGTCTTGCTGCTGCGCAGCCCCAAGGTGATACGTAAGGTGGCCGTCCACTAAAAAGGGACCACCGCCATGAGGCTAAGCGACAGCGCAAAAATAAATTCGTGTTTTACGGCGCTCAAGCTCCCTCCGAACTTTTGTTACCGCTGCCGTGACGGCCGCGCATACCCCGCCAATGGGCCTGTAGGGCCCGACCATCCGAGCCGCGACCGTAAGGAAGCGGTTAAAAGTGCCCAAGTTACTTTTGCCCGGTCCCTGAAAATACCGGTGGGCAAGATGCCCGCCCCCCTTCGGCGTGCCACCCGAGCACCCCCAACCACGGGGCAGCGTTATAGGCCGCTCGGCGGTTGCATGTTATAGGAACAGATCGTATTGTTTTCTCCATGTTGATGGTGGGCATGGACCGATAGAATAAATGCGATGGATACTCAAACGGCTTGTGATACCCGCACCTTGTTAATCCTGACCGCCTTAAAAGCGGAATATCAGGTGGCTCGCGCTGTTGTCAAACAATGGCAACTGGACACGCCTGCGGCCATTCGGGCCTCCGCCTATGAAAATATTGTTGTGGAACAAATCGGCATGGGCGGCCGTTTCCTCAAAGAGATCCTGCCCCGCTATTACCACAGCCAGGTCACCGGCGTGGTAACCGCCGGTCTTGCCGGAGCGTGCAGCCCCGAGTTGGCGGTGGGCGATCTGGTCATCGACAGTAACTCTTGCGAAGCCCTGCGTGTGGAGGAAATAATCAATGCCATGTCCAACGGTCAACGCTGCGTTATCGGCCCAATTCACACCAGCAAGCACATGGTTGGCGATACCGCCGAGAAAAAGGAACTGTTTGTAAAAGGCAAATTTGTCGCTGTTGATATGGAAAACAAGGCCACCTTCGAATTTGCCCAGAGGCGCAATGTGCCTTGGATCGGTCTGCGCACCATCAGCGATACCGCCATGGATTCTCTGCCCAGCCAGATCGCCCAATTCATGGACTCCTCCGGCAACGTGCGACCGTTGGCCCTTACCATTACCATAGCGGCCAATCCGGGCATCATCGGAAATCTAATGCGTTTGGGAAAAGCCTCGAACATTGCATCGCGCAAACTTGCCGAGGCCATTGGCGCTGTTATTCGCTCCGGATGGCCATTCCAGGCGTAGATTCACACCCACTACACCGTTCCTTGACGCAACGGGCATCCATCATGGCTCATCCCCATCGCCGCGGATTGACCGGGTGAACCGGACGCTTACCGGAGGTCATAGCCAGAAGATCCTCCGCGGCCATCACCGCCATCTCTCCGCGCGTGGCCGTCGTCGCACTGCCTATATGGGGCAGCAATACCGCATTTTTCAAGCTCGCCAGGCCGGCGCTCAGCACCGGCTCGTGCTCAAAAACATCCAGGCCCGCCGCAAAAATCCGGTTTTCTCTTAACGCCTCCACCAAGGCCTGTTCATCCACCAGCGCTCCCCGCGCGGTGTTAATGAAGACCGCCGTCGGCTTCATCATGGCCAGTTGTTTCGCGCCGATGATATGTCGCGTTTGATCCGTCAGCGGAGCATGCAGCGACACAAAATCCGCCTCTCTTAGCAACCGCTCCAGATCTACACGTACCGCGCCGATCTGATCAAATTCCGGATGCGAGCTGCGGGAATAATACCGAACCTGCATATCAAAACCGGCCGCCATTTTTGCCACCCGCAGGCCGATACGCCCCGCGCCCACAATGCCCAGCACCTTTCCCACCATATCCACCCCCAGATAATCCAGCGGTGCCCAACCACGCCATTGGCCCGTCCGTACCACGCCATCGGCCTCCACCAGCCGCCGGGCGCACGCCAGCATCAATCCCATGGCAATTTCCGCCGTCGCGTTGGTCAACACATCCGGCGTATTACTTACACCAATGCCGCGCCGTGTGCATTCGGCCACATCGATGTTGTTAAATCCGACCGCGTAATTGCTGATGGCTTTCACCCGCGGACAGCGGTCCAGAAATGCGCTATCAATGCGATCCGTCAACATGGAAAGAATGCCGTCACAATCCGCGGCGGCCATGACCAACTCATCAGCCGTCATCGGTCGATCATACGGGTTCACCTTGACCGATCCACCGCTTCGCAGGCGATCCAGACCAACTGTCGGTATGCTTCGCGTTACCAGAAATGAATAAGCCACGCCGGTTCTCCTAACTTACCACCACGCGGTGCAACCGTTCGCCCAGCCGGGTTGCCAATTCATAGCCAATGGTCCGGCATCGTTCGGCCAGACGATCCATGCTATAACTCGCTCCGAATTGATCACTAATCAAGGTCACTTCATCGCCCACCCTGGCCGCCACATCCGTGACGTCCAAAATTGTTTGGTCCATGCTGATCCGTCCCACCACCGGAACTTCCCGATCCAGCACCCCTGCCACGGCCCGCCCCGACAATTCCCGCGGGTAGCCATCGGCGTAACCCACCGGCACAATGGCCAGACGGCTGGGACGGCTTGTGCGAAAGCTGTGGCCATAACCAACGCCCGTGCCCGCCGGTCTTTCATGCACCGCGGTGATCGGAGCCACCAGCTTGGCCACAGGCCTTAATTCTGCAATCATGCAATTCAGAGATGGTTGCAGACCGTACATGGCAATACCCAGCCGCACCATGTCCAAGCCGATATCCCCTTCATGCCATGTGCCGCCCGAGTTTTGCGCATGCAGCACCACCTCCCCATGCCGCTTCTTCACCGGATCTGCAATCTGCCGGAAAACTGCCAACTGTGCGGCCGTGGCCGGGCTGCCCCGCTCATCGCCATGCGAGAGGTGCATATAAATGCCGGCCAATTTCAACTCCGGCAGTGCAACGATCTGCTCCAAAAGCCGCGGAGCTTCACATACCTCTGCCCCCTGCCGGGTAAGGCCGGTGTCAATTTGCACATGCACCGGCACACGCATGGATGGATGTTTTTTTCGAATCACTTCCGCCAAAACCAGCGCCGATGCCGAATCCGTCAGCGTCAGGCCAAGGCGGCCACTGTGCAGAAAATCCCACGCTGCCGCATCCAACTCCACACGCCCTTGCCAACTCACCAGCGGCGCCAGCACCAGCACCGATCCCTCCCATCCCAACGCCGCTACCCGCATCGCTTCAGCGAGTGAATACACACACACCCAGGCCAGGCCGATTTTCCGCAGCAGTGGAACCACCACCGACAACCCATGCCCGTAGGCATTGGCCTTGACCGTTGCGCACTGCGTTGCGCCAAGGCCTCCGCGCTGCCGTAGCAAACTGATGTTGCTGCGTAATGCCGTCTCACTGATCAATAATGTACCGTGCTGCGCCATCATGGCGGCCACTCCCGCGACGCACGGCTGATCCGATCTCGAATCGCCGTCCACACATCGCCCCGATCCGGCGGCATTTCGATCAAAATCAAATCATAACCATGGCTATCGGCAATCCGGAGATTCTTATACAAATGCCTGGCGTACTGCTCGCCATGCTCGGATAAATAAATCACCACTTCCTGGCCCAGCGCCGGCCGGGCGTCATCACCAGTCAAACGCACCACTCTCGCCTTGGGCCGATACCGGTTCAGCCACGCCCTCACCCGGTGCCACTCGCCATGCCCATACCGGTACGTCGGTGTAGCCGGCGCATAATGCCGTCTCAACATGCCCGGACTTTTCGCCACGGCCTTGCCACTGGCCGGGCCGGTCTGGATGAACCTGGCCCTGGTGCCGAGTTTTCTACGCAGGGCCGCACGAATCATTTCCACCGTGACGATCCCGGGCCGAAGCACCACCGGTGGATCAACCGTCAGGTCAATCACTGTCGATTCCACACCCACCGCGCACGCTCCTCCATCCAGAATCAGCGGTATCCGACCACCCAGTTCCGCCAACACATCCGCCGCCGTCGTCGGTGAAACCCGTCCCGATAAATTCGCACTTGGTGCCGCAATCGGCTTTCCGAAGGCTGCCAGTAAACGCTGCGCCGCCCAGTGGGATGGACAACGAACGGCCATGGTAGCCATACCGGCGGACACCTCCGCTGGAATCTTTGTTCCACGCCCCACCACCATGGTTAAAGGCCCCGGCCAGAAACGCCTGGCCAGTATCCCCGCCACGTCGCCGAACCCCGTTGCGTACTCTTCCGCCTG
This sequence comes from Planctomycetota bacterium, assembly GCA_021800165.1. GTDB lineage: Bacteria > Planctomycetota > Phycisphaerae > WQYP01 > WQYP01 > JABEVA01. Next base: position 12,383 of record JAJYZF010000027.1, on the reverse strand, counting down.
CCTCCGATCACGCACATGCACAATCAGTGGATTACCGGCAGGCCGCCGTTTCACCTTATAAATCCGGCGAATTGCCGCCACATTCGTCGCATCCGCCCCCAAACCATACACCGTTTCAGTCGCAAACGCGACCAGTTCGCCCGCGCGCAGCAACTCAGCGGCCTCCCCTATCCCCTCGCCGGCCAATCGAATAATTGTTGTCACTTTACCAGCCAACGATGTTGTAGCCGCCATCCACATAAATGGTTTCGCCGGTGACACCGCTTGAAAGTTCGCTGCACAGGTAAATAGCGGTCTTGCCCACATGTACCGCCGCCGTATCGCCATCCCACGGCAACGGTGACTTTTCCGTGTAGTGAACCATCATTTTGTCGATGTCCCCTATGCCTCGGGCGGCCATGGTTTTAATGGCCCCCGCACTGATCGCATTCACCCGCACATGCTTTTCATCCCGGCCCAGCTCGGCCGCCAGGTACCGCACGGAACATTCCAGCGCTGCCTTGGCCACCGCCATCACGTTGTACATCGGAATAAATTTCTCCGCCCCCAGATAACTCATCGTTAAAATGCTCCCATCAACATTCATCAGCGGCACCGCCGCCCGGGCCAGCGCCACCAGCGAATAGGCGCTGATATCCAGCGCCGTTCGCCACGCCTCTCGACTCGTCTGAAGAAATGGATTGTGCAGGGCCTCCCCCGGCGCAAAGGCCAGCGAATGAATGAGAATATCAAATGTCCCGAACTTTTCCGCCGTCATCTCAAACGCACGCCCAATATCCTCATCCTTACTCACGTCGCACGGAACCAGAAACTTCGGCCCGAAAGGTTCCACGGCTTTTACCACGCGGCGTTCGATTTTCTCCCCCGGTAGAAAGGAAAATGCCAGTTCACAGCCATGGTGATGCAACTGCTCGGCAATATGCCAACCGATGGAATATTCATTCAACACGCCGAAGACCAGGGCCTTTTTACCCGACAACAGTGCCATACCATATTCCCTTTGTTAGAATCTAACCGTCCTGTGGAGTACCGCGACGAATCATCTTAACGCGGATAGTCACCGCGCAGCATTCTTATTGCCGACACCCGGTCCTCACCGTGGAACACCGCGGCTCCCGCCACCAGCACATCCGCTCCGGCTTCCAGCGCATCGTGCGCCGTGCGCAGCCCGATACCCCCGTCAATCGACAGCCGTTGGTGCGGACCAAGCCTATGCCGCAGCCATCGCACCTTTTCCAGCGTCTGCGGAATAAAATTCTGGCCTGTAAAACCCGGATGCACACTCATCACCAGTACCACATCCACCACCGGGAGAACACCCTCCAGCATTTCCGCCGGCGTTTCCGGATTTATAGATATGCCCGCCGTGACGCCATGATCGTGAATGCGTTTGATGACCTCCAGGGCACCAAATGATTTCAGCCCCGGTGCCTCTATGTGAAACGTAAGGTTGCCGGCCCCCGCATCCACGAACGGCTTGATGAAATCCTGCGGATCCGTCACCATCAGATGTACGTCCTGCATCAGCCGGCAGCAACGCGCCAGCGCCAATGCCACATCCGGCCCCATCGTCAGATTTGGTACAAAATGCCCATCCATGACATCCACGTGAATGAGGTCCGCGCCCGCCCGCTCCACATCCGCGGCTTCCTCACCCAAACGGGCGAAATCAGCAGCCAGAATCGATGGTGCGATCAATGGCAAGTGCGGCGGGCGGACAAAAATATTATTCATCATGCGGCCACCCGTCCGCCGCCACCGCGGCCCATTTTACTTCACACATTATCGAGAATATCAATGCACGCAAATCCACGACCTTCCATAAACTCCAGGCTCGCCCCACCGCCGGTGGATACATGTGACACCTGATCCGCCAGGCCGAATTTCTCAATCGCCGCCGCCGAATCGCCGCCGCCGATAATCGTCAACGCCCCATGGCTCGTGGATATTTTTGCCAACATGTTCGCAATCGCCCGCGTACCCGCCTGAAACGGCTTCTTTTCAAACACTCCCATCGGACCGTTCCAGACCACCGTCCGCGCGGACTCCAGCTTGCTCTCGTAAAGCCGAATGGTTTTCGGGCCGATATCAAAACCCTCCATCCCCTCGGGAATCTCGCCCTCCACCACCCGGGTAGTCGCATGGTCCGTCATCTCCGATGCGATCACGTTGTCCACCGGCAGAATCAATTTCCCACCCGCCGATGCCAGGAGTTTCCGGGCCAACTCCACCTTGTCCTTTTCGCACAGGGAATTCCCGATCTTCTTGCCCTGCGCCAGAAAAAATGTATACGCCATGGCCCCGCCGATCAGCACAAAATCCGCCTTGCCCAGCAGATTTTCAATCACCGCGATTTTATCGGAGACTTTGGCCCCACCCAGAATCGCCACCAGCGGCCGCACCGGATGTTCCAAAGCTTCCCCGAGAAATTTCAGCTCCTTTTCAATTAAAAATCCGATGGCCCGTTTACCGGCACCGATTTTCTCCGCCACCCCGTAGGTGGACGCATGTTGCCGATGCGCTGTGCCAAAGGCATCGTTGACATAGCATTGCCCCAGCGCCGCAAGCGCCGCCGCCAGAACGGGATCGTTCTTTTCCTCGCCCTTGTGAAACCGTGTATTTTCCAGCAGCACCACGTCGCCGTTGTGCATGGCGTTCACCATCGCTGTTACCGCCTGCCCCACGCAATCCGGCCCCATGGCCACCTTTTTTTTAAGCAATTCACCCAGCCGCACCGCCACCGGTCGCAGCGAAAATTTCGCCTCCGGACCGCCCTTGGGCCGCCCTAGATGGCTCATGAGCACCGCACGACCGCCGCGATCAGTAATGTTGCGTATCGTCGGCAAGGCCGCCACAATCCGCCGGTCATCCGTGATGTGACCAGCCTCATCCAGCGGCACATTAAAATCCACTCGTACCAGAACCTTTTGATCCCGAACCTCAAGTTGCGCTACCGTTTTCTTAGCCATTGACGTTTACAGTCCCAATTCAATCCATGTTCTCGAAGCTTACATCATAACCCTGATGAACCAGCCCGGAACACCACAACGCCATGCTATGGATTCTCGGCCCATCGGTCAAGAAGGCCCGATGCGGCCCCGCACATGCTTCGGCTCTTTTGGCGGTTTTTGTCCTGGCCCTTATAATCAACAGTTCGGTTTTGGCGGTCTTAACACCACCTCGAGATTGGAGAATTGCGTGGCTCTTAAGTGCATTAGAATTATTGGAGCCAGGGAACATAATCTCAAAAGCGTCAACCTGGATATTCCACGCGACCAACTCGTGGTCATCACCGGCCTCTCCGGCTCCGGAAAAAGCTCGCTCGCCTTTGATACCATTTATGCTGAAGGCCAACGAAAATACGTGGAATCGCTTTCCGCCTACGCCCGCCAGTTTCTCGAACAGATGCAAAAGCCCGATTGCGATGAAATCGAAGGCCTGCCCCCCACCATCGCCATTGAACAACGCAGCGGCAGCACCAACCCCCGTTCCACCGTCGCCACCACCACCGAAATTTACGACTACCTGCGACTCCTCTTTGCCCGGGTGGGCCAACCCCACTGCTGGACCTGCGGCAAACCCATCGCCACGCAAAGTCCCTCCCAAATTGTCGATAGCGTGCTCACCTGGCCCGAAGGCTCCAAGATTATGGTGCTTTCGCCCCTGGTACGCGGACAAAAGGGCACCCACCGGGAGGTGCTCGAGGCTATGACCCGCCAGGGCTTTATTCGATGCCGTATTGACGGTGCCTTTTCCGAGATCAAAGCCGCCGCCGCCCTCGATAAAAAGCTCGCCCACACCCTGGAGGCCGTCGTAGACCGGCTGGTCATCAAGCCCGAAATTCGTACCCGCCTCGCCGATTCCATTGAACTCTCACTCAAACTCGCCGATGGCCTGGTGGTCATCGCCCGCGATGAGGCCGGCACCTGGGTGGATTACACTTATTCCGCCCGGTGGGCCTGCCCGGACCATCCCGGCAATTCACTCGAAGAGCTTTCCCCCCGCCTGTTTTCTTTCAACAGTCCTTACGGAGCCTGCGCCAAATGCGATGGCTTGGGCACGATCCTCGAATTTGATCCGGATCTCATCGTCGCCGACCCCACACTTTCCCTCTCCGAGGGTGCCATCGAAGCCTTTCGCCGCAACGGCAAACGCATGAACATCTATTACAATCGCCTCCTTGCCCGCTTCTGCCAGGATTTTAACGTGCCCCCCGACCAGCCCTTCAAGGACCTGCCTAAAAAAACCCGTGATTTAATTATGTACGGCACCAAAGCCAAAGATGCCTCACGCACCGGCCGAACCTTTGAAGGTGTCATCCCCAACCTGCAACACCGTTGGGAAAATACCGAAAGCGAATTTGTCAAAACCCGACTCCACCATTACCTAAGCGAACAGCCCTGTGAAATCTGTCATGGAGACCGCCTCAAACCTCAGGCTCTGGCCGTGCGCATTGCCGATAAAAACATCCGCGATATCGTCCGCCTTACCGTCACCCAAGCGCTAAACTTTTTCGACCACTTGCAACTGGCCGGCGAACACCTGCTTATTGCCGCGCCCATTCTCAAAGAAATAAGATCCCGCCTCGGCTTTATGAATGATGTCGGCCTGGAATACCTCACGCTCGACCGCCAAACCGGCACGCTTTCCGGCGGCGAAGCCCAACGCATCCGCCTGGCCACCCAGGTCGGATCCGGCTTGGTCGGGGTGTGCTACGTCCTCGATGAACCCACCATCGGACTCCATCAACGCGATAACGACCGCCTCATCGGTACCCTGCGCCATCTGACCAATATCGGCAACACCGTGATTGTCGTCGAACACGATGAAGACACCATCCGGGCTGCCGATTGGCTTATTGATGTCGGCCCGGGGGCGGGTTCCCATGGCGGACGCATCATTGCCCAGGGCACGGTGCCCCAGGTCCTCCAATCCAAAGACAGCATCACCGCCCGCTATCTCACCGGCGAATACCAGATTCCTCTGCCCAGTCGGCGACGATCCGTGGAGATGAAACACTTTGTGGAGGTCATCGGCGCACGTGAAAACAATCTGCGCGGTATCAATGTCAAGTTTCCACTTGGGGCCATGATCTGCGTTACCGGGGTCTCCGGTTCCGGAAAATCTTCGCTGGTCAATCGCATTTTGCTCGCCGGCCTCAAACGATCTCTCTACGGCGGCAAGGAACGCCCCGGCCTCCATACCCGCATCCAGGGGATGGATCAAATTGACAAAGTAATCGAAATTGACCAATCCCCCATCGGTCGCACCCCACGCAGCAACCCCGCCACCTACACCGGAGTCTTTGATCTCATCCGCCAACTCTACGCCAAAACCCGTGAAGCCCGCATGCGCGGCTATCAACTCGGACGCTTCAGCTTCAACGTCAAGGGCGGCCGCTGCGAAGCCTGCCAGGGCCAGGGCACCAAACGTATTGAAATGCACTTTCTGCCCGATGTCTTTGTCACCTGCGAAGAATGTAAAGGTACCCGCTACAACCGCGAAACGCTGGAAATCAAATACCGCGGCAAGTCCATCGCCGATGTGCTGGCCATGCGCATCGAAGAATCCCTGCAATTTTTTGAAAGCTTTTCCGCCATCAAAACTCTGCTCCAAGCCCTCAACGACGTTGGTTTATCCTATGTGGAATTGGGCCAGTCCAGCACCACTCTTTCCGGCGGAGAAGCCCAGCGTGTCAAGCTGGCTTCAGAACTGGGCAAGCCCGGTACCGGCCACACCCTTTACGTCCTGGACGAACCCACCACCGGCCTGCATTTCGCCGACATTCACAACCTTTTAGGCGTTCTGACGCGCCTGACCGACCATGGCAATACGGTCGTGGTCATTGAACATAATCTGGATGTCATCAAATGTGCCGACTGGATTATAGACTTAGGCCCCGAAGGCGGTGCGGGCGGTGGGCAAGTGGTTGCCGTGGGTACACCCGAGCAAGTGGCCGCCAAGCCCGCCAGCCATACCGGCCGTTATCTACGCCACAAGTTAAGGCCCGTGGCGGAAAGGGTTGCCGGTTAGCCATCATTTCCTTAAAAAGGAGGCCGATCCATGCCATTATTTTCCCAAGCGACGCTCTGGTTCAACCGCCACAGCCTCCGAGAGATTGACCGCCGCTGTGCAACGCAATTTCATCTGCCCGTAACGGCCTTGATGGAAAACGCCGGCACCGGTGTCGCCCATATTGTCACACGCTATACCACGCCCGGCGAATCCGTTCTGGTGCTCTGCGGTGCCGGCAATAACGGCGGAGATTCCCTCGTGGCGGCGCGGCACTTGGCCAACCGCGGTTATCAACTTCATGTGATGCTTACCTCCCCATCGCAAAAGTTTCAACCCGCCACCGCCGGGCAACTCGCCACCATTGGCGCCATGGATATTCCCATCACCGATATTTCCTCCGGCGATGCGCCATTGGCTCGTTGGCTTGCCGCCACCGGCGAGAGTGCCTGCATTGTGGACGGCATGTTCGGTACCGGCCTTTCCCGGCCGCTTCAAGGATCCCTGCTCGCCCTGGTCGCGGCGGTTAATGCCGCCGAACGCCTGGTCATCAGTGTTGATATTCCATCCGGGCTGGATTGTGACACCGGAGAGCCGTTGGGCCTGGCCATCCGCGCCGGCCACACTGTAACTTTCTGTGGCATGAAAATCGGTTTCGCCCAACCTGCTGCCGCCACCTACACCGGCCAGCTATCCATCGCCGATATCGGTGCTCCCGCCACATTACTGCGCGAACTTGCCGTGCCCGCTCCCGATTAAACAGCCCTGCAAAATTGAAACCCCCGAAATGCGGGTGCGGCCATATCCTCTGGCAAAGCCATCCCACGAGTCCTGTTGGGGGGCGGCCATCTTGGCCGCCATAGGGTGCTCTGGAAGCCAGCCGCCTAAATTCCATGCGGCCACAGCCGCCGTGCTCCTCTCTCGCGCAGCGCCCCCCGTCCTCCGCTTCCCGGCGTACCCTGCGGTAAAAACTCGTCCTCGCCGCAGAATCCGTGAAGAAGTTTTAAGCCGGCCAGCCTGCTGGCCGCGCACTCCGCCTCCCCCGAACCCTACTGTTGAGACATGGATGCCGAAATCCCGATGCTGGAGGACCAGCGTATCGGGACCGCCCGCGCACTCCGCCCCCGCCTACCGCGGTGGCCTGACATTCCGCAGCACCGCACATCGGGGCTGACTGCTGATCGCTGACCGCTGATCGCCCCCCAATATCCCCTCGTCGTCCTTCGCGCTCCTTTGTGTCCGGAGTTTATCCCGACGCCTCGAGATGGTAAAAAAGTTCTTCCGTTCCTCTTTGCCCGAAGTTTATCCCGATGTCTGTCGGGATGGTAAAAAACCGTCGTCGTCACTTCGTGTCTTTGTGTCTTCGTGTTTAACCCGTCGTCGCGCCCCGCTGACCGCTGAAAGCTGACCGCTTCCCCGCGTCCCCCTGCGGTAAACCCCAGCGCCGCTCCCCTTTTCGCTTGCGGCCTCTACATCGCCGCGGGCTTCTCTATCCGCTTGCCATTCACACGCAGTTCGCCAGTCGTAAAATCGGCGCTTACCTCCGTGCCATCCGCAAATGCGGTTTGCACCTGTTGGCCATCCGACGACAACACACAGCGCGTCATTTCCTCCGCGGCAAGATGCCAAAATTGCCCGCCCCATAAATCGCACATCGCTTTCGTTGCCGCCACCCGATGGGCATCAAAAACATTAATCCCGTACTTGATGCGCCGCACCGCCCATTCATCTCGTGGAATGGCACCCCACGCAATCGCCGCCATGGCATTGGGCCACTCCGCTCCGGAAGGCGTCTGATGCATCACCAATCCATGCAAAGCCAGCGCCCATACCTGGGCGTCCTCGTCGAGCAGGCAGGCCAGCGGCCATTCCGGGTGCCTCCGTATCGCCTGCGTAAATTGGTGCGGCAGGCTCGTAACAGCGTCACAAGCCATAGCCCCGGCAAACGTGCCAAATTCCGCGGCTACCGCTCCAAAAGTTTTTTTAACCTCACCCAACACCCGATCCATCCCACGCTGATGAGCACTGCGCGTGCCGCGATGCCGCGGATGATAATTCACTTCCAGCGGCGACATCCAGTAGTCGCAGTACGCCATGCCATACAGACCCAACTCCTTCAACCTCCGCAAATGCCCACCCACGCGTTCCTCCGGCAACGCCGCCGGCCATGTGCCATATTCAACGCCGCCCGCCCACCAACCCCGTACCAGCGGTTCCCCAAACTGATCTTGAATCACACATTCCCCATCCCAATCCGGCGCATGCGGCACATTCATCTGATAATTATCATGCACCTGTGGCTGATACCCAAGCTCCCCCGTCACACGAACCAATTGCCGAAACCCCTCTTCTCCACCCAGACGCCGCTCGATCGGAAACCGCGTCGGATACAGTCCATCGTGCCCACGAGCGTTCCATCCCACACTTTGGGTATACAATCGTTCCACACCCGCGGCCCGCAATTTTCTAAGCGCCGTTGTCGCCTCCGAAAAAGTCATGGCGTTAATAAAGTGGCTCGCCGGCAGGCCCTGCGTGTCGGAAATGCACGGCCCCAGATTCTGGATCCCGTGAAACAGCTTGATAATCATCGTCTGCAGTTGATACGCCACCTCCGGCGATCCCGCGGCACGCTCCTTGAGCGTCGGCTTTTTCCAATCTTCAATCGCGTGCCGGCGCAACCGCTTGGCCACAAAATGCACCGCGTCCACCCCACCCGGAATCACCTGAAACCGAAATTCCCGCTCCGCCGATTCCACCGGATCAATCCACAATCGCCGCAGGCAAAATGCGAAACCCACCTGACCGGAACCTTTTCCATCCGTAGCCACCCGGCATTGCGCTTCGGGCGCGCACTGCGCCGCCAGCGCCATCAGCCCGCCCTGGCCATCCCACGCCGCCGCAATCGGCAACATACTGGCGATTTCCCAGCGCGGCTGCTCCAAATAAATCATAAACCGATCCTCCACCGCTGGCTTGCCAACAGGGCGGCAGATCGTCGCACCATTCGCCGGCAGCAACAACCGCCCCCCCTCCCCGGAAACCCGCAGCAAACCCGGCAATACATCCACGGCGAAAAGCCGATATCGATCCGCATGTTCCTCGTAGGTTTCCGAATTGCCAAATAAAACCGACAATTCACCCCCGACCAGCCGCAGCCACAACCCCACGGTAATGCCACGCGCGGTATCGCCCACCACCACATGCACCCCCTGCTCGCCCGTCTCGACAAGATCAACCCGATATTGATCCAGCCGATCTTCCCGCCGCACCGCCTTTTCATGCACCTCCAAGGCCACCAGCGCTGTCGGCCCCCAGGTGCGACCAGTCACGCGGTCCGTTAATTCCAAAGCCAACGCCTGCTCGCGTACGGTAATCCTCAATTGCAATTGATCATCCGTCAGTGTTGCCAGTGTGCCGTCGCTCATGCTTGGAAAACTCCGTATTTAGTTTTTCGTGGTCACTTTTCCCGGTCCTGCAGGTTTCTCCCGCAACGCCTTCTCCCGCCGCAAGCCCTGCCGATACAGCCATTGAATCTCCCGTTTCGTCAGCGGGCGGTTGAATATCAGCAGTGGTCCGATCACACATTTTTCACCGGCCGAAGAACGTACCACGCACAAATGGCCCGGCGGGCCTTTGGCCGCGGCCAGCGCCGGCTCGTCGGTTTTCGCACAGGCTTGGCCATCGATGGACATCGCAAAAGATTGCGACCACCACTCCAACACCACCAAGTGCCACTGCCCGGTTTTCCATCCGGGGTTCCAATCGGCAATGGCGTTGCCACCTTTCTTGCCTGCTCCACTCATGTAAACGGCCGTCGGGGCCAGCATGAAAAACCTTCCCGCGTCCCTCCCGGTTAAAAAATAATTCCATAACCCCGGCTTGGTCCAGTGATAAGCACTCAGCCATACCGCCAGTGATCCAGGTTTGGCCAAATCAAGATTGCCCTTCGCCGCATAAATGATCTTCTGCCACGCCTGGCCCGGAGCGCTGCTCACCACCATGCCCCGGCCATACAATCCCGGCTTCAAGACCACAGGCCCATTGATCTTTATCGGCGTACCATCGCCGCCGGACATGTTGGCCGTCACCGACCCGCTGCCGAAGTTGAGATAAAACGTAATCGCCGAATTAAATTTCAGCACCGCGGGATTGGTTTTGGCCGTCATCTGCCGCAGCAACACCTCTTGCGCTTGGACCCCCGCCTCCACCGTAGCACGCTGCCGCAGAACCGCTTGGCTAACGGTAACCGGCTTCTTCGACAAAGCCTCCGAAGACCCTCTCCGAGCTTGCTCGCAACCTCCGGAAACTCCCAGCAATCCAGCCAACACCACCACTGCCGCCCATTGCCGTCCCCTGCGCCCTGGCCATCCTGACGCCACACCGTCTTTCATCGGCGGCTCCCTTTCTGCAAAGGAATCGCACATCCAAGCCGGCGGCCAAAAGAACCAGCCGAAAAAGTTGAAGTTATTTTTGTCCCGTCCTTTATCACCAAATCCCTTCTCAATGTCCCGCCTCCGCACCCGCCGCGTTCACCAGCAGCATCTTAAAATCAAACTTTTTCAAGTGAAACACAATCTCTCCGCCGGCGGTCACACGCACGGTTTTTTTCGTTCCCATGTTGATGACGCTTAAATGCCCCGGTAAATGCAGAGCCGTGCGGTTGAGCCTCAGCCGAATCGTCCCCCCATGGCCCCAATCGCACACCACCACCACCGCTTGGCCACCCTTGCGCTTGGCCACCACAATCGACGAGGTTTTATCCCCATACACCCGCATCGGGTAATCACGCCGCCAATAATCCCACGTCTTGGTTACCCGTGTCCCGTAGCCGAACTTCACCAGTCGCCCATAGTTGCGAAAATAACATGAACCCGCCGAATCCCACCCCCGAATTTCCATCGTCAACGCCACCCCCGCATAGGTACGCTGCGCCCACACCAACTGCCGCGGAGTGCTGCCGTTAAAACCCGCCAGCCCCAACGGTATGTTACCAAACTGACGCCCCGCAATTTCCGTCAGCAGAAACGCCCGGCTGAATCGGGTCTGGAATGGGCTGCTCCCATATTTGTCCTCCAAATCAAGATCAATGCGCGCAAACGACAATTCCGGCGCAATGGCCGAATTGGTCATATGCACCATGTTCAGATCAGGCTTGTGCAACTGCGCATCGAGCACCGCCGTCCGCCGCACCAACGCCCGCTGCGTCCATAACGTCGTCGCCGGCTGCACATAACCGTCCGGCAAGCGGTACGCATTGGTCAACACTGTGTTAAAATCGGATTTCAAAAACATGTTGTCCCAATAAATCCCGTCATCAAAAGTGCTCAACATTTTCTGGTAATACCATTCGGCAAAATCTCGGAAACTCCGACACGGATTCACCGTGCCGTCAAAATACTCCCCGCGATAATACTGCCGCGTCGGATACACATGCCGATCCCATTCATTAAGGTACGTCCTGCCCGCACGCGTATCCACACGCATCGCCGCGGGGTTCGTATATGTCACCACCTCCTGCGGGTGGCCCGCCATGCTGCTGAACATGCCGTTGATCGCCGGGCCATACCTGTGGGCGGCGATGGTCGGAGTTACCCCCGCATAACCTGCCAGCCACTGCTTCACGAAGGCCCAGTTTATCTTGCCGGTGCGCCGCGCCATCTCAAATTGCTTATAAATCGAAAAATCATGCCCCCGTGGATAAATATCCCCAAAGGCCGTCCGGCAGCCCCAATAAATACACGCCCCCGCAAACACCGTGTGAATAGCACCCGCAACCCCCGCATTCTCTGTCCACAGCCGCCAGTTCTTCGGCATCGGTTTGATCGGCGTTGCCTGAAAACCCAGAACAATAGTGTGCACCGTCCTTAAACGCGCCGGCTTGGCCACCAGATTCATCCGCAATTCCAACGTCCCATCGCCCTCACGCACCAATTCCTGGCACGGCCTTTTCGCCTGGTAATCCACCCAACCCGCATCATTATCCCCAAACGCGGCAATCCCCCGCACCGGGCCTCCCGTCCAGATATACGGCACAAACGACCCGATAATGCTGTTCCGCGGCGCTTCGCTGCCATTCCACACCTCGCCCACACCACCAGGCACCTGACCCGAATAATTAAACCGCACGCCGTCCGTACAGGCCGTCATCAACGGCATTTCCTTATTCACCATCGGTATCACCAAGACCACCGAATCCAGCTTCTCCTGCGTCGGCTCCAACCGCAGCGTCGTTTTCATCATCCCATCATAATCCCACACGCTCCGGCTGTTTCCCTTCAGCGGACCCGCCTGCCAATCCGCCACCGCCACCACCCGCGTCGGCTTCACCTCGGTAAAGTGCAATATCCCATGCCCCACAAACCGCTTCCCAC
>JAJYZF010000026.1 GCA_021800165.1 Planctomycetota bacterium | reverse complement strand
CAACATGGGCATGGGTCGAATTCCTTATTTTGGTGTGGTGCCTGGCCTGTGGCTTCGGCGGGGCCACGCGGCGGGGTACGTATTTACTTGTCAGTGATCGCGGGCGGTTTGGGGCCTGCGGTCAGGCGGAACGCGGCTCGGCTGCACAGGGCAGCGCGACCGGTAGCTGGGGGTTCCGCTGGATAGTAGTAGGAAAGGTATGGAGGGAGATAAGGGGAAGCCAGACGGGAGTTCCCGATGGCTTGCTCCTTGTCCCATCGGGATTTCGCCTTCCATGGCTCAACAGGAGTTGGGGACGCGGCTGAGAACCGCGAGTTGGGGGAAACGACGAAAATTCACCACGATGGACACGAAGGTACACAAAGGACGAAGATGATTGATAGACGCAAGCTGCGGGGTGCGATCAGCGGTCAGGGAGAGCGCCCTTTACGCCTTGCCAGATGCCGAAAATGGCCAGTCGGATGATACGGGTTATTTCTTGACGGCCCCTAATGCGTAGTAGCGGGTAGGGAAGGCAGAAGCAAAACAACGCACTTGTGCGCTGGCTGCACCGTATAAGCGCCCCCCCATTGTCAATCATAACGCGACGGAAAAATACCGCGATCGGCCCGTTCGTCAATTAATTGGGCGATGTCGTTGGCGGCTTGGTCAATTTGGTCATCGGTAGGGGCACTGCCTCTGGTGTCAGTTGCCTCCGCCGCAAACTTCGCACACTTGTTTTGGATCAATTCCTTTTCGGCTTCACGCAGGTTGAGACCCTCGATCAGTTTTCGCACCGCTTCGTTCAACGTACCGAAGATGCGAACGCTATTGCGAATAATCTCCCGAACCTGCTTCGAATGGCGAAACTGGTACGCATTCGCTCGCGCTAGCAGTTCTAGCGCAGGCGTACGCTGCGCCGGGTCCGCCCCAGATTTCGGGACGCTGCGAGCATGGACGGGTAAAGGATTGGCTCGCAGGCGTTCGAGTTTCGAGTGGCCAGAGTTTTTCAAAATCCCGTTGACAGCCAAGAGTACGATGTCGCCTTTCTGCCAGTCGTTTGTTAAACGGAATGCGAAAACATGCGCAGCGAATAGCACGACAAAGAGTTCAAGGGTCTGGGTGGCCGCATTGCCTGACAACACGATGAAATGCTCAAAATCAGTGGCTGGAAAGCTCGAAAATCTCCGCAAATTCGTCAATTGGGGCAGTAGCTGTTGGTGCAGCCCGAGGCAGACTCCGTGCTTCGCCTTAGGCAGAATGGGAACTTGCACCTGGGTGCCATCGCTCGCCGGGGTGTCATTGACCGCCTTAATTGTTTGGCGAATGCAATCGAACCCTGGCGACCGGAGGTCGATGCCATGCGTTTCCGCGCCAAGGGCCGCAAGTGTCAGAATGCCGGCCTTTAGGGCGCTGCATTGGACGCCGATCGATCCGGGAAGATGGTCGCCGCACCTCGCCAAGAAAGGCGGCGGTCCGGGACCCACCGATTCGATTCGATACTTTCCATCGCCGTATTTCGCGTGACCAATTTTGACGGCCTGAGCATAGGCAGATCCGAGTTTCCTCTGGCTCATTGTGGCCACCGACTTTTCCCCCTCAGGTCCCGTCGCGATGTAATTCCCTTTCGCGCATCGCACAGGGTCAAGCGGCATCTTTGTCCTGAAATCTTTTTCTCCGATCCGAAGGATGGCCGTGCCTACTCCTTTGCCAATCACATCACTGTCGGCGGGCAGAAACTCCCGAAGTACGCCGACGACGGCGAAATAAGCGTCAGCAAGGTATTTGTCGATCTTCGAACCGGTCGCATTATTACACGCGCTGCACGTAATACGATCGGATTCAATCCGCCCACCAATTGCACGTAAGATGGCATGCTCATGGGTTTTGTTTTGTTCGGTCAGCGCGGCCGCGCAGAGAAGACAACGGATGGTTGAATTGGAAGCGTCCATGCCAATCGCCCTCATTCCACCCGCACCTGGCCGGCCAGGCCAAGATCGTCGAGAATCCGGCGGATGTCCGATTCAAACGCACTGGCTGAGTCAGCCTCTACGGCGACGCTGAATTCAATGCCGACATGCAAATTCGCACCAGCGCGAAGTTTGGGCAGAATCTTGGTTCCCAGACGGTTCCAGAGTTCCGGCGGAACATCGCCGACAATGCGGTAGGTACGGTCGGCTTTGATGCCGGCGGGTTGCCAGGTTGCCGGCGTTGGTGTCAAGCCAGCCGTTTCAGGCGGTCCATCAGCCGCTGTTGGCGTAAACAAGCCGGTGGATTGCGCACCCGCCGCGGCCTCCCGATTCTGCCTGGCAGGATTTTTCAAACCGCGAGCCTTGTCGGCACTCAGTAGAAATACGCCGGAGTCGAAGGCAACCTCATCCGGCGATATGGGTTCGTCGCACCAGACGCGATCATATTGACTGCCTGGCTTAGGCCCTGACGCCAGGCCAAAGTAGCCATTGCGAACAAATTCCACAATTTTGCCACGCAATGCGGCGTCTGGATCCACGAGGCGCGTCAACGAACCGTTCAGAAAACTTTGCCGCAGGCTTCCCAGCGGCCACGCGCCGGACTCTTTCAGCGCCGGCGGCCAGTTGCGTTCGAGGTAGCCGACGCCAACCGAATCGTTCAGCATTGCCTTGGATTTCATGGCCGTGATTACCCGGCCTGTGAGCGACTCGCCACTGGAAGAATGGCCCGCCCCAAGGTCGATGACGGCCAGGCCATCCGGCTCTTTCGCGTCAGCAATAATGGCGAAACGGTAGCCGCCCCAAACTTCCTGTTTGGCTATCTCTTCGGCCTCGGCGAGTTTGCCGCGAATCTCAGCCCGATCCGTTTGGTCAAAATCCGTCCCCAACACGCCATCGGTAACTTCCTGCTGCACGCGTTTCCACGCCAGCCATGTTTCAACCGTTTCACGTAAATCACGCCCCGGCTTTTTTGCACACCATACAATCGCGCCCGGATAAAGACGCGGGCTTTTGCCCCGTAATTTCGTCCAATCGGCGAGCTGCCGGCGTAGCGCCGCCTGGCTGGTCCATTCCTGTGTGGGATCCAAAATTACCAAAATCAGTTTCGGATTGTCCGGTACGGCAGCACCATCTTCCGGGAAGCACATAACTGGCAGGCTCGTGCCCCGCCGGAATTGTTCTTCAATGAGCTTATGCATGGCGGGTTTGATTTCCGATTGCTCATCGAGCGATGCCCGCCGATCGCTGACCACCTTTTTCATGGTCGGCTGGTGGCTGATCCGGAAGCCATCTGAGCCGATTTTGCGGATAAAGTACGACTTGGCCTCCAAGGCGAGCGCCGCGTTATCTACGGTAGTGGTGTCCACCTCCGGCTCCCCGAGGGCGAAACGCAGCTCCGGCAAGTGGGCGACCTTATCAACTTGGCCGCCGGATGATTCAAACAATATGGCGGTGGCCACACGCCGGTGAACACCCCTAAGCGCCCCCTTGCTATCGGCATCCAGCGTGCGGGCGTGAGAGTGAATACCCGCGATGTCCGCCTCAATGGCCGCCATCAAGCGCGAATCGCCCAGTTGTCCCAAAACCACGCCGCGGAATTCCGGCACATCCAGCGGAGCCGAGCCGAGCGTAATCAGCGGCTCGCGGCGGGCTTCGGTAAAGCCCGTCCGGTACGCCCAGGAAATCCATTGGGCCAGCATGGCTAGCGTGCCGCGGGTCTGCTGATACTGTGATAAAGCCTGCCACTTCCGCTGAAAGACGGAGAGTGTGGCGGGGTGAAAAGGATGACATACTTCGAACCGGCTCCGCAGATGCTCCCTGGCCTTGGACTCGGTTACCGCCGTATCAACCGCTGTCCATTCCGGCGGCAATTGGGCCCGGCGCTCGAAGCACCAATCCGCATAGCTTTTTGAAACGCTCTTTCTGACGCGATCCAAGGTGCGGCGGGCATCTTCGATTTCCGGCTCTTCAAACAACCGCCGCCGTACCACTTCGCTGATTTCCGCCTCATCATTGGCGATCAGGTCTTTGGCTACGCGGCGGACCACCTTGGTGATTTTGTCTTGCCACTGCATGTCCCAATCGGTCATTTCCACCTGGCTGCGCGGCAGACTGATGACCGCCGCGCAGCGCGTGGCACCGGTGGTGGCCACAGTCAAATTCTGGATGAAGGCATGAAATTGGTCAGCCATGTGGCGATGGCGGTTGAGAAAATTCAGCACTTCATCGAAGAGCAGCAACACCGGGGCATTGGCCGCCTGAAATATGCGGTTAAGAGCCTCCGTACCCGGCGGCGTGGTTTTGGCTGATGGGCCCAGCTCGGCGATACCTTTTTCGCCGGCCAGTTGCCGGGCGATATCGATCCAAGGCGTTTCACGACCTTCTTTCGGATCCCAGGCATTGCCGACAAATGCGGCCACGCGGGCTTCCGGCAGGCCCGCCAAACCCGCCTGATCGAGAAGTGCACCAACGCCCGTGTATCCGGCCGTTTCCGGTCCACCTGTTGCCAAGTGGTACATCGCCGCCAGCGTATGAGTTTTACCGCCGCCGAACTGGGTGATCAGCGTCATGACCGGTGCGGTGTTTGTTGTCTGCCCGCTTAGGCGACGCAGCACCATGCCCGTATGTTCGCGCAACGCCCGCGTAAAACAAGTGCGGGCAAAAAATTGCCGTGGATCGCGGTAATCTTCCGGTGCGGTTTTACCGATCACCTGTTCCAGGTGGATGGCAAATTCATCCGGGTTGAAAGATCGGCCTTCGCGAACTTCCTTGCGCGGGGTGGCGATTTTGTACCAGGGTTCCATTGTCAACTCCATTTATTGCAGGGGCAGCGATCACAAAGGATTATCTTATGGCTAAAAATAACCCATCCCGGCAATTTCTGCCAACAATTTCTACCGGAATTTTATTTTTTCGTACCAGAAGAAACTCGGTATTTATCCTATTGCCGCGATACCGGAGCGACCTTAATAACTTCGATGAACATGATGCTGTGATTTCCTGCAATGCAATTCTCCAGCTTTGTGCGAGCAATGATTTCGATGTACCCCGGTTCTTCTCGATGGGCGCTTTGCTGCGGTCCATGAATCCGCGCCCAATACGTTGGCGCGTTCTTTGTCGGCTGCAAACCAATCCGCGTGAAGTGGAATATCTCAGTACCACATTGCTTGCTTCCCGCGTCGTCCCTCCAAGCAATTGGTGCCGTTATAAAGTCCGGCGATGCAATAGGGAATGTAAATTGTCGAGCTTTATATTAATCGTGCCGCAGTAACAGCCTACAATTTCCGGAAATTCCTGTGCAATCATGGGAATTTGTCTCTTAAGTTTTCCCGTCGCCGCACCCATGCCCGTTTGGATAGTGCCTTCGTATGAATATAACATTGCTTTATCCTTCATCTTCTCAGCCGATCCTTCGCTACATCCGAAATACCACCAACGGAGCGTCTAAGACAGACTCGCCGATATCACGGATGACTAGCCGAACCGTTCACCGGGGGTGTAACTCCTATTGTTGGCGGTTACGTTATTTGCTGCCGAACCATGCTAACCCGCAAGCGGCTGGGTCGTCCGGTTGCGGGCCAGAAACCACCGGTCGCCAACAATAAGAGTTACACCATTCACCGAGTACCCCTCCCGACCATATATTGTATTATAAACTCAAATGGATACAATTTATGGTGGCGAGCCTTTATATTTGGAGATTGCGATGCCAAATGGAAAAGTGCAGATAGCGGTCGGAGCTACCGCTGGTTTTTACTCATTAGCTTTTTTTCCGCCTATATGCCGGAAGTCGAATCTGGCCGTGCTGCTCGGGCGTACCGTCGGGGGGCTGTTAGGTGGGCGCTTACCCGGTCTGCTGGAACCAGCATCTAACCCACGTCTCCGCAAGGTGCGCCACAGTGCGGGCCCCGGGTCGGGGGTCGGCCTGTTGCTTGACAAACCCCGGCAAATTGAATCCTGTTGTCTTGACCAAGCTAAGCAGATCGCCATGTCAGCGGAGCGGGAACCCGACCCATGGAAGAAGGCGCTGCTCGTTCTGGTATCATGGGCAGCGGAATTTATCGGCAGCTTTTTGGTGGGGGTGCTGTTGGCTACGCATCGCATCTGGTACTGTATTTATTTATTCCCGCGAATCTGCCGCTGATGCGCTGACAGATTTTATACGGTTCGAGGCCAATGCTGGAGAGCGTGTATGGTTGCCCATGAATCCAAAAAACATCACTACGTACCGCGTTTCTATCTGCAACATTTTTGCGGTGCTGACGAGCGAGTACGTTTCTGTTTTGTCAAGAAATACGCACCGGACTACCAGGATATCCAGTGGGCCTCGATAAAGCCGGATGCAGTCGCGTACGAGTGCAACTTGAATCGTGATGATACGCTGGGCGATCCGCTCTTGGTTGAGGAGCACCTAAGTGAAATCGACAGCCATTCGAGTCACGTGATTTCGTCGGTGCTACAGCAAAGGCGACTACCAGCAGACACGGCCAGCCGAAATATACTGATTGAATATGTTGCCTATCAGGCTACACGCACACCGGATGCGATGAAGATCGCGGGCGTGCTGGACCAGTGGGTTGACACGGGGCAGTTGCTACCATCACCGCCATACTACCGTAGCGGTGGTGCCCTTGGGGTCATCGAGAGGGCGAAGCGCATCATCCCAGTGGCGAAAGAACTTAAGTGGTCGCTGGAAGAAACGCTCCCGTCGAACCAGTTCGTAACCTCGTCACGTCCGGTCGGAATTTATGTTCGCGTGCCGGATGTATGCGGCCCCGCCTCATCTGGCGAACCTGCCGGTTGGCCGGACGCCGAGTTCGTGACGCTGCCCCTGGCACCGACGCTCGCATTGATCGGATCCCGGCCGAAAACCGGTTTTCGGTTCCCCCACAGTTTGCGTTTCCGCACAGCACTGATCAATGGTATGACGGCATACTACGCGGAGACAATATTCGCTCAGAATGAAAATACCGAATACTTGTCGGTGGACAATAAAGGCCCATGCAAACTTGCGCAATTTTTGACTGAGGCAGACGCGGAATCCAAGCGAAACCTCAAGCCTGTACCTTGGCAATCGGACCCGCACAGCATGGGGATTCTTCTTTGAAAGTGGCCGTGTCACCTTTAGCGGTACACGGTTTTCGCCATAAATTCACTTGGCTTCGATCGGCCCAGATTCTACCTCGGTACCGCCAGCAGCATGGCATCCAGCAATCGCTTTTCTTCGCTGTCAACAGGATAAAGCGCCGAAAGGGCGTTGGCTAACCTTAAGAACTCCGGCCCACGTTGCCGCTCGGCCTTGATCAGGGCGCGCAGGCCATTGGCCTGACCGCCGGCCTGAAGCAGCATGGCGGCATGGACGCGGTCGAGCGTGGTGGCGGCGTGCGAGGTTTTGATCTCCATCTCGGCCCCGCTCGCAACAATTCGCTCGGGGCGGGCGGAAACCTTAGGGGCAGGCTTGCGCCGCATTTCCTGAAACAGCATTTGCTGGATGTTTTTTTCGCCATCCTCCTGAAGCCGGCTTGCCACCACTTCAGCACCATCCTCGCCGAAAAGCTGCTTGGCGCGTTCGCCGACCGGCAGCAGCCGGACCACGCCCTTGCTGGTCTGGATGATTCGGCCCTCCCACCTAGCCAGGTCCACGCCCAGCGGCTGGGCAAAGCGGCGGACAACATCGAATACCAGACTGAAGCCTTGTGGCGCAGGCATCCTGCCTGCTTCTTCGGTATCGTCATCTGTCTCTTGCTCGTCTGACCCCGGCGCACCGGGAGAAGCCTTTCCCGCAGAATTTCCATTTTTGCCCTGATCTGTGCTTTGCAGCGTCCACAAAAACAGTGCCGTAAGACGGGCATCCTCTTCCAACGCTCCCGCCGCGCCGTTCCGGGCCTTGGCCTCGGCCGAGCCAAGTATATTTTCCAGCGCCGTACGGCCAACGACTTCCCAGACCTTTTCCAGATATTCAGCCAACTTCACTTCGCGGCCATCGGCGGTTTCAACCTTACAGTAGCGGCTGAAAATTTCCAGCGCCGGCCCGATGCAGGCAAAGACCAAATCCGCCCCGCGGATGCCTTCGGTCTGGAGCCGTTCCATCCAGTCGCCGACACGTTTGGGCAGTTCGCGCAGCACTTGGCCCCAGTCGCCGGTAAGATCGGCGTCACGCCGGTGGGAATCTGACGGGCTGGAAGCCCGTGCCACGATCGCTCCCGGCCGTGGCCGGCAGATGAGGTGCACGCTAGTGGCCAACGCGGCGGAATCGCGGGCGCGCATGCGGGAGTACCTCTCGGTTGCGATTGGCCATGAACCCGTAATGACCCAGCCGCCACCAATCATGCCTGACAAAAGAGCCTCCCAGCCTTCAGTAGTCTTGTGGGCAAAAACAACGGAGCCTATACCGCCCTCCTTGAGAACGCGGCATGCTTGCGCAAAAGCCTGTGCCATTCTGCCCTCAAAAAAGGTTCGATCCTTAATTTGGCCGTTGACTGTACGTGTCTCATCTTGGACTATCTCACGATCCTTGGGTGATAAAGTATTCTTCTTATCAAACTTATCAGATAGAAGTGGAAATTCAGGAAGCGCCCGCTTAAGCCAGACCAGGAAAAAGTCGGAAAGATCAGAATACGGAACAGCATCATAGTAGGGCGGGTCTGTGAATAGAACATCCGATGAATCATCAGGCAGGGGATGCTCACACGCATCCGCCATCTGCGGAGAACACGACCTCGAACCTTGGATACAGGCCGCTTCAACATTTTTAGCGATATTCTCTATGGATTGCGCAAATGAGGCGCTTGAATCACTCAATAAATTACTCTCTGCAAAGTCCCACCCTATCGGTATGGCATTGCCTTTGAAAAGATGATCTGGACATTCCACGCCAAGACTCCAGTTGACAAGGCTGTTGCAACGATCGGTGAGTTTGGTGCATACCATGGCCATGAGCGAATTGGTGGGATTGATCACTGTATTACGGCCAAGGAGACGCGAAAGAGAAACGAAGGCATTTTTCTGCCGCGCCGTGAAAAGATCGCCCCATTGCATCATGCCATAGCGCTGGACGCTAAATGCGCGTCCGGCACCGGCACCACCACCGGCCGGCGTCGGTTCATCCGGCACGGGGCAAAGACCTTTTTTGCCGCCTCGCTCCCACTCCTCCAGAATGGCCTTGAGCCGCTGCTGGGCCATCCAGACGGCCTGATAGTCCTGCTGGGTCGGCAGGCGATAATGCCGGCCCGGCTGGCCGGGCTTAAGCGTCACCACGGACAGCATTCGCGCCCCGCCTATGCGTTGTGGCACGGGCATCCTGCTCCTGGCATGGGCATCTTGCGCATGATGATTTCCCTCCATCACGGGCTGGAAGCCCGTGTCACAATCAAAAATCACATCCGCGCCGCCACGCTGCTGCGACAATTGCGCGCGCACCCGCTCCGGCGGCAGAACCGCGCCGCAGCATAAACACGTCGCCTTGGCCCGAGTTACCGTGCCGGCGGGAACATCTTTTTCCGATTTCGGCTCGAAAATCTCGAACGCAACTGTTGCATGGGCATCTTGCCCAAGAGTGTTCGCCATCACGGGCTGGAAGCCCGTGCCACTGCCTGTTCCACAAACCCGCAACGCCCATTTGCGGTTCGCCTTTTTGCACAGCCAGAATGATCGCACCAGCGGAATCTCCGCACCGCAGTTTGGCGCTTCGCATTTCACGGTGCGTGCCCACAAATAGGCAATGGGTATAGCGCCATCGGGGTCTTTGGGATAAAGATCGGCCAGTTCTTTTTCCGCCGCCTCTTTGATTTCACCGC
Organism: Planctomycetota bacterium; assembly: GCA_021800165.1. GTDB lineage: Bacteria > Planctomycetota > Phycisphaerae > WQYP01 > WQYP01 > JABEVA01. Next base: position 38,670 of record JAJYZF010000026.1, on the reverse strand, counting down.
CGACGCGGCGCAATTCCTCGGCCAATTTTAGCCCGTGGCGGGGAATATCTTCCAGCATCACTTTGAGGATCAGGCGCGCCACGGGATTTAAATCGCTGGCGAAAGCATCGCAGCCGAGGCGTAATGCTTCCAGTGGAATCGAACCGCCGCCGGCGAACGGATCAACCACCAGCGGCGTTTCTTCCGAATGAGCGGCTTTGACCAAATCACGGGCGGTTTTCAGATAGGCCGGATTGGCGGCATTATCCCAGTTGGCGAAATCAGCGATGAATTCGTGCAGCAGAATGTGTCGTAGACGCTCGTCGTCTTCGACATCCTTGTCCCAGCGTGAAGGTCGCCCCGGAAACGCCAAGAGAGTATTTCGGGCTGCGTCTTTGAACGCCCGCGGGCATAGCGGGTCACATGGGTCCGGCAGCAGCAAGGCCATGAGCACCGCCCGGCACGCCGCCAGCGGTCGCCGCGCCCACCAGAGGTGCAAAGTGGACGGATGGCCATGGCGGATGGATTTTTCCCGCACCGAATGCCTTGACACAGCGGCAATCGGGAAATCCACTTCAGCAAGGCGCTTGCAGTCATTGGGGATCATTGCCGGCTTCTTTCTTTGATGTGCGAGGTTGATATCATCGGGCAGCTCCGCTCCTTTTTCGGCGTGGTTTTGGGGAGGGTTTACGCCGGTTTTCGGGGCGGGTACCCGCGGCGATGTTGATTATCCTGCCGCCGGGCATAATGTAGCACGGCGTACCGGTTCTTACAGCCAGTTCGCGAGCCCGTCGGGCGGCCCACCGCAGGGCCGGGAGCGATCCTAAAATGTCAGGGTCCGTTATGTTAATTTTCATGGCCATGGGTTTCCTCCTGATTCCGGCACCCGTGGCGGCCCGGCGATAATTACAATTTTGCGCCCGACCGGACTGGTCATGGTGATTCCCCTGCGGCCCGGCGACGCAAATCCTGAAGCGTTATCGCGTAATGTTGCACCTTGAGCACTTCACTCCAGGGCAAATGGGCGGGGTCCTTGATTGGTGGAAACAGGCTCGGCGTGCTGTCGCAATTTGTGACAACATAAAGCCAGAAGCAATCGGGGCGATCTTGAGCTACACGGTGTTCGTTGGGGGTCAGCATCACAGAGCCACTCCCGGCACCAAGCCCCTTTACCTCGATTAACCGCAGTTCACCGGAGCTTCCATCCAGGCTGGTAATGTCGTAACCAAGGTTTTTCTCATGCACATCATCAACATGGTGTCCCAGGGCTTTTTCGTGCTCCAGCACTACTTGCATCGCAATGGCCTCCGTTTGCAGATTCTGCCGGAGGTTGCGAATGTCCGGTGAGTCGCGGTCGGGGTGCGGCAGCACCAGAACGCTGGTGATGCGCTGGATGGCCTGGAGAGACAGCGAGCTCTGCCGCTGCACTTCCTGCCGGCGGCGATGCCGACGGGTCATCAATTCGGCATGGCGGGTTTCCGCCTGTGCTAGACGGCCCTCGGCACCAGTAACGCCTTTTTCCTTTTCTTCGTTAGCTTTGCCGATTTCTTCGTCCACCTTCTGGATGAGCTCGGTGAGCGACAGATTTACGTGCTCTGCAATACGGTTGATTTCTGCCAGCCGGTCTCTTTGGGTCGCCTCCAGAAGCGGCTGGAATGCGGCGGTTTGCAGCCATGAGGTCTGCTCTGGTGCATCGGCAACGGGGGGCAGGCTTGCGGGAGCCGGCGCGGGCGTGAAATCGCCCAGTATGCCCGGCTCGCGCAGGATCGGCTGCCGGCCCTGGGCCAATTCGACCGCGAAGAGCCGTTCGTGGATAACCGTGCCCATGCCGTCTACCACGCGGACGCGATAAAAATCAATGCGTGACGGCGCTTCGTGCTGCAGCGAATAAAAGCAGGCCCCCCTGCCCAGGGGTTCCTGCGCAAGTGAATACGCATGTCGCCGCAGGGCTTCAAAAAGCGGGTGGCCGGGTGTAACCCATTCCAGCGAGTTTTTTTCCGCTACCGTACGGTCCGTGGAACAGCGCGGATATTTAACGGCCAGCGCGGGCAGCCGCCAATCCGACGCCCGTTCGTACTGATGCAGGGCAGGCGAGGTACGTGCAGGTTCAAAGCTGTGCGGCAGGTCGGGAATGCGCTTGAGTTCAAGCTGGGCGTCCGGGGCGGCCTGGTGAATGAACCGGGCGATAGTTTCCGGTACCACGCGGCGTTCCTGGGCCATGGCTCGCCGCTGGACCAGCATACCAAGGTTAAGCTTTTTGGAAGCCAGCCCTTCCAGGGCGTTCTGGCAAATGGCGCGGAACTGGCCCACGTCAACATTTTTGAGCAGTCGGTCTTCCAGATCGGCATCGCCGAGTTTACCGGCATAATAATCGCGCAGGACCCGTTCCATTTGAGCGGCGGGAAGCACCTCGCCGACCACATTGAAAACGGCGTCGTCGTCGAGGGCATCCCGGATTTCCTGCAGCTTGGCCAACAATCGTTGCAGGACGTGACCCTCAATGGTGTTGGTGGCGACGAAGTTAAAAATGAGGCATGCTTCAAGCTGGCCGTAGCGGTGGATGCGGCCCATCCGCTGTTCCAACCGGTTCGGGTTCCAGGGGATGTCATAGTTAAACAAAATGTTGCAAACCTGCAGGTTGATGCCCTCACCGGCGGCCTCGGTCGCAACGAGCACCTGAATGGCCCCTTCGCGAAACTGCTGTTCGGCAAACAGGCGGGAGCCAGGCTCGTCACGAGAGCCGGGTTTCATGCTGCCATGAATACAACCGACCTGAAAACCCCATTCCCGAAGTCTGCCTGCCAGATAATCAAGGGTGTCCTTAAATTCGGTAAAGATCAACAGTCGCTTGCCCGGCTGACTGAAGAATCCTTCTTTCTGCAAAAGGCCTTTCAGCCGCGATAATTTTTCCTCCGAGCCGCTTTGTTCCACGGCCAGTGCGGCGGCCGCGTGCTGGCGCAGCTCCTTGATTTCCTCGCGGACCTGCCAAGCGTTGTCCCCCAGTGTGATCGCTTCAAGGGCCTTTTCGAGTTGCTCGCGCTCGGTATCCTCCATCTCTTCGGCTTCGTCGGCAGTGGGTAAATCGGGCGGGGACTCACGGGCAAGGTCCTGGGCTTCCTTCAGGCCATCTTCCAGGCGGCGGGCGCGGTTCTCGAGGCTGCGGCGCAGGGCATAGGTGCTTGATGCCAGCCGGCGCTGGTACAGCGACATGAGAAAACCAACCGCCCGGGCACGCGGGTCACCACCTGGTGCCGCCGCTTTGGCGCTGTGGCTCTTTACAAAGCTCGTCACCTGCTTATACAGATCAAATTCCGCCCCATCTATCTGGAAGTCCACCGTGGTTGGGATCCGCTTAGTGAATATCTTGCGGGACGTCCAGGTTCCATCCGGCTGGCACTGCGGAAAGTGTACCATCGCCTCTTTCGTGCGGCGAAGGTAGAACGGTGCCCGGCGACGGTCCATCGCCTGCCGAATGGATTTGACATCTGCGTACGCATCGGCATCCAGAAGCTGCAGAAATAGGCTGAAGTTTTCCGGGTCGCCCTTGTGCGGCGTGGCCGTCAGCAAGAGCAGGTGGTCACTGGTGTCGCGCAACAGCTCGCCCAGCGCATATCGCGCCGTCTTTGCCGCTGGCGGCGACCAAGACATGCGGTGTGCCTCATCCACAATTACCAGGTCCCAATGTACCTGGCGCAAGCCTGGCAGAACATCTTGCCGCTTGGCGAGATCCAGGGACGTGATAACCCGCCTTCTCTCCTGCCATTGGTTAAAGCCGAATTGCTCCCGGATATCGACACCGCGCATCACCTCAAACTTGGCTTCAAACTTCTCCTTAAGCTCACGTTGCCACTGGAACGCCAGGTTGGCCGGGCCAACGATCAGGATACGTTCCGCAAGCCCGCGGAGTTCCAATTCACGGATGAGCAGCCCGGCCATGATCGTTTTGCCGGCGCCGGCATCGTCGGCCAGCAGAAACCGAACCCGGGGAAGCTTCAGCAGGTGGTCATAGACCGCTTCCAACTGGTGCGGCAGCGGGTCCACACGTGAAATGGAAAGGCCAAAGAACGGGTCAAATTCATAGGCGATGCCGAGCGAGTAAGCCTGCATGCCCAGCCGCAGAAGCCGGCTATCACCGGTGTAATCGGGTGCGGCGGCGCGAACGGTAAGCGTGGCGATTTGCGTCTTGGTGAGGGTGACTTTGTGGTATCGTTCGGTTTGCAGCCCCACCAGTCCGGCGGCCCAGGTTCCGTCGCCATCAGCCCGGACACTCTCCACGCGCATTGGTTCATTGAAGAGCGAACCTGTAACGATTTGGCCTTCAGAAATGGGTGCTGACTTATCCATACAGATTGCTATTTAACGGCGGCAGCATAAATGTGTCAAACCGGCAGGCGGCCAACACCGGCGGCTGCATCACCATAGGGGGGATGGAGGGGTACGGGACGCGGCCACCGGTCGCGGCTTTATACGTGTCACATTATTGCGCGCATCGCAGCCGGGGCGGCTCGGGTCGGGGAATGGCGGGGATGGAAGAAATGGATTTCAGATTTCAAATTTCAGAGGGAAATACACAACAGATGGTGGCGGGCGAGATGCCCGCGATACCGGGTCTTGAGGCATGACCGTCAATGAAACAGAAAATGAGCAACATCGCCGTCTTGAATACCCCGGCACGCCCGGGCGCAGTTTGTAAAACTGGTAGTGCGCGCAGAGGGCGGGGCTGGAAATGCTTAGCGTTTTTGGAATTTTACCGAATTCTTCGCCGCGGGATGATTTTCGTAGTGACTTCATCTCACTATCATCGTAGAAATCTACGTCGACGTTCGTGTTTGACGGCGGCATCGTCACGCTAATTGTTCCGGCACCAGCCCCAATAAGAGCCATTAGTGAACCTCCATTGTGGAAGCGTTGTGCCGCCGCTTCGAATTTTCCGCCCCGTGGCACATCTCAACCACCCCAACCAGCAAATTACCCTTCGCCTTCGCCAACAAACTCCGAAGTTGGTCACAGTCAGATATCACACGCGGTTGTAATGCAGTGCGATCACGCACGGTACACAGCCTGCGCTGCACCGTCTTTAATACGGTTGTCAGTCTCATTTTACATTCTCCATGCTGCGTTCCGCCAGCAGCGCTTCGCCGGCAGGAGTAAGCCGATATTTCTGCAGCCTGCTAATAGGCTTATCGGGAAGTGTATACTCGATTAATGTTTCGGCGAGCAGATCGCCAATAGTCCGCTTCAGCGAGCCGGTCTTGCCTTGCATTCCAAGCGAGGTCGCCAGCTCACGCGCGGATAATGCCCCGTTTAACAGGGATCTCAAAATACTGCCTGACTGGGCCCCTGACTGGGCCCTTGACTGGGCCCCCGACTGGACCCCTGTAGCCTTTAAAGCGGCTTGAGCAACCAACTCGGCAGTGAATGTTACGGTCAGAAATCCTGACCGCTCCTCAAAGGTTGGGACTGCGGCACCCTGTTGTTTACATACGGCAATCACGCGGTTCGTGCCGCGGCCCCATACTTCCACCGCGCCGGTGCGATGAAATGCGCCGGCAATCAAGGGGTTTGTCGGTTTTGACCGGTGCGGGCCGGAAAGCTGCTCCACCGTGATGCCAGTAGGCAGCCGCCCGTAACTCTGTATCTCGATCCGGTCATCGAAGACGGCAATTGCCACGTAACCTGAGTAGTCAGAATAGTCGCGATGCATCACGGCGTTGAGAAGAATTTCCCTTAAAGCATCAAGAGGAACCGGGAAACGAGCTTCCCGGAAAATTTGCCCTGAGGGGAACCGTGCCCCCAATGGCATGGTGCGTTCAAGAAACGCCATCCCTTCACGAACCATCGCAAAGGCGTTCATGTGCTCCTGGCGGTTATCAACAATCTCTCCGGTGACTTGCGTTCCCCGGAAACGACCCATTTTTAGCAGACATTGGGGATAATGGGGCAGGAATCGCTTTCCGTGGAGCACCAGTGCCGCCTGCGTTAGAGCACCATCCATCCGTAATCCCAGCCGGTCTAGAACCTCCCCGATGTCCCGACTTGTATCCGGCGAGATGCGATTCCGCTGAATGGCCATCTCGCGCGTTCGCAGAATTTCCTTGCGATCCAAGTCCTTCAGCTCAAGCCCATCGGCCGGAAGGTTTTCCCAGCGGCGATTGGCATGGCCGCGTTCAACAAGCAGACGCTCGTACTTTGTCTGCGGCATTCGGCGCGTCGTGCTGCCTACGCGCTCATAAGCTCTACCCTCATACACGATGGGCCGCATGTCGCGCCCGCCTTCAACAGCCGCGGCGATAACGTCACGGTCGGAGTTGAGTTTGATGCGTTGCATGAAAACGTGGGCGGCTGGCTCAAAGCGGTCGCAAGCCTGCGCGATGTCACGGAGTGTGTGGTCGGCGACCACCTGCCCTTCGATCCTTCCGCCGGGCCGAATGCCAAACAGGAGCGTGCCACCGGAGCCGTTGAGAAAGGCGCACAATGTCCGCATGCCTTCTTTTATCTCCCCGGTTGATCGCTTGAATTCCAATGTCGGGCCTTCACCCTTTCGGACGAGATCAACCAACTCGGCTGGCTTGGTGGGTGCTGCAATTGCCATCATTGTTCCTCCGCTTCCTGGGCCGCGCTGACAATTGCCGCCGCCCCAACCAGCACACTTCCCTTGGCCTTGGCCAATAAACTTCCGAACGGATCGCGCACGCGCACCAGACGCGGCGCGGGGTCGCGCAATCATAAACCACGTACAACCGGTAACCGTTTCGCAAGTTCGCCGCCCGTGCCCATTCATTGGCCGATGCTTCCACATCGCCCGTACCCGCCCGGCCCTTAACCTCAATGGCTTTCGCGGAGTCGGCGGCCCTGCCTGCCGCCCCAACAATAGCCAGCAAATCAACCCCCGGATTATCCGTCAGGCCCGCGGTCCGGGCTAATTCCGGCGTATGCACATCCTTTACCACCGCCCCCGCCGCCTCCTCATAAGCGCGGGCAAAATCCATCGCGATCTGCTCAACTTCGGCGTCATGCTGTTTGATATCGTCTGAATCCGCGGATGGCACAACCAGCGCGTGGGCCAGAAACGTAACGTCGCCGGGCGCGATCAGGTCCGGTTCGCGGCGTAGAGTTGCCACTGCCATAGCGCGACGCTCGGTAAGCGACCTCTGCTGATCTTTGATGCCACCCAACATTTTGGCGGCGGCGGCGTGGCCTGATCGAGCCTTCTGGGACTGTTTCGCACGAGCGGTGGCAAGCTCCGCTTCCCGGTATGCAAAACCACGGCGAATGAATTCCTCCCGTTCCGGCAGCGTACCCAGAAGAGCTTGCCGTCGCTCTGTCGCCATGCTACAGGCGATGCTCTCCGCAATATATGCCGAGGCCTGTTCCTTCAGCCGCTCGGCGGCCAGCGTCAGTCGCTGGGCCACCGATGGCAGGCCTTGGCCGCCCTTGAGCAGCAGCAAATACTCGACCGGGCACCGTGTGATCTTGGCCCCCTCATGCTGTTTTATCCCCACAAGCTGGCAGCCCAGCATTTCTTCCCGGGCCAGGTCGGGCAATTCCGAATCAGCCTGGCGGACGAGGTTCACCAGCGCCAGGTGAAAAAGGTAGGGTTTCTCGGCGGTTGGGTCGATGAACACCGCGCCGCGCCGGGCCTGATTTTGCAGGTGCTCATTGACCATTGCCCGGAACCGTTCAAAAACCCGCTCGCCGGGGTGCAGCCAGGTTACGCAATTTTTCTCCGCTGGGCTGGGCCGAATCACAGAAAGATAAGCCCGCTGGCTCGCTGGGTAAATCTCCAGTTCATGCAACAGCGGATCAACGGCACCACCGCGGGCGGACTTGAACGTGAAGCGCGCGTTCATGTCGCCGTCGATTTCGATGCCCAGAAGCGGAGCGGCATTTTCAATATAGTTGCGTACATAGCCCGGCAGCAGCCGGCGATAGGCTTCCTGCTGCAGGTCCTGCCGGAGTTCCGGCAGACGAGGTTTCACATCGCCACCGTCGCCATAAAGCATTTTGTCTTTTGCCGCCAAGGCGGCGACATCATGCGCGAGATACCTGCTGGTCAAGAACCGTTGCCACAGTTCCGCTACTGCATCTGACGGTGCCGATTCCATTATTCTGGACAATGCGATGCAGCAACGATGGCCCCGAATCTTCCTGATCCGCCCAACCAATTTTTGGAAGTATGTCATGGCCCTTATTCAGGCATGGATCGCACGATCGCAAGGATCCCGAGCTTTATATGGTCGGGCAGCGATGGCCAACGGTCTACAATCAGCACCCATCCGCCGGTGGTTGCCACCATGGACTCGCGGCGGGTGCCCTTTTGAGACGCCGACGACTCAGTAACGGCCAGTCCCGATTCATCGGGACGCCGCGGCCAAATAATGGCCGGGCTGGGTGGTTGTGAGGAGCGGTCAGCCCCGATGCCTGGCTCCTGCCACATCGGGATTTCGGCATCCATGCCTTCCCGATGCTTGGCTCCTGCCACATCGGGATTTCGGCATCCATGCCTCAACGGTAGGGTTTGGGGAAGGCGGAAGGCGCGGCCGGCTTAGAAAATTTTTCGCGGATTCTGCGGCGAGGACGAGTTTTTACCGCAGGGGACGCAGAGGGATGCGGAGGACGACGACGAGGTGGTGCATCCCGATGGACTTCGGGATAAACGCCTTACGCGGATTTGCACAGATTAAATGAGGGTGAGGGATACGGCGCGGGCAGATAATGGCCGGGCTGGGGGGTTGTGGCAATCCCGTGCGCTGGTGTGGCATCCTGATGCAGGCAAGATGCCCGCGATACCGGGTCTTGAGGCATGACCGTCAATGAAACAGAAAATGGGCAACATCGCCGTCTTGAAAGATGTAGGTTTTTCCTTCAGAGCGCATTTTACCGGCGGCCTTAATCGCGGCTTCGGTTTTGTATTCCAGCAAGTCCTTCACGCTGTAGACTTCCGCGCGAATGAAACCCTTCTCAAAATCAGTGTGAATCACTCCCGCCGCCTGCGGAGCCGTGCAGCCGCGCTGGATCGTCCAAGCCCGGATTTCCTTAGGGCCGGCGGTGAAATAACTTTGCAGGCCCAGCAGCTTATACGCCTCGTGGGCCACGGTGGCCAATGCGGGTTCGGCCATGCCCAAATCCGCCAGCATGGCGGCGCGGTCTTGTTCCCCCAGCTCCGCCAGTTCCGCCTCCAGTTTGGCGCATACGCATACCACCAGGCCGGATTCCAGCTTCGCCCGCTCCCGCACTTTTTCCACCACGGCACTTTTTCCGTGCAAGTCGGATTCATCCACATTGGCGATGTACAAAACCCGTTTAGAGCTAAGCATTCCCATACGGCTTAGAATTTTGAGTTCCTCCGGCTTGGTTCCGGCAATGGCCCGCACCCCGACCCCCTTTTGCAGGTTGTCAAACGCCATTTCCATCACCGCCACTGTGGCCGCAGCATCTTTATCACCGGACCGGGCCGTGCGCCGCTGTTTATCCAGACTGCGTTCCAGCGTTTCCAAATCCGCCAGAATCAGTTCTGTATCCACCGTGTCGATATCGCGGAGGGGATCCGCCCCACCATCCACATGAATGACATCGGGGTCGGTAAAACAGCGTACCACATGCAAAATGGCATCTACCTCGCGAATATGGGATAGAAATTTATTGCCCAACCCCTCGCCTTTGCTGGCTCCCCGTACAATGCCGGCAATATCCACCACACGCAATAACGCGGGCACAACCTTTTCCGTCGGTATACATTGCTCTATCTGAGCCAACCGTGCATCGGGCACCGGCACCACGCCAATGTTGGGTTCAATGGTGGCAAAGGGATAATTGGCCGCCAATGCCCCGGCATTGGTCAAGGCGTTAAACAACGTAGACTTGCCCGCATTGGGCAAACCGACAATTCCAACTTCCATGGAGTTTCCTTTGGTTATGCCTGTTGGCACCTATTCCGCTTGCCCGACTGCGGCACAGGCAGCCGCTTTGGCCTTGGAGACTATAGCAGCCGGTGCCGATTCAGCCAAACTAAGCGGTTGGCATTGGGCAATCAGCGATCAGTCGAAGACGACGGCGGGCGAGACACCCGCCCCCCCAAGCCGCAGGATGGCATGGTTGCCATTTGCTCCAACGCCAGCGAAAATGCCGCCATGAAGTTTCAACATACACATTACAACGTGATCGTCATCGGGGGCGGTCCGGCGGGCAGTGCTACCGGCACTTTTTTGGCGCGACGTGGCTATCGCGTGCTCATTCTCGAAGCGCTGCGCCACCCACGTCACCACATCGGTGAGTCGATGCTACCGGCAGGAATGCCGGTGCTCGCTGAATTGGGCCTGGACATGACGGTGATGTTGCAACACCACCAGCCTAAATATGGGGCGCGTTTTTTTGATCCGCAGAGCCAGCGGCTGGAGACCTTTGCGTTTGGATTGCCAAGCGATCCCATTCCACCCGCTTTTAATGTCCGCCGCGAGGAATTTGATACCCAGCTTAAATACACGGCCATGAGCAGCGGCTGCGAATTTATGGAGGACGCACCGGTGGCCCAGGCCGAAGCAGACCGAGAGCCAATACGCGTCACACTGGCCGATGGCTCCTGCATTACCGCCGATTTTCTCGTCGATGCCTCCGGTGCCGCGGCCAAACTGGCCCGGCAACAGGGTAGCGTGGAAATGTTGCCTGATTTTGGCCGTCTGGCCATCTATACCTATTTTTCAGGTCTGCCCGCGGCCCATCCCCATGAGCGCGCATACCTGACAATGCACCTGATAGAACATGGATGGATATGGCTTATTCCACTGCCCGGCGATATTACCAGTGTCGGGGTGGTTTTAAAAAAAACAGGTCTGCGGTCGGGACTTAACCCGGAACAGCAATTTGCCGCAGCAATTGAAGAAAGCTCCACCTTGGCCCAGCGGCTTAAGCCACTGGAGGCCCTGCAGCCGTACCGAGCCTGTGCCGGTTACAGTTATCGTTGCCAGCCTTTGACCTGCCGCTATGGCCTGACGATCGGCGATGCCGGAGGATTCTTGGATCCAATTTTTTCCAGTGGCGTGTTTCTGGCCCTCATCGGCGCACAGCGCGGCGCCCAGGCCGTTGCGGAATCCTTAAGCGGTAATTCGCCCGAACCATTGCGGCAACATCGGCAATATATGGCTGACGGCTTGCGCGTGTTTGAATCTTTTGTTCGCCGGTTTTACCAGCGTGAGCTGGTGCGAAACCTATTTTTTTCCCGCCATCAGCCCCCGGCCATGCGCAGCGCCGTGACCGCGATTCTCGCCGGGCGGGTGTGGGATCAAACCAACCCGCTGGTCGCAGCCGTGGGTCGAAGCGACGGGAATACAACTCCCGGCATCCCTGCCGCAACGCCGACGACGGTTTCGACCTGATTCGACTTAACGGGCGGGATGTCCGGTGGGCGGAGTTTGCCGGAGCAGATCATGTATGAAAGAAAAGAGCTTGTTTTCTCCCATTGCTATCACCGGCCTATCCATGATTTCCGCACAGGGAAAGTCGCTGCGGGATTCCTGGGGCGGCATCACCGCCAATGGTAACGCGCTGCGATCCTGGAGCGACGATCCCAGCGACAACTTGGGGCCATTGCAGGTGGCCTCGTGTGGGGACTTACCTCGCCCCGACGATCTTCCTGCCGTCCTTTGGGCCGGGCTGGCCCGCACGCAACAGCTTGCGGCCCTGGCCGCCGACGAGGCTCTTACCAGCGCGGGGCTGCCCCGGCGATTGGGCCGGACATCGGAAGCGATGGGCCTGTTTCTGGCCACCACCGTTTGTGGCATGGATAAAAGTGAGCAGTTTTACCGGCAATACCGGGAGAATCCTGAGCGGACGGATACCCGGCTCATGCGGCGAATTCAACCCTACGAGGTTTTGGCCTTTGTCGCCCGCCGCCATCGGCTGACCGGACCCCGCCTATTGTTTCTAAGTACGTGCGTCGGATCGGCCATGGCGATTGGTGCGGCCTGCGATGCTATTCGGCTGGGGCGTGTGCAAATGGCACTGGCGGGTGGCACCGAAGCGCTGTGCCGTTTACTGCTCTCTGGATTTAACAGCCTGCGATTGGTAGCCCCCAATGGGTGCCAACCATTTGATGCGCAGCGCCGTGGCATTACCGTGGGCGAAGGTGCGGCCTTGTTGGTGTTAGAAGCGCCGGCTCATGCCAAAGCCCGTGGAGTTCAACCCATCGGCTATGTGCGCGGCTTTGCCGCCACCTGCGACGCCCACCATATCACCGCTCCGGAACCCAGCGGGCGATGGGCCGCAGCCGCGATTACATCAGCCGTTCGCGAGTCCGGCCTGAGTCCCGGTGATATCGGATATATCAATGCCCATGGTACCGGTACGCGCGATAACGATGCCATGGAGGCGCGGGCGATTTCCGCGGCGTTTGGAGCTTTGGGAACACCCGTTCCGCCGATGAGTTCCACCAAGCGGTTGACGGGCCACACCTTTGCCGCGGCCGGGGCGATAGAAGCGGCGATCTGCCTGCAAACCATGGCCACGGGCGTATTGCCTGCCAATGCCGGACTCGCACAGGCGGACGCTAGTTGCAACCTGCCGCTGGTGCTGGAGCCTCGACCGGCGCGGACGAGCGCGGTGCTCTCTTGTAACTTTGCTTTCGGCGGCAATAACACAGCCTTGGTCTTTTCCCGGCAAGTCGCGATGGACAATGGCAGGCCGGCCAAGAAGGGAGCACCGGCATGAGTCTGCTTCGTGTGCACTCCCTGGGTGTATGCACCAGCGCATGGGCTTCGATTGACCAATTGCGCCATGGCGTTGCCTTATTCAAAAGCCAGGGGCATAGCGGCCCTGCGGATTCCAGGCATGTGGAGGCGGGGCCGGATTATGCGGGGGATGCGGCCATGATGGAGAGTCTGGATCCGGTAAGCCGACTGGCAATTTCGGCCATAACTCAGGCCTGGCAACTGGCTCATTTAGATCGGGGTGTTGTACCCAGCGACCGCATTGCGCTTCTCTTCTACAGCGCTTGGGGACAAGTGGATTCCACCATGGCGTATTTGGAAAGCATGTGGGCTGAAGGTGGACGATTTGCGTCCCCCCGACACTTTAGCCGTTCCGTCCATTCCAGTCCTACCGCTATGGCGGCAATTCATTTCGGCATCCACGGCCCGTGCCAAACATTGGTACATGATGCCTGGCCGGTGTGTTCGGCGCTGGAACGGGCCGATGATTTGTTGAGCGTTGGCCAGGCGGATGCCGTGGTAGTATGTTGGGCCGATCAGCCGGCTTCGGTGGCTGTGGATTTGTGCCGCCGTGCCGCGCGGGATCTACATCGCTCACAATTTTCTCGTTTTTCCGTTGCCCCACACGGCGGTGCGGTGGCGGCCGTGGTGAGTGTCAACGCCGCTGTGCCCTCCACAGAGTTTGGCGTTGAGATTGGCCCGGCGGCCGGAGGCAACAAACGATCCGGCACCGAGCCGGTGGTGAACCAAGGCCCCTATCCCACGGATGGGGCACTGCATTGGGCGGCGGCAGGTGTGGCATGGTCGCTGGCGAGACCCCGTAGCGAAACTCTGGCGAATATTGCAGCCTCATCCGAGGTACCGGAATATTGGCTCGAAAACGCGCACCACGGGCAAACCCGGAAAATTGCCTTTCGCCGGATGACGCTTCAAGGGCCTGTCCAGGCGCGGGATTCCGGCCCGACCACCGAGCCGCACCAGGATCCGAGCGATGAGTGATTTTATACCGGCGGCACCGCGACGGCGGATAACGCCAAACTGCACCTCCGGTGCGCAGCGTCGGCGCATGGTGGCAGGAATCAGGTTCCGCCTTACAATGATCCGGCGATAAACGGGTGGGGATCTTCGATGGAAATAATTGTGGTCAGTATTGGGACTCTCTCGCAGAATTCATTCTGGCAGGAAACGCACGCCGTGCGAACACCTCACGCCACCACCACTCTGGTACGGGACAACGAGCGCGTGATTCTGGTGGATCCTTCCTTGCCGGCACAAGCCTTGGAAGCCCGTATTACGGAACGGGCAGGAATCAACGCTGCCGCCGTTACCGACATATTTTTGACCAACTGGCGGCCCGCCCATCGCCGGGCGCTGGCGGCTTTCGTCCATGCCTCATGGTGGATGTTGGAAAGTGAAATTCAGACGGCGCAGCAAGCGCTGGAACGTGCCACCATACATACGCCTGGAAATTCCGATGACCGCCGGGTCATTGCAGACGAAAAATCGCTGTTGGCCCGCGTGAAGCCCGCACCAGACAAATTCACTCAAGAGGTGGGCATTTTTCCATTGCCTGGATACACACCAGGCCAGTGTGGTTTGCTGCTGGAACTGCCTACCAGCACCGTGGTTATAGCCGGCGATGCCGTAGCCACAGCCGCGCACTTTACCCACGGGCGTGTACTACCCGGTTGTTTTGACATTGAGCAGGCTCAGGAATGTTTGACCGAGCTCTACAATCTCGCCGATATGATCGTGCCGGGCCACGACAATTTGTTCGTGAATCCACGTATTGCCGGTTTCTAATGCGACCTATTCGTATCCAGATGACGCATCAAGGATGCTGCTGCCCCGCGGAGAGATGCCTGATAGTTGGCTGGGGCAAAAGCGTGGCGGTGGCCACGCGTATGACCTTGACCACAGTGCCGCCGCCCGTGACCACCCCTTTAATACCGATGTACTCCCCCAAGAGCCTGGATAAAGCAATGCGGGAAGTGGGATCGATATACGCAGTCACGCGGCCGTTGGCGGGATTCACCAGGGCATATTTGGATTTAAGCGCCGTGCTGGTCCGCAACACCCCTTTGGCCAGATACGGAGCGTGGTCGATAGCTTGGGCAATCTGCGCCTGCGATTCTTTCCACTGCTGCTGGTACGGGGCAATGACCTTACTCACCGGAGGCGTTTTGTGGGAGGTTTCCACCAGCTCTTGAATGGCGATCTCCCGTTTGAGCACACGGATACGTGCCGCAACACCCTGCTTAATCCAGGTGGGTGCACCGGCCACGGCGGCCAGGTTTTGGTAACCATGGAGCAACGGTGCAAGGCGCCGCTGCATCAACGGTTTTTGGAATTCCAATTGGGTTTTTCTATTCAAATTGCTGAATTTGGAAAACAGGCCTACTTTCGCCGAGTTGGGCATCGCCCCTCTTGGCGGTACGGGCGGGACCACCACGGTCTGGCCAGACTGACCGGAATTTCCGCCACTCACCGGCAGCGGTACGGTCTGGTTGGGCAGAAGCGCAGGAGAAACCGGTTGCGTCGTCACACTGGACGGCGTATTGGCCGTTGCGGAAGCCAGTACCGCAGAGTTTCCAGCCGCCAGCGAAGCGGCCAACGTGGCCCCCTTAAACCCGGCGGGCATCCGCAACTTGGGGGCAAGGTATTGGGCATTGGCCCCGGCTGATGTCACAAATTTTGCCAACACGTACACGTGAGCGCCACGCGGCGGCTGAATCACATAAAAGCTCGGGGTGCTTCCGACAATATGAACACGAGTGCCGCGAGAAACAATTTTCACCACCGCATAATCGGACCGGGGAGCCAAGCGACTGGCGGCGCGCACGAAAACGTAATTGGCGGAAACGTGACCTTTGGCGGTGTCGGTTCCAACATGCACGAATTTCCTGGCAATATAACAAAGCGTACCGACCGGCGGATCAATAGCGTCCCAGCCGTTGCGAGTTCCGACGACCTTCACCATATCTCCGGTCGTGAGTTGTCCCAAGACATAATAAGCCAAGCCCGGACCGCTGCGAATATTGATATTACTGGCGTTAATGGAACCGACATAGCCGCTAAGAGACTTTTTCTTACCCTTGGCCGGCTTGGCCGGCTGCGTCTGAGCGCCTTGGCGCGTGGTCGGTGCCGTTGTAACCACACCGGGCAAACCGGATACCGCGGGCACTGGTACCGTAACACTGGGCACAGCCGCACTGGGTGTCGCGGGAGTACCGCTGGCGGTTGATGCCGAGGCGGCCAGACCGACGGAGCCATAAGCCAGCGTCCCCGTCACGACCGCCACTGCGGTTAATAAAAGTTTTCGATTACCAAAAGTGTCTAAATTAAATTGCATGAGAAACTCCTTGATCGCCAAATCAGGCTGCTCCGGAGTGCAGCCCAATTCATATTGGCATTGAAACTATCATTTGCCTGGCCACCCGTCAACAAAAGCGGTACCAAGCAATACCATATTGTACGCCAAATGTCCTGATTTTGCGCACTCGGACAGCCCTATCACGAAAAATAAAGGATTGGCAATTTTCCCGGGCAGTGGAACCAAGCTGATTTGGGCTATCGTTACAGTGGAGCCGGCTGCCCCCTTGAGCGGCCAGGAACCTCTGCTATTTGGCCTTTAGGGAGCGTCCAGCCGGAAAGAAGGCGGCACGACTCCTCCCGGTGGCCGTATTGAAATTTCCATCCCTTCCGCCTTTTTTTGATGCCGGCTCCTTCAATATGTTCGGGCGAAAACCACCTGAGCATACAGAAACTTAGGGTGATGCTGTAAAATAAGCGGCCTTGGCTGCCGCCGGCCTGGCCGCGGTAATGGTTTTATACCTTTTGCTGGAAGTATCTTGATGAAATTTCTCTCCCGATTTCCACTTGTTGCCGCAGCCGGCGTTTTGGTCGTCTGGGCGGGTTGTCGCGCACCGCTGGCGCTCAATCGATCGTTGGTTTTACGGCGCAATGCCTTCCAGGACAAAAATTTGCTGGGGGTGTGGCAGTTGCAAACTCATGGGGTCCACCAGCCGGTGCAGCCCATGGTGTTTGTCTATCCCCTGGGCCAAAAGCGATTTCTAATAACCTGCTGCAACTTCAGGCCAGCGGCCTTACCCGGCGGCCAACGAAAACTCCGGGCAGAATTGACCGGTACGTTTGTCGGCAGCCTGACCAAAATCCATGGCCGATGGTGGATGAGTTGCCGATGTTTCAATCCGCGTTTTATCTATTCCCCATCCATGGAAGCCTGGTGGCAAACGCATAACCCGGTCGGCCAACCGACGAAGTATGCCGCCGCCTTGAAAAAAGCGGGGCTGGCGTCTGCGCGTACCACTGGAATGGCACGAATATTTTTTCTGGTTGAAGTGCGCAAGGTTTCCCGCAATCGACTGGCATTGTATCCATTGCTGGTGCCGCAAAACGGCCATCATGCTCCTTTTACCGTGCCGACCACCATTCTCCAAAGCCGGAAAAAGCTACGAGCCTTTCTTAATAAGCGTACGTTGGCCCACCTGCTGCCGAAACAGCCGGTGTTATTAAAACGGTTGTCCACGGCGCAGGCCGAACCCTATCTGCCTTCGCCATAACGATCGCGGATTGACGCCAGGCCGAATTGGGCATATTGGGTTTGCGGAAATTGGGGGCCATTTTTGCACCTCGCCTTGCCTGGAACCAGACCACGCCACCGGAGATGGACAATCGCGGTTCAGCAGGCGGATGGGGCGTTATCGGCATCCGCTTTGGCCTGCAACTTGGTCATGGCTTGCTTAATGCGGCCAGCAACCTCCTCCAGCGTGGCGCAGTCACGTTGCCGCGGGGCGATGTGAGTAAAATGCAGCGGCGATCCATAATACAATCGAACGCGGCCGGGCCGGAAAAAATTTCTGAATCCGCGGCCATGTGGACGGGGGGAATGCACGTACACGGGTACCACCGGTGCCCGGCTCATCAGGGCCAACGCCGCAATTTCCGGCGGGGCCGGTTCCAACCGCCCGGCTTCGGAAATGCCGCCATCCAAAAACAGCCCCAGCACGCAGCCGGCCCGCAACACCCGCAAGGACGACCGGAGGCTTGCCGCATCAGCCGGGACGCGCTGCCTTGGGATGGCTTGCCCCCAACGAAGCAACCGGCCTAGAAAGAGGGTATGGCGGTATTCCTGTGCAACCATCAATCGAATAAATCTCCGTGGGCTGCTGATCAACAAGGCCAGAGGTCCGGACCTGCAACCATGATTACAGGCAATAATCGCGGGGCCTTGGGCAGGAATGCGGCATGGACCGATGCGCCGATAACCATGCCACACCACCATATACACACGAAAAATACGTAATATCACGGCCTGTCCCGCCGGCAGTGCCTGCCCGCGGTAATAGAAAATTACCAAGCCGATACCCAGCAGCAGCGAAAGGGTTCCCATGGCGTAAACCAGTTTTACCACCAGCACATGCATACCAGGCAAGAGGGCCATGGGTACGGTCATGGTGATGAGGCCGGCGGTGGTGACCAGGTCGCGCACCCCCATGACCCGGCCGCGCATAAAATCAGGCACAATGCGCTGCAGCAGGGTATCCACACTGATAAACATGATGGATCCAAAACATGCCGCCACCATCAGCCACAGCACCATGGCCGGCCAACTGGCGGCATGGGCCGCCAGCAGCAAACCGATGCCCAGCAGCACCACCGACCATCCAATTCCGATTTCCTTGGGAATATTCTGTTTAGCGCGGCTCAGCGCCAAGGCTCCGGCAATCATTCCCAACCCGGTCAAGGCCATCGTGAAGTACAAATGCCGTGGTCCCAGGTGAAAGCGCCTGTGCACCAGGCTGGGCAGACTGTTGAGAATCAACGTGCTGATGGCGAAAAAGCCCAGTTCCAGGCTTATGACCTGCAGCGGACGGGTATGACGGCGCAGATAGCTTACCCCCTGGCGCAGGCTCGCCCGCATGGATTTGCCGCGGTTGGCCGGGGCCGGCACATCGACCCCGCGTGGCAGCCGCATGGCAATAACACACCCCGCGGAAATACAATAAGTACACGCATCAACATACATGGCGTAGGCCAGATTGCGGGTGACCAGCCAGCCTCCCACTAAAAAGCCGATCAGGGTCACAATTGTACCGGCGGGATTGATCCAGGCATTGGCCTGAAGCAGTTGTTGCGGATGAACCAGATTGGGTAAAATGGCCGCCCGCGCCGGCGAAAACATCTCCCCAAAGATTGACAGCACCACCTCCGAGCCAAACAGCAGCCACAACAACTGCGGTACGGACATCCAACGCCCCATGGCCCCCGCCAGCAGCACGGTTCGGGCAATAACCACCAGCACCGCCCGCGAGAGATCGCAGGAAATCATAATACGGCGTCGCGGAATGCGGTCGGCGACGATACCGGCCAGCGGGGCCAGCAGAAAAAATGGCAGAAACATCGCCAGATTCAGTTGGGCAAAATGCTGCGAATCCACCGCTTTGTGCCGCAAAATCACAATGCACAGCAACTGCAGCATCACCAGAAAATGAACCCGATCCCCCAACACCGATACTACATAAGAACCAAACAGCAGTAGGTAATTGCGATTCCGGGCCAGCGGCGGGAAGTGTTCCAGAAGGGGCGTTTGAGCCTGACCAGAGTTGGTTGTGCCCCGGCCTTGCGCCATCCATGGACTCCAATGGGAAAGATCAAATCAATAGCCGCCTCACGCCGCTCGACGAATTTCACGCCGCCACGGGGGCTTACGGATCTCCGCGGAAGCCGGCGATTACCTGATTGGTGAGGCTGACCGTACGGGCCGGTGTGCGAGACCGAGTATCGGCCTTGCCGGCGGCAATGGCGTGCTGCAATTCGCGCACCCGGTTCTGCGAAAGCTCCATCTTCGGATAACGCACCTCGCGAAAACCGGTGACCGGCTCCGGCGAACGCAAAATATCCAGCCACAGGTTGTACAGCCAGGGCTCGTGGAGTTCGCAGGTATCCACCAGACGGATATACCAGTCGCGGTATTCCTTTTCGCGGGCGTGCCACGACGGCAACAAGGCCCGCAGCCAGCGGCAATGGCGGAGAATGCGCATCTGCCAGTCCCGCCCCTTGAGATGAAACCGAATTTTGACTCCGCCGATTTCAAACTCAGGTTCATTAAGATGCAGGTATTTGATTTTATCGCCATTGGCGGGGTTCACATTATAACGACGGCGGTCGCGGCGGTATTTTTCGGGGCTGGTGTAGAGCATGGCGACGTAAACTTCATCCTTAATCATCATCACCTTGGCCAGATTCCAGATCACAGCGCGGGTGACGGCAAAATTGCGCTGGGCATGGTCCTGCTGGTAGGTTTTTACCACGCGCGAAGCGAATCCACGCCCGTAGGGCAACGTGCCCCACTGGATGGCATCAAACAGGCGAATGACATAGTCGCGGCGGGTGGCGTCATCCAGATTCGGCATCTGATCCAGGGTGGTGCGGCACAGGCGGCGATACATCGTGGCATTGCGCCGCCCCCACAGCGAGCTTACGGTGAGGATATTGGCCTTGCGTTCAATCGCTTGATCCACGGTCTCCACCTGACGCGGGGCCGCTACGCCGAAAAGATCCGGCCGCAGCACAATTTTCCGCCCGATGTTAAACGCCCGGTAGTTGCGTTCAAATTCGCGCCGCACCGCGTGGCGGATGGCCCAGGTGATGCTCTTGTAGGAGACTGGAATAAAGCCCAATTGGTAGGCCACTCCCAGCATCATGATATTGGCGTAAAGTTTGGAATCCAGCAGACGTTCGCACAGATCGCCGACATTAAAGCTGAAGAACCGGCCAGGTTTGCACTGCTTTTGAATAATCGCCGCCAGATCCTCCGGAGAAAAGTCATCTCGACCCAGCAGGGTCAAAATGGTGGGTGTTTTGCCTGTGTTCACCACGGCGTGCGTGTATTTCGGTGAGGCCACACGCAAATAATCCGTCGGGGAGATGGCGCGGGCGGCTTCCACCGCATCCACCCCAATGAGCAAATCCGCCTTGCCGAACGGCGTGATGGCGGAGCCATGTACCGGTTGACGGGAAAACAGCAACTGGCTGAAGACTCCCCCATTGCGAATCGCCAGACCTTTTTTGTCGACAAAGGCAATCTGGTAGCCTTCCTTATGACCTGCCCGCACCAGAATTTCGCCCGCCACACCGATGCCCATCCCACCCACTCCGGCCAGGTAGCAGCGCCATTGGTCCCGCATTTTCATCGCCGGTGGTTCCGGCATGCCGGTCAAATCAACCACCTCATCCGACATGCGCGGCGGACGCTTGCGGGTAACAATGACTTGTTCAAAACTCGGACAGGCATGAATGCGCGAACAGGCCTGATCGTTCAGGCAGGTGGTAAAGTCGGTCTGAATTTTCGGTCCGTAATCAGTGTCCGTTATTTTTAACGCGGGGCAGCCGGTCTGGTTGGTACATTCCAGGCAATATTCGCAAACTTCATCGGTAACGTTCATGTAGGCTTTTTGGCGGACAAATCCGTGATCCTTTTTCTCCGCCACTTCGGCCCGATGCTTTCTGCGGTTAAAGGTGATGCCACATTCTTTCTCGGCTATAACCACCTTGACGCCGTCTTCCAAAATCACTCGCTCCAGCGTGTCACGGTATTCTTCGCGGTTGGCCGGGTTCATGCGAATAACCCGGCCCTGCGGCACGATACGGCCATCCTTGCGCTTCATGCCCAGCGGGCCCGCGGCGTCGGGAATGATAGCCCGAACAATGCGCTCGATATCATGGGAAAGCGCCGTCTGCCCCACAATGTCGTGCGTCAACGTGGGGTTGGGTTGATGGCCAGTCATGGCGGTGGTTTTGTTTTCCAAAATGATGTACGTGATATCCTGGCCCTGATTGATTGAATTGGCAATGGCCAACTGGCCCGAATGGAAAAACGTGCCGTCGCCCATGAAAACCAGTTGTTTGTTGCTGATGAATGGATCCACTCCTCCGCCGGTGGCACCGCCCAGCCCCATACCGCTGTAATTGTGCATGAGCGGCTTGTTCGGCTCGAACATCATCATGGTATAGCAGCCGGTGTCACCGTGCGCGACCAGATCCATCGGACCGCGGCCGTATTGATCCTGCATGTATTTGGGATCCAGCAGGCGCTTGCGAATTTCCAATAACGCGCTGGAGGAATCGCGATGCGGACAGCCGGGACAATACGCCGGTGTGCGTACCGGCACCGTCATTTGTACCTGACTGGCCAAGGTGATCGTTTCCAATTCTTCCGTCAACCGCCCATTGGAAAGCTCGTGTGGAATATTGGGGGTATCGCGCAGAAATCTCGTCAGCAGTTCAATGAGAATTGACGGATGGAGCCCGCGGGTGGAAGGAATGCCCGTAGTTTTACCAGGAAAGGCTTTCCCCCAAAGTTCCACCCGCGAACTGGCATGTTCCGGATCAGCCTGACGGCGCTGGGTGAGATATTCCGATACCTGCTTTTCAATAAAACTACGCCGTTCCTCCACCACGACAATGCGCTCGCACATGGCGGCAAGCTCATCGACCAACGTTGTATCCACCGGATAACTGATCGCCAGCTTCAGCAGGGGGAATTGCCCCAAAAGCCCCATCTCACCCAACGCATGCGCCAACATGGTATGGGACATCCCCGAGGCGATGAAGCCCACCGGGCAGCGTTGCGAACGCCCGCCGCGCCAACTGCGTTCAATGGGGTATAAAATCCGCGACAGGCCCAGCTCCCGACAGCGGGCCAGCAGGGCCTTGAAGCGATCGTCAAAAGTCAGTTCCTGCCGCCAACTGCGTGGTGGCAGAAGAACCGTTGTTTCCACCGGAATTTTGCCCGTTTCAATGGCAATGCGGGCGTTGGTGGAAATGCTGGGCCACTGGTTGGGCCGACATTCCACGGTGCCGCCACCGTCCCCCAAGGCTACCGTTACCATGATTCCCACGTACAACTTGGAAGCCACCGACAACTCAAATGCCTGGGCCACCCAATCTTTTAGCTCCTGCGGGTTGGCCGGTTCCATCACCGGAACACGCAAATGTTCAAACAAAAATCGGGAATCAGCGGGAACCTGTGTGGAATCGCTCCACGGATCATCCCCCGACACCACCACCGCCCCACCCGTGGCATGCGGAATGCCCGCCAGGTTGCCCAATGCCAAGGCATCCGCGGCAACATGCAGGCCCACCGACTTAAATACCGCGATAGCCTTAACGCCGACCATCTGTGAGCCGTTAAGCATCGCCACGCTGATGGCCTCATTATTGGCCATTTTGGCGCATACGCCCTTTTCCGTCAGTAATTCACCGATATCGTGGCAGGAATCAAAAAAGCCGGCCAATGGTGAGCCTGGATAGCCGGTCAGCAGAGCCACCCCTCCGGGCGTCTCGAGGCAGCCCTTGAGCAAAAGCTCGGCACCGCCGAAAATTTCGGTTCCATTCTCAACCAGATACCGGGGGTCAATTTTCATTCAAAAGTCCCGTTTGGATTTCGTACCGGCGAATTCTCGGCCAACCACACGCCATCGGCGGCCTTGCGAAACTGTTCTGCCCACCACTCCACTTTGCTATCTTACTACGTTTGCCGCGCCAAGGCCACAGAAAAAAAAGAAAAATATTCACCTTTGCGTGTAAGCGATAGCCCAATCCAACCTTTGAGGCTAATCCACGATCAACGCCCGGCGGGAGTCGGAAATTGCAATCCATCCATTCGCTGGGCAAAGGCCCTACTCTGGTACAACGTATCGCCGGAGATTACATTACCCGCATGTTCATCCGGTGGAGTACGACATGAAAATTCCCCACATTCTTGTCGTTGGCAGCGTGAATGTGGATATGGTGATAAAAAGCCCACATCTGCCGGCCCCGCGCCAAACCGTCACGGGCGGCCAATTCATGATGGCTCCTGGTGGTAAGGGGGCCAACCAGGCCGTGGCCGCAGCACGGCTTGGAGCCAAGGTGACATTGGTTGCGTGTGTCGGTAACGACGCCTTTGGTCGCCAGGCCATCGAAAATTTTCGGCGGGAGGGCATCCATACCCAGGCCGTAGCACGGCGACGCAGCCACCCTACCGGCATCGCCATGATATTGGTAGATGAAGGTGGAGAAAATCTGATATCAGTGGCCTCAGGTGCCAATGCCGCCTGGAATCACACGCCGACATTCACCCGACAAATGCAAAATCTCATTGGTTCGGCGGACATGGTCATGCTGCAGTTGGAAATTCCCATTAAAACCGTAGTGGCCGTAGCCGAAATGGCCGCCCGCGCCGGAGTGCCGGTGATCTTAAATCCAGCTCCAGCTCCGCCCCTTGCCGCCCTCCCGAAAGCCGCACAACGCTCCCTTCTGCGCCACGTCACGTACCTGACGCCCAACGAAATTGAGGCCGGCCAACTCAGCGGACTTGCCGTGACTGATGAAAATTCAGCAAGACTGGCGGCCGGCCAACTCATAAACTTGGGCAGCAAAGCTGTCATCATTACCATGGGTGCCGCCGGGGCCTTGCTGGCCGATGGTCGGGTAAGCGAATTGATTCCGGCTCCTTGTGTTCACGCGGTCGACACCACGGCCGCCGGGGATGCCTTCAATGGCGCTTTGGCGGTGGCCCTCGCCCGCGGGGATGTGTCGCTTGCAAATGCCGTTCGCGAGGCGTGCCTGGTGGGAGCTCTCTGCACCACCCGCCTGGGCGCCCAACCATCCCTGCCGACACAGCGCCAGGTAAAGGCGTATCGCGTTACGCAAAGACCTTGAGATACTCCGTAAAGAACTCTTCGACTTGTACGGTTTTCGCGACCCGGTCAGGCTGGCGGTTACCTGCGCCCGGCGTGAAACGCGTTTTGCCGGCGGATTTATTGTCGGGGTCCAACGGTACCTGCACGGTGCCATCTTCATAATGGCAAAGGTTCGGCTGAAAAATAACCGCCGCCGCCAGCGGATCGTGAAAAGTAATCTCCCCCGCATGTTGAAACCAGACGTCCGCCATCTTGGCCACCACATCCAAGGGTGACGCGGTGAAACGCTGCCGCACCTGGGCCGCCGCCATCTTGCATTTTGTCGTAACATCCAATCCCAACGATACGTGCGGGGCGCGAGGTGTGTTATACACCATGGTGGCCGCTACCGGGTCGACCAGTATGTTCCACTCCCGATCCTGCGGCGCAGCGTAAAATATGCCCGCCATCGATACAATCTGCTTAAGCAACAACGGTATTTCCGGATCCAGGGCAAAAAGCAGGGCCACGTTGCTCAGCGGCCCGATGGTCAATAGGGTTATCGCTCCCGGATAAGCCCGAATGGTCCGCTGTAAAAAACCCACCGCGGTATTGGCCGGCCAATCCCGACGATGCGGCATCGCCTCAAGCGCGGCATATTGGGGTACCGCCGGCTGGCCTGGTCCCGGTACCAGCGGGGCCGAACGGCCGGCATGAATTGGGATATCCCTCCGGCCCGCGGCCGCGCACACCACCTCCGCACAGGCACACCGTTTGGCCACATCGCCGGTGACGGTGGTAATGCCCAGCAATTGGCACTGCGGCTGGCGTAACAAATACGCCAGTGCCACTGCATCATCAATGTCGCTACCGATATCGGTGTCCAGCAGAATTGGAATTTGATCAGACATAAATAAAATCCAGCAGTTACGGCTGTTTATTTTACCGCACACCAGGGCAAATGTCTCTTCTTAAGGTAGCGTTTCATTTCAGCCACAAACTTAGCGCCGGGAGGTGGCCACCTGCACGGCGCAAAAACCAGGTGCCGGAATTTTGATCTGCAAATGGCCGCCCGCCAAACCACATTCCGCCGCCACCGGCTCCACCGCCGTGGGACATTCCCAGGTGTTGCAGCGCTTGATGTCGCCGCCCCCAATGGCACGGCTTTGCAAAATACCGGTGATGATACGGTCCGCGATTTTTATCTGCACCGTTAAATCC
This sequence comes from Planctomycetota bacterium, assembly GCA_021800165.1. Lineage (GTDB taxonomy): Bacteria > Planctomycetota > Phycisphaerae > WQYP01 > WQYP01 > JABEVA01. The sequence goes on along the minus strand of JAJYZF010000026.1, from coordinate 13,082 downwards.
GCGTGGAGATTGCGATTGGCCACAAAGATCGCCAATTTTTGTGATTCCACCTCGAAGCTCACCGCCGCGTCGCACACGGCAACGTCACCCCGACTGCCGGCTTGGTACACCGGAGAATCCACCATCGGTATGAGCGAATTGCCCCGAGCCAGCCGCGATATGATCTCGAAGGGATAAAAAATGGACTGAATCAGCAGGCCATCCCGCCGCGTAAGAATTGGGGCTATCACATTAACAATTTGCGCGATGCACGCCACTTTTACCAAGTCCGCGTGCCGTAGGAAGCTCATCAAATACTGCGCGCAAACCAGAGCATCTTCCAAGTTGTAAACCTCTTCCAGCAAATGCGGTGCCACCTCCCAGTTGCCGCTCATGCCTGTTGCCCGATACCAAACATTCCACTCATCAAAGGATACATAAACCTTCTTGTCGCTGCGTTTAAGACCACGTACAAAGTCCAGCAGCCCGCGGTAATCCGCCAATATCCGGTCAATTTCCACACCTTCTGCCAGAAAATGGGCACTACCCTCCGAATTGCTTGAGTACCGATGGGCGGAAATGTAATCAATCACATCCCAGCCGTATTCCAGCACCGTTCGGTCCCAGTGCATATACGTAGGTATACCACGCCCAGAGGATCCACAGGCAATGGTCTTTATGGTGCCATCCAGTCCCTTCATCAGTTTGGCGGCCTGTGCAGCCCGCTGGGCATAAACCTCCGCCGGCACATGGCCGGCCTGCCACGGGCCGTCCATTTCATTGCCCAGGCACCAGAGTTCCACACCATACGGATCGGCGTGGCCATTCCGTCGCCGCTGGTCCGACCAGAGCGTTCCCCCCGACATGTTGCAGTATTCCACCAACTCTCCCGCCGCGCTAACCGAGCCTGTGCCCAGATTCACGGCCAGCATCGGCCGGGTTTTGAGTTCCCCACACCACCGCATGAATTCGTCCGTACCGAATTCGTTGGTCTCGATCGATTGCCACGCAAAATCCGGTCGTCTTGGCCGAGTCTGCTTCGGCCCGATGCCCTGTTTCCAATCGTAGGCACTCACAAAATTGCCGCCGGGGTAGCGCACGCAGGGCATCTCCAACCGGGCCAAGGCTGTGATGACATCCCGGCGCAAGCCCTGGCCATCCGCAAGCGGACTCTCCGGATCGTATACGCCCTGGTAAACCGCCCGGCCAAGGTGTTCCAGAAAACCCCCGAAAATACGCCGATCAATCGTACCAACGTGGGCATGCGTATCCAGGTAAACAGTGGCGTCCATCGTTTGAATTCCTTATTTCGGTCTCCCACCACACTTTGGCCCTGATTACACTTCCTGCGTTTCCACATACGCCTGCATTTCTTCCAACGGAATTGCCGCTTTTAACGCCAGGTACATCACCACCAGGCTAAATAGCGCTACCGCACCTACATCCCATGGAAACGGCAGATATCCTTTTCCTCCAACCATACTTCGGGAACCGACAAAATCCAGCAGCCACAGGCCGCCAAAATACGGCAGCACCCACCAGGTGTTTTTCCACGGCAAGCTGTAAAAGCCGGGCCGATCAAAGAGCACCCGATACAATAAAAATACAGCCAACATTCCCCCGATAATTCCGAAAAACAGGGTATTGCCGTGCAGGCCGCTCCAATAAATCACCAAGTTCGAAATGATAAAACAGATCGGCCCCAACACCGAGGCCCACGGCAAACGAAAAGGCCTCTCCCGCGTGTGTTCAGGGATGCTTTTGCGCAGAGCCAGCAAAACCACCGGGCCAATGCCGTAGGACAGCGCCATAATCGAGCTGATGTACCCCACCAAGCGATGCCATGATGGAAACGGCAGTAAAAAACAGATTCCAACAATCAAACTTAAGATGCTGGCCAGCCAAGGCACACCGGCCCTGTTGAGTTTTGCCAGAGGTCGTGGCAACACCCCGCTTTCGCCCATTGCCGAAATAACCCGGGTCGAGGTGGTCGTATAGATGAACCCGGTACCCGATGGCGAAACAATCGCATCCGCATAAAGCAGCCAAGCCAGCCAGGTAAGCCCCAGCCCTTCCGCCAAGGCCGCGAACGGACCGGTTTTGGTTTTAAAATCCGCAATGTGCGCCAGCCCCGCCCAACCATAGCGATGCAACTCGGCCGGATTCACCGCCAGTAGAAAGGCCAACTGCAGGAACACGTACAGCACCAGTCCTATCAGCACAGATCCAATCACCGCAATGGGGATGTTGCGTTTAGGGTTGTTGCTCTCGCCGGCCAATTCCACCGCCTGGCGAAACCCCAGATAGCTGAAGATAACTCCCGCGGTCGCCAGTGACGTAAATATCCCCCGAAAATCGTGCGTCCAGTCCCCGGGGGCGATTTTCAGGTTGCCGACATGGTGGGCGTTGAGCAACAGCATAATCACCGTCAAGGTCGGAATGGCCAATTTCCACCATCCCGCCGCATTACTTAAACGCATCGCCCAACGAATGCCCAAAAGGTTGATCGCCGTAAAAATCGCCAGCAGAATCACGCATACACCCAGACCCAGAGCCGTCACCTGATGATTGGCCGCACCCACCAGCGGCGGCAGATAATGGTGTATGCGCGGAATGCTGTTGGCATAAGACATCACCGCAACCACTTCCACCGGAGCGATCGCTACGTATCCCAAAAACAGCACCCAACTCCAGATTCTCGCCAAAAAGGAGCCATGACTGAAACGCGGGAAATGCACCACCGCTCCACTCCGCGGAAACATGGTGGCCAATTCTGCATAAACCAGCGCCAGCAGCAAAATGGCCAAGCCGCCAAAAATCCAGGAAAATATACTCAGCGGCCCTGCCTGCATGGCGGCATTGCGCGGCCCCAGCAGCCAGCCGGAACCAATAATCCCCCCCAAACTCGCATAAAGTAGTCCGATGACACCGATGTCCCGGCGAAATGCTCCGGCTGAATTAGCTGGCTTGGTCATTATCTACACCTCATCGGGGACAACTTATTATGCGACTCACAATGCCTGCCCCGCGATCACCTACCGCCTGGGCCCAGCAAGCGAGGCGTAGTTTAACCGAGCGGTGGGTTTTAGAATATCCCACCCGGCGTGGATGGGGTGTGGCCCCAGGAGTGAACGCCCTCCGCCTGGCTCTTGATCTAAACCAGCAGCCTGGCGCAGCGCATGCCGGCTTTGCAAAAGGTAATCAGCCAGGCTTTGGATCAATACGCAACAGATCGGCAGCGGGACTGCCAGTGAGAATATCAGCTTGAATAATGGCGATGGCTTCCCGCTGGCTGCGCCACATAAAGTTCGCCGATACTTCGGCCAGTGGAATCCACCGGAAATCGTCGTGTTCCACATTGAGAACCGGACGAGCGGTTTTATGCACCCGCACCGCAAATACCGGCATCAGTACCACCCGATCCCGGCTACGGCTGTAAAATGTTTCGACGTATTGCACCTGAAAAAATTCCAGCGGCACCAGGCCGGTTTCCTCCCGCAGCTCGCGCCGGGCGGCGGTGGCCGCCGCCTCCCCTTTCTCGATGCCGCCGTACACCACTTGCCATGTGCCGGCATAATCACCGGCGTGGACGGCCCGGCGCAACTGCAAAAATTCAGTTTCTCCAGCGTTTTGCCGAAAGACATACACCGCAACCTTGTTCGCCTTTACTTTCGCCATGAGGGAATCCTTTTAACTTTTGCCGGATCGAGCGTACGTATGACCGCTGATCCGTTGGACTTGGCCGGAAATCTGTAAAAACGTCAATTCCGAGAGCACCACCGCCGCCTTCAACGCGGTGGCATCGCAGATACTGTCCACATCCAATTCTCCCGAGCACAGTGCTGCGACAATTTTCTGCTGCACCGCCGTGAGCCGTTGAACTCGTGAATCTGGGGATACGGCCGAGGCCGGCCGTTCCGGCGTGGCCTTGAGACCCACATGGGCTACACGCGCAGGCAATTCCGGTGTCGGCGGTATCCCCAACGTCGGCAATTCCGGCGAAGGATCCGCCTTGGAGGAGGCGAACAAATTCGGCGCCACCGTGGACTGTCCACCCAAAATCAACACCACATCTTCGGCATTCTCCACCAGGGAGGCCGAGCCGGTTTTAAGCAGATGGTGCGTACCGGCACTGGCCGGTGAATCCACACGGCCGGGCACGGCAAAAACTTCACGGCCGTAGTCATCAGCCGCCAGACGGGCGGTAATCAATGAACCACTTTTAAGGTTGGCTTCAATGACCAGAATTCCCAACGACATACCCGCGATGATGCGATTTCGTGGCGGGAAATTTTCCGGCAGCGGTGGTTCGTCCGGCAGCATTTCACTTAGCACCGCCCCGCGATCCTGGCCGATGATCTGCTCATAAAGTTCAGCATTTTCGTCGGGATAGCAATGATGTAAACCACAACCCTGCACGACCACGGTGCGCCCACCCGCCCGCAAAGCCCCGACATGAGCCGCGGTATCTACGCCGCGAGCGCCGCCGCTGATCACAGTCAAGCCGGCCGCGGCCAGATCGGAAGCGAACCTCTGGGCCTGCTCGCGCCCATAAAGCGTACAACGACGTGAGCCGACCACGCCAACGGCCTTATTATCCTGGGCCAATATCCGTCCGCGCATGAATAGCACCACCGGCGGATCCGCGATGGTGCGCAAATGCATAGGCCAGCGAGCATCTTCCGGAGAAAGAATGGTGATTCCGCTTTGCGCACACTCATCGAGCAACTTTTCCGGCACGTTATCGCGCTTGGCCCTCACGATCGTCTCGGCCCGTTGAGCCCCTAAGCCCTCTATTTGCGAGAGTTCACCGGCACTGGCCGCGAGAACCCGTTGCGGTGAACCCAGGGCCGTGATAGCCCGTTGAATCAACACTGGACCGAAGCCGGGCGTGGCCCGCAGATGCAGCCGCGCCAATACCACCTCGCGCAAGTCCGGTACCGGCGAACCGGCGGTTGCTTCGAGTTGGCTCATCGCCGTACTCCACCGTTTAACGGTGAAGCAATGGCTTCCAGAGCGGCGGCAATTTCATCGGGTCGGGCGTCGGAAATAATTTCCGCGGATCCGATTGCCGTGGGCAATATCAGTCGCAGTTGGCCATCGCGAACTTTTTTATCGCCACGCATCAGTTCCATGACCGCGGTAATGTCCACAGCGGGCGGCGTTTCCAGCAGACCAATGCGGCGCAGTAAAGTCTCAATTTTTGTGTGGCTGGTTTCATCGAGTATGCCGCGCTTGCGGGCCATGGTACTGGCGGCCAAGGTACCAAGTCCGACCGCCTGCCCATGTTTTAAGCCCTTATAGCCGGCCAGAGTTTCCAGCGCATGGCCGAAAGTATGACCAAGATTTAGAACAGCGCGCACACCCTGTTCATAAGGGTCTGCCATCACGATGGCTGATTTAATGCGCACATTCCAGGCCACCAGTTCCACAAGTACGTCGGAGTTGCGGGCAAAAATTGCCGGCAGGTTAGCACCAATAAAATCAAAGAGCCTAGCATCGCGTATAATGGCATGTTTCACACATTCCGCCAGTCCGCACTGGAGTTCAATTTTCGGCAGAGTACGCAGCGTTTGTACATCCATGAGCACCGCACACGGATGGTGAAACGCGCCGACCATGTTCTTACCGTGGGCATGGTCAACCCCCACCTTGCCGCCGACACTGGCATCCACCGCGGCTAAAAGTGTGGTTGGTACCTGAACGAACGGGACGCCGCGCAAAAGGGTAGCCGCGACAAACCCAGCTAAATCTCCGACTACGCCGCCCCCTAAGGCCACCACCGGACTGCGGCGTTCCAGGCGGTCGGTCAGCAAGACATCGTAAGCGGCCTCCACCACGCGGGTGGTTTTGGAAGATTCCCCCGCCGGAAATACGAACAAGGTTACCTTGAATCCAACCTGTTCCAGCGAGTCGCGGGCCTGCTTTCCGTAAAGCTGGGCCACCACGGAATCCGTGATCAGGGCACAACCGGGGGCCGGTGCTATCTGGTGCACCATTTTCCCCAGTCTCCCCAGCAGGCCAGAGTCAACGTGGACTGAATAATCAGGCAACGCGGCCGCGGGTAACTGAATATCAATCTTTGGCATGGCAGAATTGTAACGCAAGCCGGTCCATCCGGCATCTCAACACAACCCATGGGTCCTATTTTTCCGCCAGCAGCTTTTTAACCAAGGCTATGTTGCCGGCTTCCTTGGAAGGGTCAAAACCCTTGACGATGCGCCGCACCACACCTTGGCGGTCGATGATGAATTGAACGGGAATTCCAAAGCCGCTCACGCCATACTTTTTGGTCAGTGGGTTCCAATTTGAATGGGGAGTAAACATCTGTGGCCAGGCGATTTTCGGATTGGCTTTCAGAAATGTTCGCAGTGCCGCTGCCGTGCGGTCATTGGAAATACCCAGAACCTCCAGGCCATGACGATGATATTTGCTATAGAGGGCTTCCAATCCGGGCAGACTCATGCGACAAGGCGGGCACCAGGTGGCCCAGAAATCCACAATCACCACCTTACCCTTCCACACCTTTGTGGAAAAAGTTTTCCCCCCCAGCAAACGACCGCGTACCGTGACCGATTTACCCTGAAAGTCATTCAAGACGGCCTGCCGCTGCTGCGCTTCTTGAATCATCTGCGCTAATGGCCCCGTGAGGTGATGCACGATAATGTGCATGGCCTGATCGCGCAGCGCATTGTTGGCAGCCCCAAATTCCCGCATGGTGTAAAGCGTGCGCGAAATCTGGTCGCTGGTCGGATTGGCCTTGGCTAAAATCGTCATGGTTGCCAAGGTCTTTTCCTGCGCTGCCGCGTCATGTGCGTGGAGCAACCATGCGGCTTGCATTAACTCCAATCGAGCCGTCAATCGGTTCCTCCGAGTGCCCCCGGCAGCAGCAGCTTCCAGCGCCGCCTTGGCTCCGGCATCGCCAAACACCACCGACATGCCCAGAAAATGGTCCCGCAATTCCCGCACCCCATCGTTTTCGTGCGGGTGCTTTTTGAGGAAGCCATCGAGCACCACCACAGCCTTTTTGAAAAGCGGCAGAACCTTAGGAGCCAAAGCGGCGCGGGATTGGGCGCTAAGCATCACTTTCGCATCCGGCATCACCACCTGAAGTTGCTTGAAGTCTGGACGTAACACGGCTTCCAGCCGCCGCAACTGCGCTTTCTCGGCAGCCATCGCCGCCTGTTGGGCGGGGACCAGCTCTACGGCAGATCCTTTAGAATGTGGCACTGCCAGCATTTCCGCCATAAAACCCACCATGGCGAGCGCAAAGACAACCACTACGGTTATTGTTCGTCGATTCATCAAGATAGACCACTCCTGCAAACTGATCGGCCATGCTTAAGGCACTGGTGAACTATTTTAGGCTTGCTTTCCAATATCTTCAAATGGTGATGTCCCGGCCTCCAAAATGGTAACGCGTGAATCCTTGACATTTCCATGCGGTTACGACACGATGACCGGCTCGAAAAGCACGCATGGACCAAAAGGAGCATGCAGGTTATGACCACCTCCGTTGTAGATACCGCCGCAGCCGCTGCGGCCGCACAGCATGCGGCCTTGGGCATCAGAGCGCCGCAGATCAATACCCACACCACCCACCCCGAAGCCCAATGGTTCCCGCAGGCCGGCCTGGGATTGTTTATCCATTGGGGAATTTCGGCCGTGCATGGCGGTATTGATTTATCCTGGGGCATGATCGCCAATACCCCATGGGATGCCGCGGCTCAAGGTAAAAACAAAATTATTCCAGAAGATTATTGGGCCTTGGCACCCCGCTTTCAGCCCGATTGCTACGACCCGGATCCATGGCTGAAGGCGGCTGCAGGTGCCGGCTTTCAATATGCCGTGCTCACTGCTCAGCATCACGACGGCTATACCCTATGGCCAAGCCGTTACAGCTCTTTGGGCGTACAGTCGCACCTTGGCGGACGAGATCTGGTGCGACCATACGTGGAAGCGTGCCGCCGCTACGGCTTAAAAGTCGGCCTTTATTGTTCGCCGCCGGATTGGTTTTTTGATCGCAATTATAAAAGCTTCAACTACGGTACGGAAGATCCGGCGCGATTTCCCGGCCGCCCCCACTTCAATACCCGCCACTTGCCCTGCACCCTTGCTCCCAAACCCGCCGACCATGATGCCCGCCGCCGTGAACTTGTTCACCACCGTGTGGAGGAGCTTCTCACCAACTACGGCCGCATTGACTTGCTGTGGCTCGATGGCGGCGAGCACGACAATGCCATCCGCGACCGCGCACGCCAGCTCCAGCCGCATATCGTTTTGAACAGCCGCAGTTGTGACGGCGATTTCGGGTGTACCGAATGTTGCCAGCCGACCGAGAAGTTCAGCGGTTGGTTTGAAACCTGTCACTGCTGGCAAAAGTCCGGCTGGGGCTACACTCAGGATGAAGATTATCACTCCACCGCTTGGCTGTTGGCTTTGTTGGCGCATTTGCGAACCTGGGGTGGAAATGTGCTCATCAACGTAGGCCCGCGCCCCAATGGCGAATTACCTGCCGTTGCCTACCAGCGCTTTTCCGAGCTTGCCGCATGGATGCAGCTTCGCCGCTCCGCCATTATCGGTTCCACCCCTGGGCCTTATCCCGAACAAAGTAATGTGCCCATAACCGTCAATCAGGGCCTGTGGTATCTTTTCCTGTTGCCGCAGCCAACCGCCCCGGTGGTGGTGCGCGGCGTCCAGCGTCCCAAGTCCATCACCCTGCTTGGCACGGCCGCAAGAGTACCCCATACCTGGCATGATGGACAACTGGAAATCACTGTTCCCCAGAGCATGCGTTGCCATGAGGTTGATGTGCTGGCGGTAGCCTGGTAAGCCCATCAGGCGTCAGGAAACCGCTTTTGCGTACGGCCAATTTCCTGGAGTCCCGCAGCCATACCATCAATCCCCTACCACAATCTGGTCTACGCACTGCGCTTGTCCCGGCCAAAATAATCGGGCATGATGGGCGCGTCGGCGCTGTAAATTTGGGGAAATTTATGTCCAGTCCACCCTCTGATGCCCCAGACAACACGCCAGCCAGGAACGAGCCTCTGCGGGATCACCCAGGTAAAAAACCGGCCAGCGCAGCCAAGCCTCCCCCACCAACACCGGCGGCGGCTGGACATGCAAATGTAGAGTCCTATTTTCACGCATCCATTGCCTTTCTTGCCCTTGTGGCCATTGCCGTTTATCTGGTGTTGCGTTTTGCCGTTGGTGCTGGCGAACCTGCCCGCGACATCCCGCTATGGGTGGCGCTGCTTCTTGGCGGTACGCCTCTGGTGTTGGGTCTGCTTGGGCAAATGCTGCGCGGCAAGTTTGGCTCTGACCTACTGGCCGGCATTTCCATTGTCACCGCCGCCATACTTGGTCAATATCTGGCCGGGACTCTCGTGGTGCTCATGCTTTCCGGCGGAGAAACGTTGGAGGCCTATGCCGTGCGCAGTGCTTCTTCTGTGCTTAGAGCGTTGGCCAAACGCATGCCGTCGGTCGCCCATCGCCGCGCTAACGGCGCGGTTCTCGACATTGCCATCACCGATATTCTTCCTGGCGAAACACTGCTGGTTTATGCCCACGAAATTTGCCCTGCCGACGGTGTGGTGCAGGAAGGCCACGGGACCATGGATGAATCGTATCTTACCGGCGAACCTTATCAAATAGCCAAGGCACCCGGATCAGAAGTGCTGTCGGGTTCGGTCAATGGTTCTTCGCTGATGGCCATCACCGTCACCCGAAAACCCCAGGATTCCCGCTACGCACGCATTATGGAAGTCATGAAGGAATCCGAACAACAACGCCCCAAACTCCGCCGCATCGGCGATACCCTGGGAGCAATGTATACGCCGATAGCCGTTCTGATTGCCTTGATTGCCGGCATTCTAGCCCGGGATCCTGTACGCTTTTTGGCCGTGCTGGTGGTGGCCACCCCGTGCCCCCTGCTGATTGCCATACCCGTAGCCATCATCGGATCCATTTCGCTTGCGGCGCGGCGCGGTATTATCATCAAAGATCCTGCGGTCCTCGAGCAACTTCCCACTTGCCGAGCTTTCTTCTTTGATAAAACCGGCACGCTGACGTTTGGTGAGCCGCGTCTCACCCACGTTGCCGCCGCCAATGGGTTCACCCGGGAGCAGGCCCTCCGCTACGCGGCTAGTCTGGAACAGTATTCTAAACATCCCCTCGCCGGCGCCATCAACCTCGCGGTGCAAAGCCAACCCATGGCACTGCTTCCCGTGACGGATGTCAACGAACCTCCCGGCCAGGGCCTGGCCGGCACTGTGGATGGCCACCGCGTCGTCGTCACCGGACGCAAATATGTTTCCCCGGCTATTGCCGCACAACTGCCGCCAGTGGGCCCCGGCCTGGAATGTGTGCTGATTGTGGACGACACGTATGCCGCCACTTTCCAGTTTCAGGATGAACCACGCGCTGAGGTAAAATCCTTCATGCATCATCTTGGCCCCAAGCACGATATTGGCCGAATGATATTGCTGACCGGAGACCGTGCCGCCGAGGCACATGATCTGGCCGCACGAGTGGGCATTTCCACCATCTATGCCGAAAAATCACCGGAAGAAAAATTGGCCATTGTCAAAGCCGAAACATCCCAGCATCGTACCGCCTACCTGGGCGACGGCATCAACGATGCCCCGGCACTGTTGGCCGCAACAGTGGGTATTGCATTTGGACGAACGTCGGACGTCACCGCCGAGGCGGCCGCCGCAGTCATCCTCGATTCTTCCCTGCGTAAGGTCGATGAATTCTTACACATTGCCCGTCGTCTGCGCACCATTGCACTAGAGTCGGCCGTGGGTGGTATTGTGCTATCGTTAATTGCCGTAGGTGTGGCCGCCGCCGGCTATCTGCCTCCCGTGGGCGGAGCCGTGCTGCAGGAAGTCATTGACGTATTGGTGGTGCTCAACGCCCTGCGTGCTACGCTAGCCCCGCACAGCATCTCCGATATGTAGCAGCCGCGCACCGCCGCGTCTCAACCTCCCATCTTTTCTATATTCCGGCGTAACCTCAACAACGCCTCCACGTGCATTTGCGGTATTAAACCGTGCCGATCCGGCGGTACATCCAGCAGCAGATTGGCCCGTCGGCTCGTGGAGGTCAAGTACATGCCCAGTAATTCCGCATCGCTGCGCGGCTTATCACCGTCCACAAAAAACCATTCCTTGCCGATCGGATCACACACCTCACCCACCATGTAGTATTTTTTACCGTCAAATTCCCGCCACGGTTGATGGCCCAACTGGCTGTTGGGTAAAAATCTCTCAATCATCACCCCATCCGAAGGCCAGGCGTCCGCATAAGGATAATTGCGCCCGTCCCCGATGCCGTTGTTGTAAAAAATCAGGGCTTTCGGCTGCCGTCCGGCAATGTGCGTATAGAGCTTTTGCCGATAGTCCCGCGGCAACACCTTGGGAATATCCATCCACCAGATTCCCACCTCCCCGTAGCGATCCATCAGTTCATCAATCTGCCGCCATTGAAATTCCTGATATTCCTGCGTGGTAAACGCCCATTCCCATTTGGTCATGCTGGGCGTTGCGGATCCAAAGACATTGTGATTGTCCCAGGCACAATAATACAGCCCCGGCATCAGGCCTTGTTTGTGGCAGGCTTTTACAAAGGCCTCCACGACATCCGTCGGGTTGCCGCTGGTTCCCACGTGATAATCGTTATAGCGGGTGGGCCACAGACAATGGCCCGCCACATGCTTGGTGGTCAGCACCGCATATTTCATGCCCGCATCGCGGGCCACGCTTAGCCATTGATCCACATCCAACCGATCCGGCGCGTACACGGTGGAAGGCTTATCACCACGGGATAACTCATCGCCATCAAACGTGCTCATCCCAAAATGAATAAACATGCCCAGACGCAGATTCTCCCAGGCATGAAGCTGCTCCAGGCTCAGGCGTTGCTCGCCTCGGTGGGGAGTTATGAGCTCGGCCATACCTATTCTCCTTTACTCTATTGGTAGCCGTTCACGGCCTTTCCGGCCTGTCAAGCTCACAATGAGCCTGACCATGGATAAAGTGTACCCCCCCCCAGAAGAAAAGCAAATAAATTCCCACGAAAAAGTTCAGGATAAAATTTGAGCGTTGCACACAATCCGTCCGATAAAATAATCGGATCAAAGGATTGGTCAAAACGGCATGGATGCACGTACCGAACAAACCTATCAGCAGCGTATCACCGAACTGGAAGTTTTGGTTGTCGATCTCAGGTCGCAATCGGCTCTGCGCGATGCTACCATTGCAGCGTTGCAACAGTCCCGATGCGTCGGGACCGCACTTTCCAAACAGGTGGCTGCGTTGTTGGCCCAAGTGGCGCGCCTCTCGAAAAACTCCTCGAATTCCTCCAAGCCTCCGTCCAGTGATATTGTCAAACCACCGCCACCGCCCCTGCCGCCGGGAGAAAAACGTTCCATCGGTGGCCAGAAGGGGCACCCGCGTCGCGAACGTGAGCCTTTTACCCCGGAACAGATCAATCGGGTGGTAGATTATCGAGTGGGCCGCTGCCCGGACTGCGGCGGCCGAGTGCGACCATTGGACCAGCCGCCGCGCAAGATTCAGCAGGTGGAAATACCGGGAGTGCCGGTGGAGGTTACAGAGCATCGCAGCCATGGGTACTTCTGCCCGCATTGTCAAAAAGTCCATTACGCGTCGCTACCACCGGAAATTCAGAACAGCGGCTTGGTCGGCCCACGACTCACGGCGTGGGTGGCGTGCCTCAAGGGATCCTGCCATTGTTCATTTTCCACGATCCGTAAGTTCTGCCGCGATGTATTGCAGTTGCCGATCTCGCGGGGACAACTGGCCAAGGTGATCCAGAAGGTCAGCACGGCGATGGCGGAGCCGCATGGGGTCTTGCAGCAGATGCTGCCCGGCCAAGCGGTGGTGAACACGGATGAGACCGGACACAAGACCAACGGCCGGCCCCATTGGACCTGGTGCTTCCGCGCCGAACCCTTTACGCTCTTCCGGATTGATCGCTCAAGGGGATCGCAGGTTCTTCGGGCGGTGTTGGGGGAAGATTTTCCAGGAACGCTGGGGTGCGACTATTTCTCAGCCTATCGCAAATACAGGAAAGACTGT
>JAJYZF010000220.1 GCA_021800165.1 Planctomycetota bacterium | reverse complement strand
CGCAGTCGGCGCCCTGGCACGCCAACCCCGGCTGCCACCGTACATCACCCCGCCAGGCCACACCCCCTCCCACTGCCCTTCGCCGGACGTTTACCAAATGAGGACGAGTGATCGGTCGTCCTCGAGGCGCCGCTCCAGCGCTTCGGACGAGAGGAATCGGCGCAGGCCGCGCTCCACGTCGCGTCGCGGTGTACGCCGCCGCGAGGCGGCCGTAAGTTGGAGGAAGAGCGGGGAAAAGAACGGCCCGTGCGCAGCCCGGAGACCCAAATTCAATGCGACTGGGCTCAGGCCGTCGGTAAACATCGCGAGTTCCTCCACGGCGCTAGACCTCGCCTCAAACTGGAGGTGGTCCCCGAAATCGCCCTCGGTGAGGAAGGACGTCGTGCTGGCGAACTCCCCGTTCTCAGGCCAAAAAACGGGCTGGTAGCCGCTTGGGCCTCGGGTGACCAGGACAGAATCACCCACTGACGCAAAGACGCACCCGTCGGGACCGAGGATCGCGAGGGCCGCCGTTGTCGCGTAGTCGCGCGCCACACGCCGCCGGGCCCGGCCGAGGATCGAGTCCCTCGCCTCCCGGAATACTGCGACGACCTGGTCGCGTCCGACGCATCCCAACTGCGGGTAATATTTAGCCAAGCGACCTGCGGAGGCCCAAAGGGCTTTGCAGGCGAGCTGCGCCCCGAGCCGTCCGTGCCTTGAGCTGCCCGCTCCGTCGGCGACGACGCCCACCGCGAAGGTCCGGCCGCCCCGGCGTAGGCAACCGCAGAGGCAGCAGTCTTGGCAGCCTAACCCGTTTTCGCGGTGGCTCCGCCCGACAACCGCTGCGGAACAAACACGCCACGGCGCCGGCGGCGTCATACCGCCTCCCAACCCGTCGTTTTCGGGAGCGCCACCCTGTCGCTTCCCGTTTCGCCGCCAGGCCGGGATCGCGAGACGGCGAGTTGCGATCTCGAGAGCCACTGAAATAGCTCGCGGAACTTCAACCCCGAAAGCCTCTTCGGCTCGGTGCCGGAAAGCTGGGCCAGCAGCTCCATGTTCGCCGAGCCAACGCCTATCGGGAAAAACGCCATGGCCCTCTGCGACTCCAAGCGACGTATTCGCTCCGCCGCTGCGTCCCAGCTGTCGGTCGGCTCGCCGTCGGTCAGCAGGAGGACCCAAGGGCGATAGTAGCTGATTCGGTTTGCCTTGTACGATAGCTTGCGCCGTTCGAGCGCATCCAATCCAGCCACGATAGCCGCTCCCATCGGCGTATCGCCATCGGCTCGCAGCACGGGCGGCACAAAATTGTCAACAGTGGTGAAATCGCAGACGGTTTCAACGTGGCCGCCGAACGTGATAACGGACACCTCTACCCGCTTGACGGCGAGCGGGTCCTCTGTGAGGGAGGACTTGTAAACCTGCAATCCACCGTTCAACTCGCCGATACGGGTATGGCCACCGGAAGCCGCCCTGAAGGTCTGGCCGTCCTGCGTATATGAATAGCCGAGGTCTTGGTAATCCCCGCCCTCGACGGTGCCCATCGAACCGGAGGTATCCAGCAGCATCAGGCACGCGCATCGGGGCTCGGGATTCTCCGCAAACTCGACGCCGTCCCCTAAGGCGAATTGTCTTGCCATGGCGCACTCCCATTCCGTAAACGAAACCACCCAAAAACAATAATGCCATTAGATCGCCTAAAAGCGGACCTTGCAAGATCCGCGAGGGCAAACCCCCGGTGTACGTTGGGCTCGGATCCTCGATGTTGTTTTCGGGGAGTGCGCCACCATCGTGAACAGCGCCGCGTGAAGCGAGGTGGAGGTCCCATGATTCCTCGGCAGGGCGTCGGGAGCATGTCCGTCCTGTCCAACCAATCGAAAATATTTTGTCGACCCCGCGACTACCAAATGACAAGACGCGGAACGATGGCAATCGAAAAGCCTGCCTGGCGATGGCCTTCAAGTCATGCCAGAGCGGAGCGCGGGCTTCCAGCAACCCAACCGATGGGAACCCATGGCAAATGTTCTGGCAGGATCCCGACTTGATAACGGCGTCAAAACCCCTGCCGCCTGATTGCCTTCATCCACAACATTTGACAGTAGGCCCGCCGAATGGGCGTTCGCAGCATCCTCCCGCTTCCACTTTCGTGAAACCGGTTTTCCTCCTGTTACGTCGGCCGGAATCACGGCTCCGGCCGGCAAGGCACTCACATCACCAAGGCCCCTAAAAATTGCGCCGCTCGGTATTACAAATGTGCTCCGGGATGCTGTAAGCCCGCCGACTCCAGAAAACTTTTACGATTCCGGTTGCATACCTTGCTCAAGTAACAGAATGCTGTGCACCAAGCGAGTCTGGAAAGCCGACGTGGCGACGTACCACTTCCAGGGCTGCTTTACAATGGTGCCCCTCGGGCATAACTTCTAACTGGACGTTTTGCTTTAATATCTTGCCGTCATTGAACAGGGATCATGGATGCGACGACTAATATTCATTATCCTGGTTTTGTCGACCGTTGCCGATGTACGAGCTCACGGTGCCGTTTTCACGCTCATCAAAAAAGTCAGCACGGCCCAGCTTAACCATATCCTTGGCCCCCAGCGGGCCAACTTTCTTCCTGCGGGCAGTCGCCCCAAAAATTACCAATGGCCCAAGGCCGTCGCCGCACGCTATCCCGTC
>JAJYZF010000091.1 GCA_021800165.1 Planctomycetota bacterium | reverse complement strand
GCCATCACCCGTCGCATCAAAGGTCCGGGTATGCGATGGGATGCGGAAAATGCCGAGGCTCTCATGGCGATGGAAGCCCTCTACCAAAGCAATCTCTGGGACGCATGGTGGGCCAAGAAACACCAGAAGTTAGCGGCTTAACACCTTCCCGATAAAAACGGGCACACCCATGGAATTGCGTGTTGGATGAATCGGGCCGTGCGTCGAGTTGTTCAACGCACGCGGCGATGGGGGGAATCGATGTCAGGGGGACATTTCTACTTCCTGGTAACACCGTTTTATTGGAAAGTGTTGCCGATTCCGGAAGGTGGGATTAAACTGCACAGGGCAGTGATTGCGGGATTAAAGGGCATTTGCATTGCCAGATTGGTGGGATGGTGCGCGTACTTGAAGCAAAAACTTTTCCGGGGCTGCTGGATTGCGCCGTGGCGAGCCGCGGCACGATGGAAGAACATTACAACCTCTATTTATCGCATGTGAACAAGGTTGGTGATCTTACCGAGCGCTTGACGCGCATTCAATGCACGCGCAGCACTTGCCAGGCTACGGAAATAGCCAATCTCAAGGGGGATCTGACGTTTGTGCTTTCCGCGGTGCGCAACCATGAAATTTATTTTGATATTCTGGCGGCCCAGGGCGCGCCGCCAACGGGTGCGCTTCTGGAGTCCATACGGGCCTGCTTTGGCAGTCTGGAAAATTATCTGGGAGACCTGCGGCAAACCGCCCGAACCTGCCGCGGGTGGACTTGGACGGTGCAGGATGAATGTACCGGGCGGCTGTGGAACCTCTCGAGTCAAGAGGTGGCCAGCGGGCCGCTGTGGAAAGCGCGGCCCCTGCTGGCGTTGGATTTATTTGAACATGCCTTCTTCGGCGATTACGGCTGGCGTCGTTTAGATTATATTGACGCTTTAATCGCCCATCTGAACTTCAAACCGGTCGAAGCCCGCTACCTCGGTGTTGGAGGAATGGCTACGATTGGCCCGGAAGCGTCGCCGGCCAAATCTTAGGATCACGGTGATACGCCGACTTGCCAACCTGTGGGCCGCCGGGTTCAGATGGCCCGCACACGCTGGGCGAAGACCGCAAAGCCGCGTGGGCATCTTTTTTCGAGCACGGATAGATTGATATGTTGCGCAACGTTTGAATATAGCGCGGCACTCGGAGAGGCACCGAGCTGTTGCAGGAGTGTTTCCAGATGTTTCTTGGGGTGGTCGACCTTTTCGGGGTCCTGCTGAGTCGGCACGGCTCGGCCGACGGCCTGGGAAAGGGCCTTCTCGTCGGCGAATATCCAAGCATCGAACGCCTCAATGGCTACAGCCATGGCCCGTGGAATGGAACTGATGAGAGTTTCGTTTTGCGCACGGTCGATTTCGGCGCGGCGGCTGGGGTGGCGGTCGTTGTCGACCAGGAGGATCAGGCCGGCAAAGCCACGTTTTTCGGCTTCGCGCAGCCAGCGGACCGCCTTTTTGTAGTACCCCTGGCCATGGCCGTGGTGGAGGTGGATATTGTTGTTGGCGAGGCGATCCAGTTCCATTTGCAATTTTCCGTCGGTCAAGCGGCCCAAGATGGCCTCTAAAGCGCCGCCGGCCTCATGGGAACCTTCCACGACAACCAGTACGCGCATCAGGTGGCCCCGTGGTCGGTGGACTTGGCGAGGGCGTCGTCGCCTTCGGCCGTCCATATCTCGCCAAGGCCAAAGACCGTGAGCTGTTTTTGCACGTCCGGCATGCCTTTGAGCGGATGCACCGATACGCTGTCATCCGCTTCCTTTCGACACAGTGTGACCTCATGGGGTTGGAAACAATCCAGCAGGTAGGGAGAATGGGTGGTTAACAGAATTTGCGTGCGGGGGTGCTCGGACAAAAATTGGCGAAGCATGGTTAACACGTCTTGCAAGCGCTTGGGGTGAATGCCGTTCTCCGGTTCTTCCACCAAAATCAGGCGCGGCGGCTGCGGCAGAAAAAGCAGGGTGAGGTACGCCAAGGTAAGCAGCAGGCCGTCAGAGGCGTGGGCCGCACGGATGCTGTGGCCATTGTGTAATTGAAAGGAGATGCCTTTGCCGCTGCCGGCCTTCAGGGGCATGCCATCTGCGGCCTGTTGGCCCGGCCATTGGTAGGCCGTTTCAGCGACAAGCTGGATGGATTTGACCTGCGGGAATATCCTGTAAAATTGCTCCTCGAGCCGACGAAATTGTTCACGGTCTAAACCGAGAATATCATCGAGGCACTGGGCCAGGCCGAACCCGGAAATATCCATGGTGAAACGACGCGCAGCGTCGAGAATCACCGGCAGCCGAAGCATGCGGGCATTCCAGCGGAAAAGGGCCACCCCGCTTAAGGCATTGCGGATATTACCGACTAATATGGGGTCTGTGCCGCCCGGAACGAGCCTAGTGGCGACGAAATGGACTGCGGTGGCACCGGACCCGAGCGGGGCGAACAGGTTAAGGGGGCCTTGGCCGGCCGGGGTCCATGTTTCCCGCCGGGCGGACAAAACGTTTGTGACTGCGGCAGGAGGTGTGCATTCGAATTGGTAGGTGCCTGCGAATTGGCCATCCACGAGATCGCAACAGAACGACAAGGCACTACCGGGGGCACCATCCCAGAGAAGCTCGGTGAAAACGGTGCCCATTGGGAAGATTTGATTCAGTGGGGAATCGACGCTTTTACACAGAGCGGCCAAGGCTTCCAGGACGCTGGTTTTGCCGCTGTCGTTGGGGCCAATGAGCGCGTGCAACGGAGTCAGATCCAAGCTGATATCGCGAAGGGCCTTGTAATTTCTTACACCGAAACGGGTAATCATTGCCGGGCCACCTTTGTCTGCGCCTTGGGTGGGCCAAGGGCGAGTATTTTACGCACACCGCCTGGCTCTGTGGCAGCGCCAAGATCATTATGGCCCAGCGCAGCCGCAGCCGCAACCACAGCGGTCAGTTCTGGTGGCTCCGCCGATTGCGGCAGCGACAAAAACTCCGGTGACACTGGGCCAAGGCCCAATGGCTTTCAGGCCGGAATCGCTGCGGCGGCCGCCGGGCTAAGATGCGATGGGTTTTTATTTTTTGGGCGGCGCGGGTGCCGCGGGTTGAAGCACGGCTTCGGCGGCCTTCACCAGAGCGGCGGGTGGAACGAAGACCCAATTTTGGCGGCTGCCGGTAACCTCGTAAACGGCCCGCCAAGTGGGTTTGGATTTGTTTTTTCCGGGCTTGCCCATCGGCGGCCAGAGGCTCAACTGAGCGTGCAGCAAAACCGGTTTTTGTGGACCGACCATGGGCATCTTCATTTTGCCAACGGCTTTGGCGACCGGCTGGGGCGTGCGGGAAATGGTGAGGGCAATGTGAATGACGCCGGGAGCAGGCTTGGGTGGCTGCACGCTGATCCAGCGTTTGGTGCGCAGGTGAGCAAACTCCGCGGCGAGCTTGGCAATCTTTGGCGTTTCCGCGGGACCGGCCGGAACCCCCAGAAGTTTGCCTGGGGTCCACTGGCCGCCATGTTGGACGAAGGCCGCCTGGTCGGCGGGGTGGCGGCGGCTGACCACAAGAGATTGAATGGATGAAGCCGTGATGGCGGCGATTTTGGAGCTTCTAAGGGAAGTGGCCTGAGGCACCAGGCCGCTGAGTTTCCAGGAATGTACCAGATAAACGCTGGGCCAGGAGGGCCGTTTCATCGGCAACAAACCGTTTTTTTGCCGCTGCCCGATCAGGATATGACAGGGATGAATACGTCCTGGAATTTGTAGTTCCAGCGAGGCTCGCGGCGGTTGAAGCCCCAAGGCCGTTAAATTGATTTTGGAGTCTAGAAATGAGGTGGCCCGGAGCTTGGAGAGCGCTTTGGTCATGGCCGCGACGGCCTTGGTTGAAGCGGCCAGCAAAGGTCCGCCCGCAAACTGCGTGGCGGTGGTTCCCATGAGCCAATGGTCCCCGGCGGACGACACGAGATAGAGATGGGAAAATTCCGGTGCCGGCATTTCCGGCGAAATATCGTTCGACCCACGCATGATGACGATGCGGCTGGCTTTGGAAACCGCGGCTCGGGTCAGGGCGTGATCGCGCAACTGAGTTAAGGTTTTTACCAGATGATTCATGGACAGGGCGCTTAGCACCGCCGTGCCCGGATCCTGATTACTGCTGACATAAACATGGCCGCGTGTTAAATCGGTGTAGCGGCCGAACTTCACGATCAGCGGGGGGAGTTGCACCCCGGCCTTGGTTACGCCCGGCATGGTGGTGGATGGTTTGGGGGGTGGCGCAAACTGGATCTGGGCGGTGGCCACCGGGCTTTGCAGCCCCGCGGTAGCGGCGGGGACGCTGGAGAATCGGTGGGCGTGGAGACTCTGGAGGTTGCTTAGCCAATTGCTGACCGCGACGGGCCGGGCCGGGCAATGCACCGGCTGGGTAATGATCCATCGGCCTTGGAGTTTTTGCAGATGGATGAGCACGGGGCCACGCTGAAGGGTAATTCCCGTGACCGCCTTGATATGAAAGCGGGTAAGGTTGCGGTCGCGGAAACGGGCGATGGGTTGAGAGAGCCGGGAGAACCATCCGGCATGAACCACATAGACCCAGTGCGTCTGGCCCTTGGGCTGCACGTAAAGCCGGCCGCTGACCAGCCGCCGTCCGATGTTGAGGCTAAAGGGGTGGCCGGTGTTGTCGGTGAGTGTTACCACGGCGCGGGGCGGAGCGAGGCCCAAGGCTGCGAGGGAATGTGGTCCGGCGGGCCGGACGGCCAGGCGGTATTTGTACTTCAGGTGGCGCAGGGTATCGCCGATATCACCGATCTTAAAATCGCGTCCCCATACCGCGATGGGCTGGGCGATTTTCCAGTGTGTGCCGAGGCGGACAAACACCCGGGCGGGTTTGGCCGGACGAACATAGGTGATTTTGCCGATGGTCACGGGAGCGGGATTAAAAACCAGGCCGGCGATGTGTTTATGCCGAGGCAGGGGCGGCCGGGTGGACATATAAATGACGATACCGGCCAGGACGATGAGAATAAGCAGTGCCGCGGTGGTTAGTCGAAAATTCATGTGTAAGCTTCCTTTACCAACAGCCGAGGGGCAAAACCACGCACCGCCTGGTGCGGCCTGGTATGACCCGGGATTTCGGCTTTTTTAACATCCGGGGGCGATATTGGGCAGCGCGTTATACGCGTCGCCGTACCAGAAACACCACAAAGCCGGCCACAATCACCAGGCAGGCCGGTCCGATGAAACTCCATAGCCGGACCATGGTTTCTTCACCGGAGCCCATACGGGCTATGCGGAGTGCAACCGTGGCCCGCGGGCTTACGGCAATCAGGTGCGCATCGTGGGCGAGCCAATACATGGCATTGACAAAAAGCTCGGCATTGCCGGGGTAATTATAAACCCAGCCCAATTGTCCGCCGGTGACATAAGGTTGGCCGCTTTCCAAAATCGAGTTGGAGGCGAAAAGCACGTTACCTATGGCCACCACCCGCGTAGCCCCCTTCTGGGCCATCACGGCCAGGGGTAATGGGGCGGGTAAATCGGTCCCGGCCTGGAAAACCGCGCGGCCGGTATAACCGGATGGCTGTCCCCAAATATCCGTACCGGCGGAGGTCTGGACAATAACTTTGGCCATGGTGCCTGGAGGCAGGTGGGCCAGCGGTTCCACCACGGTGGGTGCCAGGAGGAATTGATTGGGAGCCATCATCTGGCCGGCAAAGAGTGTGGCCAAAGATTCCAGGGGACGACCGATGACGGTTTTGGGGAAGGTGCTAACCTGCACCTCGGGCATGGCCACATAGCCGCGGCGCGAGGTCTGGGTGCGGCGCACGATGCTGTAGGTGGGTCGGAAACGTATGCCATAACCGCCGAGGAGTCCCTTGAAGGGCAGTTTGGCGCCAAAGCTCATCATCATCTCTTCGGGAATGGAACCCAGTAAGAACAGGGCATTGCCGCCCTGGGCCAGATGCTGGCGCACTTTGGCTTCCAACTGTTTGTTGATCATACCGGCCAGATAGGATTCCTGGCCGGGCGGGGGCAATTCCACCACCACCCAGATCACGCCTTGGCCGATGGCCGGCGGCGGACCGGGAGGGCCTTGCTGCGGATTTACGGGGGTGGGCGACCACTGAAAAACCTTGAAATTGCTGCGTCTTAACTGGGCGGCAATGCGGCTGAAGGGCCCACCCGTGCTGATGAGATTGGTGGGACTGATGCTGACAAACACCACTTTGGTGCGGTGCTTTTGGATCATACCCAGCAGAGCCGAATTCACGGCTTGTTCCCCGTTGAATACGTATTGTGGTCCCTGACCCAGGCCGGCGCTGCGCGGCTTAAAGAGCGAATAGCCGGGCAGCACTTTGAGCTTTTTGGGGCCCATCACCAGCAGAGAATCGGGGGTTAATTCGTGCAGGATGGCTCCGGCGCGCAGGGGTTTGATGGTCGTGATTTTATGGCGATAGGATTTTAACAGGGCAATTTCCTTGCCGTAGGCGGCGGTGCGGCCTTTCAGGTAGGCGGTAATCGCGGGGCCAAGTTGGACATTGGTGGTTTGCTCCAGAGCATCGGGCTTGCTGAGAGCGGCCAGATTGGAGGCGAGCATTTTGGCGGTGGCGGCGAGTTGTTTGGAAACCCGCGGCCAATCAGGCAGGGTGGAATGCAACGCCTTTTGGGCATGGCGCTGGGTGCGGGCGATCACCCGCGGCAAGCTGCCGTCAAATACCGATTGCACGGATAAGGCTACCTGCTGTTGTTGGGTAGTAAGCCCCGGCTGTTGGGCCAGGCGACCCCATCCGGCGGCTTCGGCGGCCAGAAATTTTTTAATTTGCAGGGCCAAGCCGGTGAATTGCCGGGCCGCGGCCTGATAGGGCGAAAATTCGCCCTTGAACCGGGCGCGAATTTGTTCTTCCAGGGCCTTGCGGCCCTTGCTGGCTTTGAATTGCCGCACGTAACTGGAAGTGCGGGTGTATTCCTTGATGAGCTGTTGGACCTTGCGCCCCTGTAAAAATTCGGTAACGCCAGCCTGGCCTTGGGGCTGGCCCTGCGGATATAAATTGACCAGATAGATAGGCTTTTTCTGATGGTCCACGATGGTCAGGAGTTTTTTCGTGCGGGGAGAGAGGGAATAAATTTCGCCTGTGGTCAGGTCTTTACGGTAGTTAAACCGCACCGAGAGCCAATCCAGGCAAATGACCACCGCCAGGACGATGATGATTAAAATGGCGGTGTTGGCGCCATACAACCAGCGGCGCTTGCCGGAGGCATTGACATCGGCTGGGCCGACGGGCAGCCCGCCTTTGGAGGTTGCCGGGGGAAGCTCATCTTTATTGTCTGCTGCGGCCATGATTGGGTTTCACTCCTGATTAGCATCGGCTGTCCCGGCGTGCCGGGATTTTAGCCGGTGTTGCTGTAACCATTATTTTGGGCAGGTCTGGGCCGGCCTCCGGGACCAGGCCCATGAAGCTATTTATCTCCAACGCCTGCTTTCGAGCACCACGTAGGTCAAAAACAAAAATAAACCCGTACCGGTTAAAAAATAAACGATATTTTGGGTGTCTACCACGCCACGTGCGAAATTGGCCATGTGCGGTTCAATGGCCATATAACCAAGGACATGGCGGATCTGGGTAGCTGCGAACCAGGAAGTGGGAACCAACTGACGCACAAAACCGACGAGAATGCCCAGAGCCACCAGGGTAACGCAGGTGCTCATGGCGGCGAGAATCTGGTGTTCAGAAAGGGCGGAGAAAAATACCCCGATGGCCACCATCATGGACCCCATGAGCAGCAAGCCCAGGTAGCTGGTGAAGATGGGGTGAAAATCAGGCCGGCCAAACGCCATCAAGGTCAACACAAACACCACGCTGGAGGCGATAACCACACAATAAAAGCCCATCGCTCCGAGATATTTTCCTATAATGATTTCCAGTTCCGCAATGGGGCTGGTGCGTAAAACCTCAAAGCGTCCGGAACGGTATTCTTCCGCCAGCAGGGACATGGTTATAAACGGCACAATGAAAATCAGGATTAAATGATTCCATTCGAACATCGGTTGGGGATTGGCCAGTTCGCCGGGAATAAACACCAGCATGGAAAACAAGAGTCCGACAAAAAGCAGATAAAGGGTGAGGACGATATAGGCCACGGGCGAATAGAACAGGCTTTTAAGTTCGCGTCCGGCCACGGCCATGATTCTGGACATAAACAGGTACTCCATGGATTTAATTTCCGGGTGTTCAGGGCGTCGGCTGGTCTGGGCGGATTTTTAAATACCCACCGGCGCAGAGCCGCGATCAGGCCGCGGCTTGACTGGTTCCCGGATCGGTAATCTGGACAAAAAACTCTTCCAGCGAGGCTCCGCCGAGACGCATTTCACGCAAGGCCCAACCCCGCTGAACCACCAATGCGGCAATTTGTTCGCGCAGTTGGGCATCCAACCGCCCCACCACCGCCAGCGACTGGACCGGTCCATCGGCGAGCACCTGCACCTTTTCCACGCCGGGCAAGGCCTTGATGGCACTAAGAACCTGATCTGACGGACCGCGCACTTCGACCAACAATCTGGATCCCGCGGCACCGGCGCGGGCGCATTGTTGCTTGAGTTCATCGGGCGTACCCTGGGCCAGAATTTTGCCGCGACCAATGATGATGACGCGCTGGCAGACCAGTTCAACCTCCGAGAGAATGTGCGTGGAAAGCAGCACGGTATGGCGGCCGGCGAGTTCCGCGATGAGTTTTCGGGCTTCGCGGATCTGGGAGGGATCCAGCCCGACCGTGGGTTCGTCGAGCACCAGGACGGGGGGATTGTGCAGCAGGGCATCGGCGATGCCGAGCCGCTGTCGATAGCCCTTGGATAATTTTCCCACGAGCCAGCGCAGGCGTTCCGTAAGCCAGCAGCGCTGGGCGACTTCCGCGATGCGTTGTCGGCGGGCGGCGCGATTCATGCCGCGCAGTTTGCCGCGGTAATCCAGATATTCCTCCACCCGCATTTCGGGGTAGAGGGGCGTATTTTCCGGCAAATAGCCGATGTTCTGACGAACTTGCAGCGACTGGCCAAAGACATCAAAGCCGGCGACGCGGGCGCTGCCGCTGGACGGCGGCATGTAACAGGTTAGCATACGAATGGTGGTGGTCTTGCCGGCACCGTTGGGGCCTAAAAAGCCGACCACACTACCCTTGGCTACTTCAAAACTAATGTCATCCACCGCCCGAAATCGACCATAGTCTTTGGTGAGGCGCTGTACCACGATTTCCGCCGCATTTTGCATTACTGCATAGCTCCATCGAGTTCCAAAACCACCGGGTCGCCGGCCAACGCCATGGCACCAGAGCCAATTTGCCCCTTGCGCGAAGGCTGGCCCTTTCTCTTACCGGTCTTAATACGAATTGTCAACCAAAAGGTTTGGCCGAGGCAGGAGGCGGGACGCCGGCCGGATATGATTGGCGGGCGGCGGCCCTGCAGACGCTGGCCCCGTCGCCGAGGCCCGCGCCTGCCCGTGCGGGTCACCGGCCGCCGGTGAGGGTCTGGAGGCTTTCCAGCAGTTGGCAGGCTTCATCGCGGCTGTGGGCCACCACTTCCAGTACGGCTCGGGCCGTGGGCGCATGGTCGATCAGCCATTGCACCTGGGTCATGGTACTTACGCCATGCCATTGCTGGGTGTGCGCGGCAAAGTGACGATAGGCCTGCTGCAACTGGTCGATGGGGCGATCTAAATTCAGGAGCCGTAGATCCGGTATTTTAAGCAGGTTATCCCATTGATGGCGGGAATCAGCACAGCAATGGATGCCGATACCTCCGAAATGGGTGGAGAGCGTGGCGAGTTCCGGCAGAAATAAATCCGTAAATAATTCCGGGCTTACCACGCCGATTTCATCTTCTGAGACGGTCAGGCCGCGAGGCATCAAATAATCCGGAAAATGGGCTACGTGCTCACGACCATAGCGCGAAAACCACTCGTCGAGAAACGCGGTGAGCAACTCCATGACTTTGGCGGACAATTCGGCCACCGCCCTCGGGGCATCCATGAGCGCCAGGTAAAAATCGTTTTTGTCCCAGATTAAAGCGGCGATATCCATGGGACTTTGCACGTCAACAGTGCGCACGAGCGCTTGGGGACCGGCGCGGCGACGCAATTCGTCGGCGAACTTAAACTGCCGGGCCAGAACGGGTACGTCGAGTGCGGGCACCTTGATGCGGCTGACATCGGCGGCACTGTGAATCAGCGGCCGGGCGAAGGGCATATCATTCTCCGGATAATGTACCGGGCAACCGAAAGCCTGGGCAAAAAGTTCCGTTCCACCGAGGCAGTCCAGGTAGGCCAGGCTGTCATCGGCCAGCCAGGACATTCGCTGCAGTTGGTCGAGATAGTTATTCCAGGCCCATTCCAGACGAAGGGCGTCATTTTCGGGTCGGGGCAAGGGCTTGGGGCGAGGCGTATCGGCGTAGCGTACAATATAGAGATACGCTACGGCGGGCGAGCCGGACATGAAATCCTGCCAGCGGCGGACGCGCGCCGCCGCCCCATGGTCTGATGGTGAAGCCATGCGCATAAACTCCTTTTGGCCCCTCTCGACAGCCTCCGAAATTGCCCGCCGAACCGGACGGACCGCGGATCCACACGCCAACGCGGCGGTGGACATTTTTTATTGCGCCGTTTACTTGATCCTCCAGAGCCGCACGGTGCCGACAGCCCCTTGAAAGGCGATCTTTTGAATTCCAGACACCTCCTTGTCGCCACCGCGACTGTTCTACCTTCACTGGCGTGACCGCCCATCCGTGCAGGAGCCTTCGCCCGAGCCATCATCCCGCATCCCTGCGGCCGGGGGCGTCCCGTCCGGCATCCCGCCGCGTATTCTTATTTTTCACCTGAAACTGTCTTAACACAACCAATCCTGCAATGCAAACCTTTTTTCCTCTTTAAGTTTCACCTGAAACTATCCTAACACAACCAATCCTCCAACGCAAGTCCACCTCTGTTTGCCCCTGTGGCTTCAGATTAACCCTATGGCACCAAGCCACACCAGGCAGCGCCCATTGTTTCCCAAGCGTCGCCAGATTATTCCCTCATCCTCCTCCGGCAACTGACGACCACTGTTGCAACACTTTTACCTGCAATTATTTTGGTATAATTAATTGGCCAATGCAGGCCCGCCATTTATAAAACCGACGTTACCGTAAAGTCTAACACTACCGTTCATCGGTAAAAGGGGGAAACCCACCTCCCCAATCACGGCTTCCAGCGATAAACCTGATTTCCCCCGATGAAGAGGAAAAGTCCTTGATTTCCGGCCTTTCCGCGGTAATGCACTTGCTACAACCAACCCGGCGCCCACGCTGGCGGCTGGGTAGACAGCGGCAGCAACTCCAGTTGACCGAGGATGGCGTTAAAGTCTTTGGACACGCGGGGAACCTTGGTCTTCAGACTTTTACCGTTCACCTCCAGCAGCCCCAGCCGCCGGTGGAGCGGCTCGCCGAGAATTATGCTTTAATGGCGATATGAAAAATTGCAACTGGATGCGGCGATAAGGTTTTACCCCACACGATTGGAATACCCGCCTGCCGGACCTGTGGCGGCGGGGGCTACCGTATCGCGCTGCACCAACCGCGGCATGAGTCGGACAACCTTTTGCTTTGGCCCTTTACCCTCAATACGCCCCAGCAACAGGTCCAATGCGGCACCCACCATGCCGCCGAAATCGGCCTCTATCGTGGATAGAAATGGCGGGCCACGTTGCGCCTCAATCGCCAAAGCGATTCCGATCAGGCTCAGATCACGCGGCACCGACAGGCCCTGACCGACCGCCGCCATCAATATATTTCGTCCCGAGGGCGCACCATGAAAAACAATGGCTGTTGGGCGGGGGGTCTGACCCAATACCTCCTGGGCCCATTGCGATTGTTGGCGGGCCGCATGTTCCGGTTCGCCGGCCTCAAAACCGGCTATCCATTGCTCCCGCTCGACCACCAGGCCAAAGCGACGGACCGCACGCCGAAACCCCACAAAGCCAAGCCGATGGGTGGTAAATCGCTTCGGCCCGCCGTAATAGGCAATCCGCCGGTGGCCCAGTTCCACCAAGCATTTAACTGCCTGGCAAACCCCCTCATCCGTGGCCGAATAGACCGCCAGCGCCCCTGGTTCATCCAAGCTCACCCAAGGATAACGGTCGCCTTGCCCTTGCAGCCACGGACGCAGCCCGGCATCGACATAGCCGAGGACCAACATGCCGTCAACAACCCCGCCGGTCAACTGCCGCGGCGGTTGAAAACTTCCATTGGCAGAGGGTTGATAAAATTCCACATATTCATGCAGCGACCGAGCTCGGCACTGTCCCAGAAAGTAATAAAGCAGCGGGCTTGAGAAACCGGATTCCGCCACCAGCTCTTCCCCGGTCCCCTCTAATAGTATGCCCAGGCAGCCGGTCCGATGGGAACGTAGCGCCAAGGCCGCGGCCCGGGGGTAATATCCGATCTCGCGGGCAATTTCCTTTATCCGCGCCCGTCGTACCGCGCCGACCCTCTTGGAATCGCGCAGCGCCAGCGACACCGCGGTGTGCGATACACCCATCCGCCGTGCAATGTCGAACACCGTCGGCTTCTTAAAATTATAAGACGTCATCGTTTTCCGCCTCCAACATCCCGGGAGCAACGTAGAACATTCGCTTTTTCCATCTTCCGGCGGAGACCCGAAAGTCCATGCCACCCGCCGTCGCTAGCGGTAAACTGAATCGTCGTGCTAATTCTGGCGGCTGGTTCCGATGGCCGCGAACTCTTCAACCCAACCGGCAATAGATCATCCTAACCACGCTCGGCTCTTTCCTCAATCTTACCGGGTGCGGCCCTAAATTGTGGGGCCTGTGACAGTTTATGCTGCTTTTTTTCTGGTGTTGGCGAGGATGTAAGCCGGGCGGTTGGCCCACAGGCGTTCCCAGCGAGCATCCTGACTTTTCCACGCTGCCCGTAAGGCCAAAATAGCCTCCGCGCCCGGAATACGCTCCCGGGCGGGGCCTGTTGATTTAGTCGCGAACAACGTGATATCCAATATTTCCTCGGATGTCGCTTCGGGTGAAAATAAAAACACGTCCGATCACACCGGGGTTCCATTTTTTCCAAATGCGGCACACATTCGCCTTCCCCACCGGTTTTTCAGTCTTTTTCGTTTCAGCGTGGGCCTCGGGCGCACCGGCACTAGGAGCCTGTCCAAGTAATCGGTAGTAAACGTGGTAAGTCGTTTAAACACAAAGACTTACCTATTTTTACAGTAAAATACCTAAGTTCCTTATTTTACAGGTACTTACGACTTTCCACGGGCATT
>JAJYZF010000025.1 GCA_021800165.1 Planctomycetota bacterium | reverse complement strand
TACCACCGCCATCTCGCTGCCCGCGGCGGAGGTATCCCGCCAAATCACCCCCGCCAAGGCCGGCCCACCGGTGGCCCCCACCGTTCCAATATCCGCCGTCAGAGAGCCGGCACCCGTCCAATTCTCCGCCACCATGCTGGCCTGATCCGCCGTGCCGCCATTTACACCGCCCAGGCCCGTGCCCGCGGCGGTTATCTGATACTGGTTGCTGCCGGCCGAATAGGTCACCGATCCGCCGATGGCCGGGTTGCCGATATCCACGGGCGAAAATGGAGCGGGCACCGCGCTTAACATGATTCGCGGCTCCAGAGGCTCAAAGAGCCTCCGGGGCTTGCGGCCATGGCTTTCCAACGAACGCATTACCGGGCCGACCGCCGCGCGGCAGCCCAGCGCTGCGGCGCGCATGGCCCCCGCAAACCGCCGCCGCAAAACCGTAGCCCCAGCACCCGTCGAATTCACCTGACCCATGGTACACCGCCTTTCGAAAAGGCCCGAAGCCACTTCGGGACTCTCTCGCTCCGCGGTATCTGGCCGTTCAGGCGACAGGGGTAAAACGAAAATGGGTAGCCGGCCGCCGGGCCATATCTTCAACTGAAAAAAAACTCTACCGCGCCGCAAAACCGATTGCAAGTGAAAAAATAAAAAAATCGGCGGCGGCCAAAAAGTTTAGCGCGGCTTTAATATGAAAAGCTCACGTGAAGGCCGGGGGGCGGGGTGGGCGGACGCCGGTTTACCCCGATGAGCGGTGCTGCGGAATTCCAAGGCACCGCTGCGCGCGGAAGTCCCGATTCATCGGGACGCCCCGGCCAAATAATGGCCGGGCTGGGTGGTTGTGAGGAGCGGTCAGTCCCGATGCGCTGGTCCTCCAGCATCGAGGATTTCGGCATCCATGCCGCGACGGGAGTTAGGAGTCAGGAGACAGGAGACGGGCGCTGCGCGAGAGAGGAGCACGGCGGCTGTGGCCGCAGGAGTTAGAATTTGGCAGCTAGGAGTTAAAGGCGGCTGTGGCCGCAGGGGGGGGCTCACCGTCCCGATAGACATCGGGATAAACTCCGGACGCAGAGGACCGCAGAGGATGGACGGGGGGATGCTGGGAAGCGGTCAGTCCCGATGAGCGGTGCTGCGGAATTCCAAGTCACCGCTGTAGGCAGAAGTCCCGAATCATCGGGACGCCGCGGCCAAATAATGGCCGGGCTGGATGACGACGCAATCCCGATGCTTCGGGGGATGAGAAGTGGCGGATATTTTCATCAGCCACAGCCGCGCTGTGTCCCTGGGGCGGGATACTGGTTTTATTGGAAGGCCTTAATGATCGGTGGCTCCGGGCACCAGTTTGGCCGCTTCCCGCATGGCTTTTTCCACATCACTGAAAATACGATGTTCCAAAGCGGTTATCTTTTCGATGCGGCGGGTATGGCGGCCTTGTTCAAAATCGGCCAGCAGCCAGGCCTTTACAATTCGCCGAATCAATTCTTCACCGAGTAGATCCGCAGCGAGGCAAAGAACATTGGCATCGTTGTAGCGGCGGGAGATTTCCGCGGTTAATTCATCATGACAGGTGGCAGCACGAATGCCGGGAATTTTGTTAGCAACGATGGCCATGCCGATGCCGCTGCCGTCGATGAGAATGGCCCGCTGGGCGCGGCCCTGCACCACGGCCAGGGAAGCGGGAATAGCGTAATCAGGATAATCGCAGGGTTTGGTGGCATCGGTCCCGAAATCCAGCACTTCGTGGCCGGCGTGACGAAGCTGGGCGAGCAGGTGTTCGCGGTTGTGTACGCCACGATGATCGAAAGCAACAGCTATATTCATGGGAGTATTCCACTTAGGCGTTGAGCAATCAAAGCTTCCAGACGTTTGGCAAGCTGGCGATACCGGCCCACCTCTGAACCGATCGGGTCGGCGATATCCGAATCGGGATCGAGCGGGAAGGTTTTATCCGCCACGGCGGGGTAACGTTCCACAAGTTCGTCCCGATGCGATTGGGTCATTGTATAAATCACATCCGCCCGCTGCAACAGGTCCACGGTCACGGCCCGCGACCGGTGGGCGGTCAGGTCTGCACCGAGTTCCCGAGCGGCGGTGCGGGCTTCGGCGGTGGCCGGCAGACCGTCGGTGGCATGCAGCCCCGCGGACTCCACCACGAGGTGGTGCTTGGGCAGGGCCGCCGGGGACAGGCCCAGTTTCCGTGCCAGCCAGATGCCGGCGATTCCCGCGGCCATGGGTGATCGACACGTATTACCAGTGCAGATAAAAACAATCACCTGCTCGGCCAGGCGATGAATGATACGCTCGTCAATTACTCCGGGGCGGATGATTTGCCATTGGTCCCCTTCCACGCGGACGATGGTGGAGGATTTGCGGTAGCGTGCCGGGCCGGCATCCACCAAAGCATCAAGCTGGTCGACAATGTGGGCCGGGATATCGCCCACTTCGCCCGCCGGTTGGCGCTCGCCGGCACCAATTATGGCGGTAGGGCCGGGCAGATCGGCGAGAATTTCCCGCGTTACCTGCTGGTCCGGACAGCGAAAGGTGATCCATCCATCGCTGATAATTTCCGCCGCGACCGCCGGTTGAATCAACATTCCCAGGATGGCTTGTTCCTTAGCCGACGCCCGCACCTGTATGGCCACCGGGCCGGGCCAGCTTTTTTTCATGATGCGCGCGGCCATGGAAGGCAGGTCTCGAATATACAATCTGGTTTGCGATGCCTGGGCCACATGAATCACCCAACCGGGATGGGTGGAGATATTTTTTATTTTTTTGAGCCGTTCAATGGCGGGTGGCTGGGTCAGTCGCGCGGCCAGCCCATAGACCGTTTCCATCGGCAGACCGACGATTCCGCCGCGGGTAAGCACGTCCACCGCTTTCATGACCGCCCAGCGCTGATCAGAAGGATGGGCACAGGTCAAGACAACAGGAGGCATGGACGCTCCAATTCAGGCGGCCAGAGCTGTATGGCCGGGGCGGTACAATTATTTTCTATCCGCATAGAAGGTATTGTAAAATAGCGCGTAATTGTTTTTAACCCAGAGCGCTAACTCCGGCCCCAATACCTGATTATAGTCCAGCGGCACCGGTTCAACCTTAGCACGGATATTGTGGTCCCCATACTGGGTATGATAGGCGTCATTTTCCTTAGTGGCCTGTTCGATGTGGTTGAAATCATGCTGGAAATAGGGTTCTTCCAGATATGCGTACACGCGCCGGAGAACCTCATCAGGATGCGTGGTCAAATCCTCAAAGCGTATCACGTGCATGTTTTTAAGCACGCCGGTCTGAATGGATTCAACCAGTCGGGCCACGGCAATGCCCACCGGGGGTCCGTTGAGCCAGCGCATCACCCGATTGTTGATGGTAATCATGGTCAGGGTGCCGGTGACCTCATCGGCATCCGAGAGATGGCGTTTTTTTCGGAAAAGTTTTTCCATGGAAGAAAGAATAGCCCGCAGATCGCGGATGCACACCAGGTACTTGGGATTGGGATGAAACTGGCTGACCCATTCATGGTAGTGAAACCAACTGCGACATTTGTCCACGCAGACGGGTTTATCGGTGACACCATCAAAAAAACCATTGATACCATATTTGCAATAGCTGGTGAAGGCCTTTTGCATAAGGTCCGGATCCTGGGCCTTAAATTCCGCCAATTCAGTATAAAACTTGCGGGAGGCCAGCATTAGATCAATAACTCCACTGGTGGGGGTACAGTAAAAACGCGGATTTTGCGCCAGAATGTTTTGCAGCAATGTAGATCCGGATCGCGGTAAAGAGGCATTGAAAACGATCTTTTTGTCGAACATGAAAGTTCTCCAGCAAATTTCTAAACAATATCCACTTCGCGCTGCGAGGCCCATCGGAAAATGCTCCGCAGGCGGTTCCAACATCCTGGAACGACGGTAGTATAACCCAAGCCCGTTTTTTTTTTCATCTGTACCAGTCAGGACGCTATCTTAACAACCTCGGCCCTGGGGGCCGGGACCAACAGGGAACCGCTGCGCCGCGCCCCGTCCGCCAACCGCCCCCTGACGATGCCGATATGGATATTCTTACCGGTTCCGCCCCAGACAGGGCCGCACCGCAGGCCGATATCTCGCTTCCGGACCAACGTTGAGTATACTTAGGCAGACCTCGGTGAGGGCTGATTGGATCACCGGGCTGGTTTGTTGGAACGGGTGAGGCTTGCTTCACCCTCTAATAGAGGTTTTCATGCGACGTGTTGTTATTACCGGGCTGGGGGCGGTTTCACCGTTTGGTTTGTCGGCGGAGGATCTCTGGCGGGGCTTACTGTCCGGTAAATCCGGGATAGGTCCATTGACCAGCTTTAACGCCGCCGGCTTTCCCAGCCGCGTTGCCGGCATCGTGCCACCGTATAAAACCTCCGATTATGTGCCCAAAAGTTACCGTAAGGCCACCAAAATCATGGCCCGCGATATTGAACTTGCGGTGCTTGCCGCGGATGGAGCGGTGCGCAGTGCCCGCCTGGCCACACGGGGCATGATTGAAGTATTTGGCGGCGCTGCCGCCTTGCCGACCGGATGGAAAGTGGTGGATCCCACCCGTGTTGGTTGCAATATCGGCGCGGGACTGATCTGTGCGGATCTTAATGAGATGACCAGCGCCCTGGTCAAGGCGCGCAATCCGGACTCTAGTCTGAATCTGGCCACCTGGGGTCATCCGGCGGAGCCAGGCAAAACCAGCGGTATGGAAAATCTCACTCCGTTGTGGCTACTTAAATATCTACCCAATATGCTGGCCTGCCATGTCAGTATCATTCACGACACCCAGGGGCCATCCAACACCATTACCTGCGGCCAGGCTTCGGCAGGCCTGGCTTTGACCGAAGCCTGCCGCACGATTCAGCGGGGTAACGCGGATGTGGCCTTGGTGGGGGGATGCGAATCTGTAACTCATCCGGTGGGGCTTATGCGATGGTCGCTGCTGAAGCGGTTGACCACCACCGGCAATGACGATCCGGCGCAGGCCTGCAAACCGCTGGACAAGGCCGCGTCGGGAACCGTCATCGGCGAAGGTGGTGCCGTGCTGGTCCTTGAAGAACTGGAAATGGCCCGAGCCCGGGGTGCGGTTATTTACGCCGAGATTGTCGGGCTGGGAGCTTCGGCCACGGGCCAACCGGTAGGCCAAAGCGATGCCACCGGCGAATCCATGGCCTACGCCATGCACAAGGCGTTAAGCGAAGCCGCGATTGGCCCGGATGAAATACAGATGATTATCCCGCCGGGTTATGGGATTCCCGCCGCCGACGCCGCCGACATCAAGGCGATTCATCAGGTATTTTCGTCGCGGCCCCAGCCGTGGGTGGTGGCTTTGCGGGGGGCCACCGGAGATTGCGGTGCCGGCTCGCAGGCTCTGGATATTGTTGCCGCCACCATGGCCCTGCATCAGCAAACTGTTCCCCCCAGCATTAACACGCTTCATCCGGTGGATGGCATCAACGTGCCGCATACGCCTGAGACGGGATCTCCATTGCGTCATGTGCTGGTCGCGGCGAGTTCCATGGCCGGACAAAATTCAACGGTGCTGCTGAAAAAATATGTGTAAACGGCCAAAATCCGGCGCAGGACGTGGCTGGATATGCGGCGTATCGGAGTAACATCAATGCGTAATAGAGTTGTGATCACAGGAATGGGTTGGGTAACGCCCCTGGGACAGGCCCTGGAGGAGGTGTGGCAACGTCTCACCTCCGGGGAAAGCGGTATTGCGCCCATCACGTTGTTTGACGCCCGCACCTTTCCGACAACCTTCGCCGCGGAAGTCAAAAACTTTCAATTGCCGGAGCGCTTTATGAAATCCGGCCGCCACCGGGAAATCAGCCGGGCCACGGGTTTCTCGCTGGAAGCAGCCCGGCAGGCCTGGACGCAGGCGGGTTTGCCGGAAGCCGGCTCGCCTTCCGCAGCGGCTGTTGATCCTTATCAGGTGGGGATTTATCTGGGCAGCGGTGATGCGGCGCTGGAGTTTGTGCCCTTTACCACCACCGCCATTTCCAGTTGGGATGATGCCGCCTCCTGTCTGGATACCGTAAAATGGGGCACACGTGCCTTGGGCGTCTTTAACGCCTTGCGCGAAATTGAGCAGGAACCCTGCATGCCCGCGAACCATCTAAGTATGGAATTCAACGCCCGCGGCCCCGCTTTTAACTGTCTCACGGCCTGTGCGGCCTCCACACAGGCTCTGGGCGAGGCGGCGGAAATTATCCGGCGCGGTGACGCCCAGGTGATGATTTCGGGTGGTGCTCATTCCATGATCCATCCTTTTGGTGTTACCGGTTTTAACCGGCTCACCGCCCTTTCCACTCTCAACGACAATCCAGCGCGGGCCTGCCGTCCGTTTGACGCCACACGCAGCGGCTTTGTGATCGGGGAAGGTGCCGGGGTATTGATTCTCGAAGCACTGGAACATGCCCGGAAAAGACGGGCCAACATTCTGGCGGAAATTGTCGGCTACGGCAGTTCGGCCGATGCGTACCGCGTTACCGATCAACACCCTGAAGGACGCGGGGCGGTAGTGGCAATACGCGAAGCCTTGCGGGACGCCAATATGAAGCCGGAAGATATCGATTACATCAATGCTCATGGTACCGGCACCAAAGAAAATGATTCCACGGAGACCCAAGCCATTAAAACGGTTTTTGGTTCCCACGCCAAACAAGTCCCCATCAGCAGCATTAAGAGCATGATGGGCCATCTGATTGCCGCAGCCGGTGCCGTGGAGGCCATCACCTGTGTGCTGGCGATTCGTGATGGTATGCTTCCTCCCACCGCCAACTATGCCGTGCCCGATCCGGAATGTGATCTGGATTATGTGCCCAATAAGGCGCGGCCGGCGAAGGTGGATGTGGCCATGTCCAACAGCTTCGGCTTTGGCGGCCAAAATGATACGCTTATTATCCGTCGCTTCAGCAATTCGGCCTGACCAGCAAAAGGTTGGTTGAAAGGAGCTTTAATGCGCATCGCGTCGGCCATCAGTATTGCGGATAAACCGGCAATTCTCGCCGCGGAACTGACCCAGCAATTACAATCCCAGCTCCAGGGCGCGCCCGTGGATGTCGTGGTGGCTTTTGTGACGAGCCGGCTGGTTCAGGAATTTTCGGAAGTTATTTCCACGCTGCAGCACCAACTCTTTGCCCGTACGCTTTTGGCCTGCACCGCCGAAAGTGTGCTCGGGGTGGATCGGGAAATTGAACAGGCGGCCGCGGTCTCGGCTCTGGCGATGTCCTTGCCCGGCATTACCGTCAAATCCTTTCATCTGGCGGAGGATGAATGGGCGGATATTCTCCGCGATAATAAGGCGCTGCGCACGCGGCTGGCACCGCCAACCGACCTGCGGTTGTTGGCGGTTCTCGGCGATCCCTTCACCACCCCGGTGGTACAACTGCTGGATGCGTGCTCGGAGGAGTTTCCGGCGGCACCGGTGGTCGGCGGCATGGCCAGCGGCATCACCCGGCCTGGCCAGGCCCGTCTGGCCATCAATGGGAATATCTATTCCTCCGGGCTTGTCGGTGTGGGCATGGCCGGTCCGCTGCAGGTGGATTGCGTCGTCTCGCAAGGTTGCCGGCCCGTGGGCCACACCATGGTCATCACCCGTGCGCAGCAAAACGTGATTGAACAGTTGGATGGCATCCCCGCCATTGCCGCCATCGGGCGAATGTTGGAGCACCTGCCGCGGACCGATCGGGAGATGATTGAAAAAGTGGGTCTGCAGATCGGCCGGGTGATTGACGAACGCAAGGGCAACTTCGGACGCGGGGACTTTCTCATCCGCAACATTTTGAGCCTGGATCGCCACCAGGGTCATTTGACCATCGGGGATATGATCCACGAAAATCAAACCGTGCAATTTCAGGTTCAGGATTCCCACAGCGCCGATGAGGATCTTCGCCTTTTGCTGCAGGGAGAATTGCTCCTGGCCAACGCTCCAACCGGAGTCTTGATGTTCACCTGCAACGGTCGCGGAACCCATTTGTTCGGCACGCCGGATCATGACATCAGCACCGTGCGCAGCGTTCTGGGATCGGTGCCCGTGGCCGGTTTCTTTTGCGCGGGAGAACTTGGACCGGTGGGCGGCCGGAATTTTATCCATGGGCAGACGGTGAGCCTGGCTCTGTTTCGCTAAGCCCACGCGGCCCCAGGCCCGCAGCCTATGGAAGTTCCACATGATGGCTACATGTATGTCGATACCGACAGAGATTGAAATAAAACTAAGGGTGGATGATTTTACAGAGCTTCGGACAGCGCTGGTATCCGCCGGTGCCACAGCCCGGGAAACCGATCGCGAATTGAATATGTTTTTTGATCGACCGGATAAGAGCCTGCGCGCCGAGGGTGCGGGCCTGCGCCTGCGCTGGATCTGGCGCAATGCGGCCCTGGAACCACTGGCCTTATTGACCTGGAAGGGACGCGCCGTGCCGAGTGTCATGCACCATCGCCCTTCTTTGGATATCAACGTTGCCCCACCCGAGCAGATGGTGGCTCTGCTGGAAATGCTGGGATTTCAGCGGACGTTGGCCTTTGAAAAACGTCGCGAATCATGGCGGCTGGACACCTGCCGCATTGAACTGGATCATTTGCCGGAGCTGGGCAACTTTGTCGAAATTGAGGCCCCGACCGAAGCGGCCGTTTTGGCGATGCAACAGCGGCTGAACCTGCTGGGCCGGCCCATCGAACCACAACCTTATATCGCCATGGTGGAGCGGCATTTGCGCGCCCACCCCGCCGACGATAACACGCTGCGTTTCCAGCAGGGCCGCTGAAACGCCAAGCCCGCGGCCGGAACCGAAAGCGACCACCCCGGTTACACACGTCCATACACGTATTCGTGCAGATAGTGAATGGTAATTTCCTGCTCACTGGCGTGCTGAGCGTTCAGGTCGCCGATGGAAACCATTCCCAGCAATTGTCCATCCTGGTCGCACACGGGCAGATGGCGGACGCGATGGGTTTTCATAATGCTGCTGGCTTCTTGCAGCGGGGTCTCCGGCTCGCAGAAGATCACGTCGCGTGTCATCGCCTCGCCGACGGTGGTCAGATGGGGGTTTTTATCCGCGGCGATCACGCGCTGGAGAATATCGCGCTCGGTGAGAATCCCGACGATATGCCCGGACTCCATCACCAGCAAGGCCCCGATTTTGTGCCGGTTCATCCGCTGCGTGGCCGCGAGGATGCTTTCCGCGGGCGCAATGGAATGCACGACGTGCGGCTTACCCGCAAGGATGTGAGAAAGTGTGGACATGGCTGTACTCCTTTCAACAGACCACCAAAATTTCCGGCGTCAGAATTGGATAGCGACGCCAACATCATGAAGTGTAGACTTTTAGAACGGAAATGCAACATTGTGAATAAAATAACGAACCGCGAGGTTCCGGCCGGTGCTCGCCGCTTTCATCATTTGCTTTGACAGAAGCTGATCGCCGCCGTGAGGGAATCCGGATTGGCCAAAATGGTGCCAAACCCGCGCGGCAATGGTCGGCAACCTGTGTAGTGGTCAATGAGGTGTCGGCCACACCAGCCCAGAACCACGTTTTGCCAAGATGCCACGGGCTGCGATGCCAGCGAACCATAAGCCTCCAGTAACGCCTGGGCCTCATCGCGAGCCACCATGCCATCAGGCCTTATGCACCAGTAAACAAAGGCATCCACCACATCCTGCGCGGAATGGCCGGCCTGGCAAAGCCCCCAATCCACCACGTTGACGATTTGCCGATCGGCATCGAGCAAAATGGCCTCGGGAGATATGCCGCCATGGGCTAAACCGACGGCATCGATATGATGGCGGTCCGCCAGCATTTGCAGGAGCAGATCCACATGCGCCGGAGATGGTGCCGGAAAATCTTGCCTATGATGCGGGAGTGTGGCCCGTGACCAATGGCGAACTTGCTCGACCAACGATGGTGGCTTGGTGGGGATGGCCGGCATCTCGGCTAAAATTCGGTGCAGCCAGGCGAGGCGTAATCCCAAGTGGCTTAAATCCACAGGCGTCCAACGCTCCCGCGGGAGATATTGCCCGCCGACAATTTCCGTCAAAACCAGGTGCGAGCCTTGCGGGCCATCGACCACGAGGCATGGACTTGATGGCGTCGTGGGCGTGGATGCTTCCGGGCGCGGGGCCGGAAAACCCTGGCGGGATGCCGCCTCCAGTACCCGCATGGCACGTTGCAGCCAGGGGAGTTGATATTCAGGCGGAAACAACTGCAGCAGGTATTCCCGTTGTCCGGCGGTAAGAACTTCAAAACAGGTTGCCTGTCGCCCCCGCTGCAGGTGACGAAAGCGAATGACGCGACCGATCGCGTAGTGCCGTTCCAACAGAGAGTTAAAAGCATAGGCCGTGCGGTCTTCCATTCCCAGATTGTTCCATCCATGATCCGGGTATGCAAGCGCGGGAGACGGAGTAGAGTAAGGTCAGAGGCTCTGACCACCCGCCCGTCCGCGGAAACACCAAACCATTTTCAGCATGCCCCTCCCCGGCAGTCGCAAGATTCGCCATGCCAGTCGCCGCGGCGTTTGAGGCAGCCAAGTCCTGCGTGGTGAAAAAAGGTCCGCAGCCTGATAATGCCAATAAGCCTGGAGCTTCAGATGGATCACCAAGGGTCGATGAGAGTACGTTGGCCAGAATTCATTGCCGTACATCTTGGCCCAATTGCCGGTGAAATAATTTGCATTAAACACACATGGCCCTATAATATATCAGATCGCCATGGTGCAACGGCCGTTCTCTTGTGCGTTCGTGAAGGGACTTGAGGCAATAACGTGCGGCATGGGCGGGCTTGTTGCTCCCAAAGCCGAACCGTTTGGATATGAATGCGGCATTTTCGTGGAGCTATGCATCAATTGCAATGTTTTTTTCGCTTCATGATTGGACAAGGCGGCTAATCCTGGACCGCCATCAAGCCGATAAATAGGGGGCGGATACTATGTCCGCAGAATCATTTTTCTGGTCGGTCCTTGGTGGGGCCGGTCGTGACGGACGTGAAATTTGTGGCTCTCTTTGGTCTGGTCTAAATAATATGTTGGACGGGTCGGTAAAACCCCTGGATTACTGTGGAATTTCGCCAGCGGCGGCTCCGGATGATTCGGGAATTACCACCGGGGCGGGTTCTTCGCGGGCCGGAATTGCCGGCTTGGCCAGCCCGGAACACCTGCGACTCTGGGCGGCGGACGCATCACGCCAGCAGCGTACCCCAGGGTCTTACGAATGGTGGTATTTTGACGCTGTGGATGCCGCGGGCAACGGCGCTATTATCTGCCTGTTCGATGGATTTTGTTTTCATCCGCGGTATCTGGCGGAAATTCGCCGGTACCATCGGCGTATGAGGGCCCATGATCTTTCGGCTATTCGTGCCGAGGTGTTGGCATCGCATTATCCGGCGGCGTATGTATCAGCCTATCAGGGTGGACGCTGTGTAGCACGCTTCGTGAATATGTATCCACCCGATTCATTCCGTGGCTCACCGGATTCACCGGAACTGCAAGTAGGACCGAATCGCGTAACCTTGCGGCACGATAATTCCCTGGGCATTGTGGCACGCGGTTATCCCACCCATCGTACCGCGGGCGGGGTGCGACACCGCCGGGATCATTGCATCCTCGTCGATCTTAATTTCAATCCCACTTATAAGGGAGCGGCGCATATCGGCCCGTTTCGACCGGATGGGGCCGACGGGGCCCGTCATACCTGGGTGGTCAGTACGCCGCACGCCAAAGTCACCGGCCGGGTGCAACATGTGGATCAGCGCAACGGGGTAACGATCTTTGATATTCCGATTAACGCCACAGGCTACCATGATCATAATTTTGGCGGATCGGGTATTGCCCGCGGCATCAAGCGGTTCACGCGTGGACGGGCCTTGGGCAACGATTCGGCCATTGTATGGAACCATGCGTTAACGGCCGAAAATGTACCCGCCACCACCAATTCCCTGATTTTTTTCCAGGCCAACGCCGAGCCAATTGTCATCATGAATCCAAAAACCGAAGTGCGCCAAAGCCGGATTTCTCCATCACTGGTGCGGTATCCGACCATGCTGACCATGCATGGCAGCGATACCCATGGCAATTCGGCGGAATTACTCGTGGCACTGCGTAACTTGTTGGAAACCACCCCTTACAGCGTGCGGACCACCTGTTCTGTGGAACTCCGGATTTTGGGGCGCAAACAGGTACGTGGTGAGGGAATCATGGAAACTTCATCAGTACACAGCCTCAATTGGCCCATTTTAAGTGATGCCGCCTTTCGCACCATCCGCCCGATCGACCGCGATGATCCGCTCTGGCGGCAGTAGTTCACCTTAGCAGCCGCTCCAGCAAGACCAAGGGATGCTCGGCCATGCGACCGGTACCATCCAAAATCTGATGCCGACACGATGTGCCGGGAGCCACAATCACCGCGTCCGGACCGGCCGCGCGCACGGGGCCAAACAACGATAATTCGCCAATTTGCATCGACAAATCATAGTGGGCCTGGGTATAACCGAAGCTGCCGGCCATGCCGCAACACCCGGAATCCAAGATGGTGAGTTTCTCCCGGAGCACACGCCGCAGAACAGCGGTGCCGCCGGCAGGCCCCTGCAGCGCCTTCTGGTGGCAGTGGCCATGGAACACCACCGGCGGCAACGTAGAGACTTCCGGCAACCGAATCGGGCAGGGGTGCTGATCCCAGAATTTATCCAGAAAATCCTCCGCGGCCATGGCTTTATCGGCCACGGCGCGCGTGAATTTCGGATCGCCGGAAAGCTTCAGGCTGGGCCAGTCGTCTTGAACAGCACTCAGGCAGGAAGGCTCCAAAAATAAAATAGCCCGTAGCTCAGTGGGCGATGCCGCATTTTTTGGAAACATCGCCTGGGCTAATGCGGCACGAGTTTTTTCAATGGTGCGTTTCGCCTGGGCCAACAGCCCCATAGACATCAAGGCCCGGCCACAGCAACCCACATCCGGTACCAGCACTTCATACCCCAGCCTCTCCAGCAGGCGAACCAAGGCCAGGCCGGGCTGGGGATCATTAAACGCCGTGAAGCAATCGGCAAAAACCATCACCCGTGGCCGCCCCCCCGGCACGCTGGCCGTTTGGTACAGGCGCATCTCTTCGACCGTACCAGCCGCGCCTGCGGCGGTATCATTCCGCTGGGCCCCGGCTGGCCCACCCCTGGCCTTGGGCGCAAGCTGAAGAAAAATGGACGGGGCGAACTCCGGCACGCGCCGCCGTGGAGACAATTTAAGCATACGCGTGATGATACTTCGGGCCGGCCCCCACCCAAGCAGAGCATTGGCCTGCTGATGAAATCTGGATCCCCAGCGGTTCAGCAGGTCGATGTGTCCAAAAAACCGCGCCGCCAGTGGCACCCGATACCAGTGCCGGTAAGACTGGGCCAGGTATTCCGCCTTGAGCCGGGCAACATCCACATTGCTGGGGCATTCGGCTTTGCAGGCTTTGCAGGAGAGACACAAATCCAGCGTGGCCATGGTTGGAGCATCGCCGAGCCGAAGTATTCCATCCTCGGGTAAAAAAGCCGCGCGTAAAGCATTGGCCCGACCACGAGGGGAATGTCTTTCATCCAATGTGGCCCGGTAGGAAGGACACATGGAACCACCGGAAATTTTGCGGCAAAAGCCCGATCCATTGCACATTTCCACCGCGCCGCGGAAACCTTCCTGGGCGCGGTAATCAAAAAATGTCACCAAAGTATCGACCGCTTTGGAGGCGGCTGGCCCCTGCGGCCTAGCCGGGCCGATCCGCAGATTTTCCGTCAAGGTGGCCGGCGAACCGGCATTGACAATCATACCGGGGTTGAGAATCCCCACCGGATCAAAAATCTCTTTGATCTGGCGAAACGCCCCCATTATTTCTTCGCCGTAGAACCTTTCCAGCAGCGGCCCACGCACCCGGCCGTCGCCGTGCTCGCCGGACATCACGCCACCACAGGTCCGGGCCAGATCGGCGATTTCCAGGGCTATTT
The DNA here is from genome assembly GCA_021800165.1 of Planctomycetota bacterium. Lineage (GTDB taxonomy): Bacteria > Planctomycetota > Phycisphaerae > WQYP01 > WQYP01 > JABEVA01. The sequence continues at coordinate 35,179 of JAJYZF010000025.1, read as the reverse complement.
CACGCATGGCCTGCCGATCAGCCGGTTCGTGCAGATCCAACAGCGGTCGCACATGCAGCACGCCAACCGACGCATGGGCATAAAACGCGGCGGTGGTACCATGGCTTTTAACAATGCGGTTGAATTCACGCACAAACCGGGGCAACTCAGAGACGGGAACGGCATTGTCTTCGACGAAGGTTACCGGCTTGCGAAAACTGGACACGCCATGCAGCAGGGCCTCGCTGGATTTCCGCAAGGTCCACGCCTCCGCCATGGCCGACGGGCTGGTCAAAATCTTCATCGGCTCTGTGGGCAGCAGACTCCGCAACCTGGCCAGAGCGTTGGCCACTTCATCGGCTCCCTGAGCCGACTGATATTCCACGTACAATACCGCCTGCGGCAATCGACCGGACCACTGGGGAAGCATTTCCACGTAACCCCGGCACAGCGTATTTTGCCCTGCGGCCTGCAATACCACATCATCCAGCAGCTCCACCGCGGATGGGGCGGTGGCTAAAATACCCTCCACCGCGTCAATGGCCGCGGTGAGCGTTTCAAAGGCCACGATGGCCAGCCCACTGGCGACCGGACGGGGATGGAGTTTCAGGCGCGCCGCCACCACCATCGCCAGGCTTCCCTCGCTGCCGCAGATCAGCCCGGAGAGGTCCAGATCGGGGACGGCGACGCCGCCTTCGAGTTGACTTAGCACCATATCCAGGGCGTAACCGGCGTTACGCCGCACCAGGCGGGGAAAGCGCGTCCGTATGGCTGCGGCATTTTTTTCCACCACCGCCGCCACCTGCTGGGCCAAGCGCAGGGCCACCGCATCCGTCCGGCCGGCATTCGTCTGCAACCAGACGCGGTCACCGGAACTAAGCAGTACTTCCACTCCGGCGACATTCTCGCTGGTGCGGCCATACCGGATGGACCTGGCCCCGGCGGCATTGTTACCGATGCAGCCACCAATGGCGGCCTGGGCGATGGTGGCGGGATCGGGCGCGAAAAATCGTCTCAGGCCCCGCCCAGCCAAATTTGCATTAAGCTCTTCAATGGTCAAGCCGGGTTCCACCGTGCAGGTCTCGCCGCGGGGGTCTACCGCCAGGAGCCGCCGACAACCAACCGAAAAATCGATCACCACCGCGTGATTGGTGCATTGACCCGCGAGACTGGTCCCGCCACCGCGTGGAAGTACCGGCAACCGATGCTGGGCGCAATAGGCCAAGGCTCGCCGGGCCTGGTCGGGGGAATTGGGCATCACCACGCCGATCGGCTGAACCTGATAGGCTGACGCATCGGTCGCCCACAGGGTTCTATCATGGGCGCTAAAACGCACAGCACCCACATCCAGATGCAGCAAATCGTCAGCGATATGTTGATAAAATTCCTCCCCCCCACCGGATTGAGACGGTTGGCCCAGCAGAGGTAAACTTTTTTTCCCGGCCATGAAGGAACTCCCGGAGGACGGCGTTATTGCTCCCGCAAGATACGTATCGCATCGAGCAGCGCATTATCCCGCTGACTGGCAAAACGCAGCACCAGATGCCCTTTAGCATCCGCCCGGACCGTAAAGACCCGGTCAATCGCACGGTTCGGTCCACCAGCCGCGGCAGCAATGTCAAAATCATTGAGTACCTGCCGGTTGTTGATGAATACGGCAAACAGCCGCCGGCCCGGCACTTTCCAGTAATTTTCCGCAAAAAACAATTCGACCACATACCGTCCATGCGGTTTCAGACCTGGTATGAGGTAGGTGAAGTTGCCGAAGCGATTGCTCTGAAAAACCTTTTCCGGCACATCGGTCGGAACTTGTGACATATTCACGGGACGGGTTTTGGTTTTGCCGGTGGCATTGAGACAATCTTGATCCGCCGAAAACGGTCCCTGCGCACCGCCGCCGACATTGATCGCCCGCACAACCCGGGCATTTTTCAAAGATCCGGAAACCATCCGCGGGTTTTGGCCCGTAGCAAGGGTGGTTATGGCTACCGGTTTGGTCCACCGGGATTTATCGGGACCCGCGATTGCACGTACCCGAAAAAACCAGCGCCGCTTAATACCCAGACCGCGATCCACAAAATCGGTGGTATTGGCGGTGAATTTTCGAGTTTCGGCGATCTTGGAAAAAGCCGGGGAACCGCTGCGTTGCACCACAAAACCCCTCGAATCAAAGGCCGAATCATTCCAGCCTACCAGCACCTTTCCCGCCCCCAGGGCCACAGGTGTGGACATGGTGGGGCTGTGAATTTTCCAGGGAAATACCTTGACCCAATCCACGAGCATGGTTTGGGGAAATCGGGCCGTGGCCCGGGTGGTTCCACCATAAGCGCCGCCTTCGGCCAAATTTAAAATAATATAAAACGGATGGTTAAAAACCCATCCGCCGCGGTTTTGATCCAATGGCGTAAACGTGGCATAGATATGGCCGTCACATTCGAAACGGATCGACCCGGGGCTCCAATAACATCCAAAGGTATGATACCTTTTCCAGAAGCGGTGTCCTTTGGCCAGCAAATAAACCCCTCCCGCTCCCACGCCATCGGGACCATGAATGGTGCCGGTAATTTGCCGCGGACGATTGCCGCTGTACTCCATGATGTCGATTTCGCCGCAATGCGGCCAGCCGACCTTGGGAAAATTGGTACCCAGCAGCCAGAAAGCCGGCCACGCGCCGGAACCGGCGTGGTACAGTCCCCCGGGCACTTTGATCCGGGCCTCGAAAAATCCGTATTTCATCCTCCCCGCCGGATCAATATGCGTGTTAATGCGCCCCGAAATGTACGCCCCAGGTTTGCCCGGATAGGGCCGCAGGCAAATAGCCAGCGCCCGCCCCCCTGTGGCTCGTCGGGAGGCTGCGATATGCAGCGACTGCTTGCCATCTGAATAATAGGTCGGACAATTCGGATCCCAACCGCGATCATAAAACCAATGATGAGGTGCCGGCTGGCTGCCGACAGGTCCGGTGAACTTGCATTCATAGATCGGTTTGGCTGGAGCGGGTGGCGCGGCGACCAGGACATTGGCAGTCCATACTGGGGCGACCAGCGAGATGGCCACGCCATATCGAAACAGTATACGTACCATACGCCATAGCCTTTATCTATTAGCGACGCCAAGCGACCGCCACGGGCATCATACCCACAGCTCACCATAACTGTAAATTACAGCGACAAAGACACGCGCACCGCCATCTGGGCCGGTTAACAGGTACTCCGACGATGGCCGCAGCTCGTTTACGCCCCCGGCAAACGTTTTTCTGCCGGGACCGCAGGTGTGGCGGCCGTTTGTCCGGCCGCGTATTCAAAGAAAGTACGGTAATTCTGGCGGAAATAGCCGGAACCCCAGGCTTGGGCGGCGTTGAGCACAATCCCGAGCAAATTGGCATTTACCTGCCGCAGTTGATCATGGATCCGGGCCACGGTTCCGCGTGTTACCACGCCGGCCCTTAAGACGGCAATAACACCGTCGACGCGCGACGCGAGGTTGACCGAATCGGAAACGAACGTCAGCGGAGCCCCGTCAAAAATGACCACGTCATAGCGGGATTCAAGATCAGTCAACACCTCATGGAAGCCGCGGTGCTCACTAAGCTCACGCGGCACTTTGACATTGCTGCCGGCCCCCATCAGGTGCAGATTCGGCAGATCCGGATGGGCGACAATCACCTGTTCCATGGTGGCTTGTTTGTTTAACAGATCGGTCAATCCCAGAGCCGAGAGATTGGGATAAACTGTTTTCAGAATTGGACGGTAAAAGTTTACTTCCACCAAAAGCACGCGTAAATCACTAAGAGCCATGCCATTGGCCAAGTTGCTGGCCACGGTACTGGCCCCGCCGCCCGGTGAAAAGCTTGCCACCAGGATGCTGCGCAAGGGTTGGCCGGGTGAAACCGCCGCCAGCCGCCCGCGAATCTGGCGGAAGGCTTCCGCCGTCATTGAGGCCGGTGAGGTTCGAACGCTGGTCATCGGATTTCCGCTTAAGAGCGTATCATCGGCATGGTCCGGCACAAACCCCAACATCGGCATGTGCAACAAGGCCGTGATATCGCGTGGGGTGCGCACACGGGTATTGGTAAACTCGACCAAATACGCCAGACCCACCGAAAGCGCTACCCCAATGACCAGTCCCACAATTAAAAAATGCGGCAGAATCGGGAAGGAAGGCTTATCCGGAAGCGCAGCCACTTCAAAGAGCCGCACACGTGAAGCATCAGCGGAGCGACGCAGATTCATGATGGTGGCTTTCTGCGTGAGTGTGTCGAGCAGCTTTTGCTGATTGTGCAAAGTCTGGAGCATATTCTCGTACTTGGCCACCGCGGCATCCAAGTCGCCGACCAGCCGTTGTTCCACATCGCGGCGCCGCCGGGTATCCACTTCTGTAGCCTGAGCGTCAAGCATCGCGGCTTTGGCGTGCTCCAGCATCTGGAGGCGGGCATGCACCTGCAATTTTCTTTTGACCCGCTGAATCTGTCCTTCCATGGTCGCAATCTGAATCTGCAGCACCACGGTGGAACGGTTGTTGGGGCCAAGTGTCATTTTGGAAACCTGGTACTGCTGCTTGAGATTTAAAAGCGAAGACTGTAGAGCGGAGAGCTTGGGATCCGCGTCGATGGTTTGTTCCATCTGCGGACTAAGCTTAAGGGTGTTGTTTTTGACCTCGTCGCGGATACCTTCATAATCCTGTTTAAGCTGGCTGGCGGCAATTTCCGACCGAATCAGCAGGGCGTTAAGCGCGGCCAGGGTTTCCGCCTGCACCGAATGTTGATCCACCAAACCCGGAATATCGTGCGCCACCCGGTAGGTTTCCACCTCTTGCTGCATGGCCGTTACCTGGGCCTGCACTTTCTGCTGGGCCCGGCTGATCAACTGCGCCTGCTCCGAAAGTGCTTGCTTCTCCTGATTCTGGAGCACCTGCAAATATACCGACCCTATCGCCTGAACCAGCTTCTGAACTTCATTGGGATCATGCCAGGACATGGAAATAACAAACAGGGCCGATCGCCTGATGGGTGCAACGCTCACATCCTTTTCCAGATCCTGTACCGGATTGATCGGATGGCTTTCCAACCAGTCGCTTTTCATGGTCAAGTTGTTGGGATAGCGATAATTCTGTTGAAAAGCACTCGTTTGTATCGCCGGATCCAGCACCGCCGGGCTATGGATTAATACCGCCTGCCGATTGATAAATTGGGTCACTTCGGCGTTGACGATGGCGTTGGCCGATCCGAAAGCCTGGGCCAACGGACTGTTGTTGGACGGCAAGACCTGAAAATATTCCTTAGCGGTATAGCGAGGATCATACCGGTGAAACGCCAGGAAAAGCCCAAAACTGATCACCAGGCCCAACGCCGTCCCAATGGCGATAAGCCAGCGGTGCCGTTTAAGCACATAGCCTATTTTGGGTGTGGAACTCGTCGGCGGAGGCGCAAAATCCATGGGTGCCGGTGGTATGGCCAAGGCCGTTGTTTGACTCATAAGGTTCCCCGTTCGTCCAAAGTGACGTTCCCGTATGTTTCGGGCAATTCCGAAACGTACTATAACCAATAGAAGGATATCGGTCTATCCATCCAATTTGTTTAACAACATCTGCGAGCGTTTCAGCCCGCTTTGATGCTGTTGCTGCGCATATTTAATCGCATCTTGCAAATATTTCTTCGCACCGGCCAGGTTATCTTCCTTCACCAAAACGTTGGCCAAGTGGTAGTAGGCGGTGGCCAAATGGCCGCGTTTTACGGCCCGACTCAACGCGTTATAGGCTCCAGTGGTATCACCATTTAAGAACCGCACCCAGCCCAGCGTATCAAGTATATTGGGATCGATCGCGTAGGTGGTGCGATTTTCGGCGGCTGCGGCAATCGCGTTGGCCTTTTCCGCCAGGGGCAGTGCTTCCAGGGCTTGGTTCAGATGCACCGCCAGCACATACGCGAGGTTATTGAGGGTGTTGGCGTCGGTGGGATCGAGCTTGAGAACCTGCTTATAATACAGGGCAGCGCTGCGATAATCGTGCCCACCGTAGGCCGCCACTGCGGCAATGCGTAGCGCCGTGATTTGCACAAAGCCAGTGGGGCTGGAGCCTAGCAGTTGTCGCGCTTCATTGAGCGCCCCTGCATGATCCCCGGCCGCAAGCTGCGCCTGCGCCAGGCTCAACATAAGACCGGGATTATTTTTATTGGATACCAGCAGATTCTCCAACGCTTGCTGCACCGCCGGGAAGCCCGCTGCCGCCGCGTATTTATTACTCACCGCCAGCAGTGCCTCCGGCGATTTGATGGAAAGTGCCAAAGCGTGATTAAAATCAGCGGCGGCTTTCGGCACCTGGTGCAAAGCACCCCAAGCCATGCCGCGCACCGTATACAGACCGGGATTATTCGGATCCAGGGCGATGGCCATGGTCGCAACTTTTACCGCCCGCTGGTACGCCTTGGCCTGCATCAACAGTGTCAAATAGGCGGGCGTGGTTTGTATGCTTTGGCCGGCCTTTTGATAAGCCGCGGCCGCCACCGCCACCGCCTTGGTACGCTGGCCCCGCATTAACGCCAGGTCCGCACGCATCAACTGCCAGTTAAATGAATTCGGAAATGTCGCAATGGAATCATCCACCAGCCGTGCCAGCAGTTCCAACGGATTGATCGTTCTAAGGGTACCGGCCAAGGTACTGCGATCCGTGCTGGGCATGGAAAGATACATGTGGCTAAGGTCAAAAAGTAGCGTGGCATAATCCATCCGCACTGTGTTGTCGTGGGGATCGTGTTTTATAATGGATTGGTATTCATGTACCGCCTGGGCGTAATGTTCGGTGCGTTCCAACAGCTTCGCCAGATTCAACCGCGCCGCAATATCCCCAGGGGCCTTGGCTATGACCACTTGAAGGTCACTGATACCCTGGGCCAGATCTCCGTGGGGCATAAGCGACAGGAGAATCGCCTGATTGTACAAAGCCTGGATATCACCCGGATTGGCCGCCAACGCCTGGTCCACGGCCTTTTCCGCCAACACCAGCTTCTTTTCCGTCAGGTATCCCAGGGCCTCCAACGTCAAACCCGCCTCATCATGGGGATTTTTCGCAAGAATTTTGCTTTGCAGCAGCGACAACCCATGTTGCACATGCCCCGCGCGAATCAAGGTTTGAATGTATTCCAGCAGCACAGAGCGGCTCAGCGGCTTGGCTTTGTAAAGGGTGGTCAAATACTTCAAAGCCTGCTTATAGTGCCCCAAGGCGTTTAGCATGTTGGCCATCCGAGACTGCACCTGATAGCTGCCGGCGGGTTGTTTGCGGGCTGCCGACGTATACATCTGCGCCGCTTGCGCGTATTCCCCGCGGGTGCGATAGAAGTCTCCGAGCATCAGGCGACCCAGATAGGCCGTTTTGGCATTGGGACTTTCCGCCAGATGATTGAAGATATTTTCCGCAGCCGTTGGTTTATTATCCAGCGCATACAACTGGGCCAACCCCGTGGCCAACACCAGATCTTCTTTATGCCGGGCGTAGGCCGCTTTCAGCAGGGCCACGCCGGCGGAATACCGCTTCGCTCGACCGTATAAAAAAGCCAACCGTTGGATGTTGCGTAGATCACCCGGATCACTTTTATACACCGCCAGCCGACGACGAATCGCCGGCCCGACTGGCCCGTAGAGATCCTGCAGATCACGCCGCCACTGCCGCAATTGTGTATCCAAGGTGTTATAGACCAAGCCCTGATCAATTAAACGCGAGGCGCGGGCAACGCTGTCTGTGGTCCGTAGATTCATATAGTATTGCACCAACGGCTTGAGCGCCGCCATATCGTCGGGCTTCTGGTGTAATGCCAGTTTCAAAGCGGCGATACCGGCTTCTATGTTGCCGGATTTCAGCAGAGCGGCTCCGTAATACGTACGCACCACCGCACTTTGCGGATTGAGCGCCAAGGCCGCCTTGAGCGTCCGGACCGCTCCGGCCACATCGCCTTCGCCCATTTCCAGACGGCCGCGATACAAGGCCCCATTCACGCCGTCGAGATTCAGAGAACCGGCCAGATCCGCCGCGGCAGAAGCCTTTTTATAATCCTTCGTCAGCATCGCCAACTCAAACTCACGCTCCACCACTGCCGGGTCATGCGGGCTGATCGCCGCCGCCGCGGCCACGGCTACTTCCGCCGGCTTGACCTTATTTTGCTGCAAATAGAAAGTGGCCAGCATCAAGTTGCGCTGCAACGCGTCGGGCAACGTCTTGATGGCCGCCAGTTGCGCTGCCACCGCCGATTCTCCCGGCAAGCTGATGGACGCCAGATCGCTGTCCACCGAGCGCAGCGTCACCACCGGAGATTTGCCCGCCCGCAGCGCGGAATCAAGCAGCAGAAATTGCAAATTATTCGGTACCGCCTTGACCGCAGCAGCCACCAGGGCCTTGGCTGCAGGCACCCGGTGCAATTTCATCAGGGCCACATACGCGATAATAACAGCGCGACTTTCGCCGGGAGACTTTTTCACCCACGGCTTGATGATACGCCACGCCGTTAAATCATGACCCTGCCGCAATTCCACCCGAGCCCGCAGCACCGAAAGGGCCAAATTGCCGGAGGTGTTGGCGGGGGTTAAAAATGCCGCCAGATCAGAAACGCGGTTCAACACCGCCAACGCCTGCGCCTTGATGGCGATGGCCACGGCATTGGTGGGATCCTTGGCCAAAATGCGATTGGCAATGTGCAAAGCATCGTGGGGATGCACCGGAGCTTCCAAGGCCGCCTTGTTAAGCAAAATCGCCACCGCACCGGGTGCCCGCGCGAGAATGTCGTTAAATTCCGTCAGGGCCGAACCGGACTGCCCAATCATTTCATACGCCTGGGACATGAGTTCTTTGTCCATCACCCATAACCGCACATCCTGTGGATTGCTTGGTGAAAGCAAGGTACCGGCCTGGGCCAAAGTGGCCAGAGCCTTGGTCACTTGGCCATTTTCAAGCTGCAATTGCCCCGTAGATAAAATGACCCACGGAGTTTTCGGTGCCAGCAGGCGAATACGGGCGATATTCTGTCGGGCTTTTTTGAGCGCCAACGTACGGGCGGCAGATCCCGGAACCGCCTTTTGACCGAGGGCCAAATAAGCCTCGGCCAGCCATTGATAAGACTGAAATTTCATCTCCCGGTTCAACATCGGCTTAAACCCGCCGCCCGGTGTCGGATGGGCCAAACCCAATTCCAGATAGTGCACCGCGGATGCAAAATCATTGTGTTGTAAATACAGATGTCCCAACTGAAAATAGCCCGCCATTTTTCCAGGCTCAAGGGCAATGACCTTTTTAAGGGCAGCCACCTGCGACGCCAATGGTTTATTTTCCGCCTGTAGCAACAACGCCCGGGCCTGATACACCTTGGGATCACTCGGGGCAATCTTGGTCGCCTCGGCCATCGCGGCATCCGCCGTTTTGTGCCAAGCCGGGTTGCCCCGACACAGAGCCGCCAAGTACAACCAGCCGAGCAGAATCTTCGGATTTTTCTTCACAAACGATTGCATGACTTGCAGCCCTTTGGCTCGCAGAGCTTTGGCCGCCGCCTTGCTGATCGTCTGCTGGCTCAATTCCGTCGCCGCCTGCATCAGGTACGCTCCGGCCAGATTGGCAAAAGGTCGCGGATCGGTCGGTGTCAGTTGGCAGGCCTTGGCAAAGTCCGCCATGGAGGCCTTATACCTGGCGTCGGTCAAAGCCAGCACGCCTTTGACCGCATTGAGCCGCGACTCGCCCCGCAGCCGGTAGGCTTGGGCATCTTTGCTATCCACTTTCAAGACCGCGTCGGCCGTCTGCCGCACCTGGCCCCACGCGCCGGCAGAAGGCATTAACTCGGCGTATTTGGCTGATTTATGTAACAAGCGGCGCTGCGCGGGCATATACCCGGCATCGGTGCGGACTGCGGCATTCCACGATTGAAACGCCTGGTCGATCCAGCGGCGATGCTTGTTCGAATTGGCATAAAACAGATTGCCCACCGTATAGAGCAGCGGCGCAGCCCCCGGTAGATGCTGGCGTTCGGTGGCGATAATAGCCCGCTGGTAGGCCTGAATTGCCAAGGTCACGTGGCCGGCCTTCAAGTAAGCCCGGGCCTCTTTTTCCAACCGCGTGGGATTATTTTCCAGGCGATTCTTGATCCAAAATATGCCCGCTCCCAAGCCAATGATCACCACCAGCACGGTTAAAAGTATCGCCAGGAATCTTGTATTTACTTTTCTAGCCATTGATATCCTCTTTGATAGTTTTCCGGAAGTCCGGATTCATCGCCTTACCGACGTTCCCCAACAACCGGTAGCCAATCGCCAATCGCCGGGCCACTTACGACGGTGGCACCTTTTTATTCATCGCCGCCGCCCCTTGGGCTGAAGGCGCGTTGAGTTTTTTCCAGTTCGGTAAAATTCGCTCAATGGCCGGCAGCGCCGCGCGGATAAACGCGCTAATGGTTTTTCGCGCCTCGGCCCGGGTGGAAGGCCCCAGCACATCGACCTCAATTTTGCAATCGTAGCCGTATTTGCTCCGGGCATGCCAAAACATGGCACTTACCTGCTGAGTGTTGGGCGCATATTTGCCATCCACTTGAAACGTGTACGCGGTATTAATATATTCTCCGCCGGATTGATGGCTGAACATCAAAGGCATACCGCTGCCGGCACCGTTGGGTTTGGCAAACGCCAAGAACCGCATCGGCAGATCCGTTACCTTACCATCGGCGTGCGGCACATTTTTAATGGTAATCAGGTTGTCCTTCACGCGCTGCAAACCTGCCCCCACCCAGCAAACGTTGGGTACGTGGGGTGTGGCAAAGTCGGTCGGATAGAAGTTTAAATTGATCTGCACCAGCGAAGCCGGGCTGTCCGGCGGCATTGCCGTATCTTCGTACTTGCGGATCAGGTAATCGTGCGTGCCCAATACCGCCAGCGTCTCCGCGGACAAACGTTCATCCGCTGAACCAGGCGGAACCTTAAACACACCAAGTGTGCGCGGCAAGCTGGGCAACGGGGCCTGCAGCGGCGTGGGTGTTTTCTGCAGCACCATTCCCATTTGAGCCTGGGCCCATTCCAGCGACACCAGCCCCGCTCCCAGAATCGCTGCGGCAGTGATGCCCGCCAAAATCAGATTTTTATTGTTGCGCGACAACGAAGTCATGTGTCGCCTCCCGCGGTTGAAACCACACTCGTATCCTCAATAAAAATATGATCCAAGGCCCACGCCGCCCCCAACTGCAAAAACATCGCTGGAATCAGCATCAACATCCCTAAACTCGCATGGGTGCTGCCTCTGGCCCACTCCTGGCCCGCAGACACAAATAAAACCCCGGTGAGCGCTACCCGCAGGGCATTACACAAAATCGCAATTGGCAAGGCGCACAAGGCCAGAAACAACTTCTGCCACACCGGCCGGGGCACGCTGTACGCCAGCACAATCGCCAACGCGAAAAATGCCGTCAAACTCCTGATCCCGCTGCACGCCTGGGCCACATCCAGGGAATCCCAGTGCGCCCGAACCTGCACGTGAATCTGCGTGGCCGTTACTATCGACGGTATCCCGAACATGGTAAGCAAATGTCCCCCCAGCGAGGCCGCCAGAAACTGCAATGGCGTGGTAAGTTTGACATACAACGCCTGCGGAGGAGGAATCATGAACAACAAATAGCATATCGGCAGCCACAGCAGCCTCATGTAATCCCAGCCCAACATCCACAGGAACATGCCAAAGAGCACCACCAACATGCTTAACTCGGAAAACTGTATTTGCCCCGTGACCAAAAACAGCACCTGCGTCGCCGTCCCGAAAATCAGCAGGGCCAGCCCCACAGCGCTACGTTGTGGCTCCAGCGACCTTAACACCGGCCACTGCTGATAAACAAAAAACGCGCTGATAAATGGTATGGCAAAACCCTGGCTGAAATTCGGATTCGAATACCATACCGAAACCAATTGCAAAAAATTGATCCGGTAAAGCACCAGGAACTCTAAAACCATCAACGCTATAATCAGCCACGCCAGCGGACTTACACTTCCTCCCCCGCGCACCGGCTCACGCACCTTTGGTGTAGTGGAATACTCAAACCGCCGCGCCGACGCAGCCCCACCGGCATTCATCGCTGACAGGCCCGACGCTTGATCCGAACGTGTGGTTGGGCTACTCATTATTTCAAAGGCTCCACTGTGTCTTGGGCCAAGGCTTGCGACCACGACCACCAGATTGGCATCATCAACTGCCAAACACCCGCAAATCCTGCCCCGTCCGCCGCGCTCTAAACGGCCATTGTCGGGAGAAGCCCGCAGCGACAGCATCCCACGCCGCCTCTTATTATCGGTTCCAACCGTGCTCATGCTGCAAGCACTTTGGCTCTATTTTCAGCTCCCCACACCTTCCATGGCATTACCGCGCACGGTGAAAATTATATCAGGTTGACCACCATTTTTCGAGCCAAGATGGCCAGACAATTGGTCTGATCATAAGCCCAAGGACTTTTCATCAACCCCGTTGGTGTTACGAAGCGTCAGCCTCTTGGTTCACGCGCACAACCGCTCTCTGCGCCGCAACCAGCCTCAAGCATTCACAATAGCGATATTACAGGACATGTGCCGCCGCAAGCGCCAAGGCCTTTTACCACACCGTTTCTCCGGCGGTATCTTCACCCTTGGTCAATGCGGCTGCGGAGCACAAGCCAATGGCCGATTATCCGCCTTGCGTGATAACGGGCTGGATGTAAAAGTTCCGGTCGTAGGTAAAGCCAAAGCCATACGCCGCTTGGAACCCATTGCGGAATATCGCCAAAAATGGTGCGATGGCATCGGTACCCACATTGAGTACATCGTTGGGCTTAAGGAAAATGTCCGGCTCTTGGCCATCAAAGATTGCCTGAAGATTTACCTGAATAATCGTTTCTTGATTCTTGCCGATGCGACGAACCAGTTCGCACCGCCGCGGTATGGCCAAGCCACCCAAATTGCCCGCCGCTGCCACCGCCATCTTCAAAGTGATGCGTTGCCCCGTCAAGGTATAGACGCCCGGCCGGTTCACATTGCCCATCACATAGTAATACTGCGGTTTGGCGGACGGTATGCGAATGATATCGCCGGGCCGGATGATGATGTTCTCACGCGGATTACCTTCCAGCAGCTTGCGTACCCGAATTCGGATCACCAGATCCTGATACGGCAGCTTTTCTTTCCGCCGCGCCATGTTTGAAAATTGGTACCTCGCCGTACCTACCGGCTTGACCGGCGATGGCATGGTGGTGCTATTTTTTTTCTTCGATGGCAGCGGCACCCAATGATGGTTCACATACACAAAATGTTGATGTGGCGCGTTGCCCGACGATTCCAGCGATTTGGTCAGCAAGTCCCGTTCTTTCTTGAGCAGCTTCGCGGAAGTCTTGCCGTGGTTTGTTTCCGACGATTCAATCTCGTGTTGCAATGTCTCGAGTTCCTGGGCGGTGGTCTTTCCAGAGGAGCCGCCCGCAGTACTGTTTGTACTCGGCACAGATGTCGTTAACGCCCCATGCGCATGTTCAGCCTTGACCTTGTTTTCCGGGGAACGAATCACATAAATCCAACGCACACCCTGATCCGGCGTGGGGTTGCCCGCCAGCGCCAAGGCATCGAGCAGACGAAAACTCGGCGAGGTGATGTTGTAAGTACCGGCGCGAGCGCCGCCAATGATCGAAAACACGCGGCGCTTCGCCTGGGTTAAATCCACATTTACCTGCGGACCTGGCTGGTGCGGTCCCGGTGCGGACATCTCGCCGCTTTGAATCAAAATTCGCACAATGCGCCGCCGCAACTGGCGGGTCGTCAAACCTTTCGCCTTGATCGTACCGATAAAATCCAGCGTGATATCGCCTTGCGTGTTGATCTGCCGGGTCTGTACGGATTCCTGATCCGGCACGACCAACTGAAACACGGAGACCGTTACCACATCACCCGCGCCAAGCACATAAGGCCGCGTGGACGGAATAAGATCCGCCACGGTCGGACGCCGAGAGTCCGGCCACGGCCCCGGTGGCGGATCGTTGACGGCCAATGAATTTAAAATCGGCCAAGTGACTGGCTCCACATTGCCCCATGGATTGGCCTTATCAAACCGCCCCACCTCCGCCGGATTCATAAATGAATTACGAAGGTTCAAATAGTTGCTTAAATCGCTGCCGGCATTGGAACAGCCCACCAGTGAGCCAACCGCACATGCCAACACGCCCATACCCACCGCGCGCCCCAGCCGCCAACCCCGCACTATTTTTGCCGACCTTACGCCCATAGGGTTCAATTGATTTTCCTTTTTTGCCTCGCGATCAGCCATGCGCCACCTTTCATCACATGTCACTTGTGCCCGCGACTTATAAACCAACCGCCGCGACTTCGGACCACAGCCCGACTCATCTTAATAAAACGGCCCGACCAGGCAGCGACTATTTTAGCCACTCTTGGGCCGCCTGTCAGCCCACCTCTTAGTATCCTGGCTAAAAGGCCGGATTCACCCGTCTCTCCAGCAACGCCACCTTCAGATAGCCGGGGCAATGGCAATGCTGCCCAAGCCAGCAGCCATGTTGATTTATTCAACCACAACTGTCAAGCCCAAAGCTCGCACGCGCGGCCCAGCCACCCCGGATTCCTCCGGTCATCGGGAAATTATCGGCCATCCACCCCCAATTTCTGTCCTATACTTGCCAAAAAGTCTCCGTCCGACGCATTTCGTGGCCATAAGGGCACCCGTTTCCACTTCCCGCCAAGCCCCCCTTTTCGTTTACCCATCGCACCAACCTGACCTATCCGCGGCAAGTTGTCGCAAAATCAGCGGCAGCCCCGCTGGTAGCGATGGATAAATGCTTCATAGTCGGCGGGAGTGTCTATGCCATGCGGAGCCAAAGGAACATCGTGAACCAGAATGGTGGCTCCCATGAATAAGGCCCGCAACTGTTCAAGTTTCTCGCAATCCTCCAGCGCACAAGGCGGGTGTGCTGCCAACCGCAGCAGAAAATCCCGCCGATACGCGTAGACGCCCAGATGCTGACGATAGAGCAAGGGCTGGTCGCCGACCGGTACTACCCCGCCATCGGCGCGGCGATAGGGAATAGTGCTGCGTGAAAAGTACAAAGCCCGCCCCACGGCGTCCACCACCACCTTTACGACATTAGGATTGTTGATGGCAGCAGGATCGGTGATCTTGACGGCGGCGGTAACCATTTCCCGTGGCGGCGCAGCCGATTCGGACCCTTTTTCCGATGGCGGGGAGGCCGCGATCAGCCGCGCCAAATCATCAATGGTTTCCGGCGGAATTTCCGGTTCATCCCCCTGCACATTCAAAAAGTATTGATAATGTACAAACTCCGGCCGCCGGGCCACTTCGGCAACCCGATCGGTGCCGCTGCAATGGGTGTCGGCGGTCAGCACCGCCTTGGCACCAAAACTTTCCACAGCGTGAATAATGCGCTGGTCATCTGTGGCCACAATCACCTCCTGCACATGGCGGGCCTGACGAACCTGTTCCACCACATGCTCGATGAGAAATTTACCGGTGGCCTTCAACAGCGGTTTACCCGGATAACGCGAAGACCCAAAGCGGGCAGGAATCACGGCAATCACAGACATGGCAGGCTCCTGATACCCCATCACAATGGGGGAAGTTCATGGTGCGTTGGCTGGCGGCGCAGAGGCGGATGTGGATATGAATTCGGCGTGGGCTTTGGACAATTGACGAAAGGCTTCTTCCACGGCTTGGGGAATCACGCGGACCTGCCCCACCACGGTCATAAAATTGATATCGCCGCTCCAACGGGGCACCACATGAATATGCACATGTCCAACCACGCCCGCCCCCGCGCAGCGGCCAATGTTAATACCAATGTTAAATCCCTGCGGATTCATCGCCTGGTGAAGAATTTTCTGGGCGTGGGTGGTCAATTCCATCAGTGCGGTGCGCTCGGTCAGGGAAAGCTCAGTTAAATCCGGCACATGGCGGTACGGCGCAATAAGCAAATGGCCGTTGACATAGGGATAGCGGTTCATTAACAACATGCAGTCCGGCGTGCGGGCCACTACGAGGTTGCTCTGATCCAGTTGCGGAGCCAGGGCTAAATCACAAAGAAAGCAATTTTTCCCATCACCGGAAACACTGCGGATGTAATCCAGCCGCCACGGTGCCCAGAGGATATCAGCCATAAAACCACCAAGTTAGTTTATTTTGCCAGTGGTATGCTAGAATACCCGGATTGCGGGGTAAAGAAAATGACTGAAAGGATCAGGTGCATTAGTGAATAGCCATAGCGAAGAAGAGAGGTCCGCGCCGGGTATAACCTCAACTGCCGCCCCATGTGCCATTGTCATTTTCGGCGCGACCGGTGATTTGACGGCGCGCAAGCTCATTCCCGCCCTCTACAATCTCACACGGGAAGGGGCCTTATCGCGATCCACTGTGGTGATCGGCTTTGCCCGCCGTCCCAAAACCGATGAGCAATTCCGACAGGAGGTGCTGGACGGCGTCAATAAGTTTTCGCGATCCCGCCCGGTGGATCCGCAGCTATGGAAAGACTTGTCCGCCCGCATCTTTTATCATCAAAGCACCTTTGAAGATGCCGCGGGTTATCGCAGCCTGGCCCAACGGCTGGCCAAGCTGGATCAAACCCACGGAACGGGCGGTCGGCGGCTGTATTATCTTTCCACCAGCCCGGTGGAATTCGGCACCATTGTGGATCAACTGTTGGAGGCGGGGCTGGGCAACATTGACCCGTTCAGCAGCGCGGCGTGGCGGCGGATTATTGTGGAAAAGCCGTTCGGTCGCGATCTGCAAACCGCCCGCGACTTGAACGCACGCGTCAATCGGGTGTTTGACGAATCACAGGTGTATCGCATCGACCATTATCTGGGAAAGCAAACGGTGCAGAATCTGCTGGTGTTTCGATTCGCCAACGGCATTTTTGAACCCATCTGGAATCGCCGCTATGTGGATCATGTACAAATTACCGTGGGCGAAACACTGGGGGTGGAAGGACGCGGCGGCTATTTTGAAACCGCCGGCACATTGCGCGACATGGTGCAAAACCACCTCATGCAGCTTCTAGCCCTGGTGGCGATGGAACCGCCCGTGGCGTTGGATGGCGATGCCATTCGCGATGAAAAGCTGCGCGTGCTCAG
Source organism: Planctomycetota bacterium (assembly GCA_021800165.1). Lineage (GTDB taxonomy): Bacteria > Planctomycetota > Phycisphaerae > WQYP01 > WQYP01 > JABEVA01. Next base: position 18,083 of record JAJYZF010000025.1, on the reverse strand, counting down.
ATCGATTCCACCTTTCGGCAGCAGGGACGTGGCCGAACGGACGATCCGCGGGCAATATACATCCGGGCAGGTGAATGGCCAATCCGTGATCGGCTATTTGCAGGAGCGAGGCGTGCAGCCGGAAAGCACCGTGGAAACGTACGCGGCGGTAAAACTCTTCATTAATAATTGGCGTTGGCACGGGGTTCCATTTTATCTGCGCAGCGGAAAATTGATGAAGCGGCAAGGTTCGGAAGTGAACATTCATTTCAATTCCGCGCCGGGCGTGCTTTTTAACGCCCAGGCCAATCGCGTCTCGCGCAACGTGCTGACTCTGCGCATTCAGCCCGGTGAAGGAATATCGTTGCTCATCAACGCCAAGCGACCCGGCACCGCCACCAAAATCGCTCCGGTGCACATGGATTTTGAATACCATGAAGCGTTCGGCAGCTATTCACCGGAAGCGTATGAACGCCTGCTTCTGGATGCGATTCTCGGCGATGCGACGTTGTTTATCCGTCGGGATGAGGTGGAAAGCTCATGGGCTATAATCGACGGCATCGAACAGGGTTGGCAGCAAGGTTTATCGCCTCTGGCTCGCTATGAACCCGGAACCTGGGGCCCGGTGGAATCCGACGCCCTATTGGCCCAGGACGGCCGCTTGTGGGACGCCTTGGGTTCGCACGATCGCGATGGGACTCCGAAGTGACGGCCGGAGCAAAAATGCTCCAGACCGGGAAATTCCGGTGCCGTCTGCTTTTTAAGACCGGTGTTCCGCGGTCATAGAACAATTTTACGCAAAGGATCACGGCAATGGCGGTTTGTCAGGTAAGTTTTTTTGGCTCGGCCATTCAAAAGGCGGCCGGCATGAATGTCATTATTCCCGAGAAGATGAAAGGTCGGGTGCCGGTGCTGTATCTGCTGCACGGCCTGTCCGATGACTATACCGCCTGGTGCCGGCGCACCAGTATTGAGCGCTACGTTTCCGGGATGAAATTAATCGTCGTCATGCCGGACTCCAACCGCGGTTGGTACACCAACAGTGTCCATCCGCCAGGGCTGCGCTTTGAAGATCATATCATGCAGGATGTGCTTGGGTTTGTGGAGCACACTTTTCCGGTGATTCGCGAGCGGCGCGGCCGGGCCATCGGCGGGCTTTCCATGGGTGGATACGGAGCGATCAAACTGGCGATGAAACATCCGGAGGTATTTTGTTCGGCGCATTCGCACAGCGGCGCTCTCACACGTTTGGCGGCACTGGCCCAAGCCACCCAGACGGACGCCTATATTCTTGAAGCCCGGGCCATTTTCGGCGCTGCGGCCGTCGGTAGCCGCGAAGATTGTCTGACCCTGGCCGCGACCTGCCCGAAAAACCGCCGGCCGCATTTGTGGATCGACTGCGGCACGCAGGATTTTTTAATCCGGGATAACCGGGATATGCACCGCCATCTGCTCAAGCTCCGGTATCCTCATACGTACCATGAATATCCCGGGACCCACGATTGGGCCTATTGGGACACCCACATTCAAGAGGCGCTGGCCTTTCACGCCAGGAATCTGAAAATTTAGACGCGCGGCATCCGTTCCCGACGGCCCAGGCAAATCCCGGCTGCCAACCCCGGCCGGCGCGGCTTTTAGTTCGCCATTTACGTATGGTAATCGGCATTGATGGTGATGTACTGGCGGGATAAATCGCAGGTGTATACACGGCAGGTGAATGCCCGCCCGGTACCCAGGTGCACGGTTATATCCAGTTCCGACTGCTTCATGGCCTGCTCGACGCCGCCCAGATCTACCCGGGTCGGTTGGCCATTTTTGAAAACCGTTATGCTGCCGACTTGGCACGTACAGCGATCCTCCCGCATTCTGGCCCCGGAATAGCCGGCCGCACTGACAAACCGCCCCCAGTTTGGGTCGCCGCCATGAATGGCCGTTTTCACCAACGGACTGTTGGCAATCGCCATGGCGGCTTTGCGGGCATCCGCGGCCGAAGCCGCCCCGGTAACAAAGACACGTACCAATTTGGTGGCACCTTCACCATCGGCGGCAATCTGCCGGGACAGCGCATCGCAGACTTCAAAGAGGCCGGCCCGGAACTTTTTCCACTGCGGCCCGGCCGTACGCAACACCCGATGGCCCGCCAAGCCGTTGGCCAGGCAGGCAAACGTATCGCTGGTGCTGGTGTGTTGATCCACGGTAACGCAGTTAAAAGTTTCATCCACGACCGCTTGCACCGTCCGCCGCAACAGTGGCACCGCAATGGCGGCATCCGTCGCCACGTAGGCCAGCATGGTGGCCATGTTCGGAGCGATCATGCCGGAGCCTTTACACACCCCGGCAATCCGGACCGTCGTCGAACCGAGCCGCAGGGTAGCCGCAGCCATTTTCACCCGCGTGTCGGTGGTCAAGATGCCCTGGGCGAAGGCCACCCCGGCCGACTCGCTGTCACTGATTTCACCGGCCAAACGGGGAATTCCGGCCCGCAGCTTTTCCATCGGTAAAAAATGTCCGATCACGCCGGTGCTGCCGGGCAAAATAAGCCCGGCAGATACACTCGGTATTCGCGGGATCAGGGCATCGGCCGTGAGTTGGCACATTTCCCGGGCATCGCGGATACCGCGCCGGCCCGTGCAGACGTTGGAGCATCCGCTGTTGATGATGCAACCATGCAGCCGGCCACTGCGCACATTCCGTCGTCCCACGATAATCGGAGCGCCGACAATTTTGTTACGCGTAAATACGGCTGCGGCGACCGCCGGCACCTTGCTGATGAGCATGGCCAAGTCCGGTTTATGGGCTTGCTTGATGCCGCAGCGCAGCGCCCCGGCCCAAAAGCCTGGAACGCTGGTAATCGTTTCGTTGGCCATGATCAAATCCGCCTGGGTGCAGTGTCCGGCCCGTTCCGGAAAATCCTCCGGGAAGTTCCGTTCGGTCCGATGTTGTACCATGGCGAAGCAGAACCGCAAGCGCAGCGCCGCAATCAGGGCCGTGGCTTTAACCCTCCAGCCCTTTGGGCATGAATCCGGCGGGAAACCTGCGCCGCGGTAATATGTGGATTCTCCGCGGCCCGCCCAAAAATATTTCAACCCGGCCTTGGCAATCTGGCTGAGGCCGTCAGAATCTCCGGATGGCATTTGACCACATCGGTCCGCATCAGTATTCTCAATTGGCTGGGCAACCGTTGCTCCAGTGGATGGTTGGACACGATAAGGAATCACAACGATGGCAAATGCACCTTCTTCCCTGAAAATCTATTATGAGAATGAAGCCCCGCTTAAGGGTCTGCAAGGTAAAACCGTGGCGGTCATAGGTTATGGTTCGCAGGGTCACGCCCACGCGCAAAATCTGCGCGACAGTGGCGTTAAGGTTGTGGTGGCCAATCGGCGCGATTCGGCCAACGGCAAACTGGCGATCAGCCACGGGTTTGATCCGATCTCCGTGCCCGCGGCGGTACAAGCGGCGGACCTGATTATTATTGGCTTGCCGGATGAAGTGCAATCGGAAATTTATGCCAAGGAAATTGCGCCGCATCTCAAGGCCGGCAAGGCCTTGGGCGCAACGCACGGCTTTAACATTCACTTCAAGCAAATTGTTCCGCCCAAGGATGTGGATGTCATCATGATCGCCCCGAAAGGCCCGGGACATCTGGTGCGCAGCGAGTTTGTGAAAGGGGGCGGCGTGCCCTGTCTGGTGGCCGTGCATCAAGATGCCACCGGTCACGCCCTGGCCACGGCACTGGCGTGGGGCAATGGCATAGGCGGAGCACGGGCGGGCATTATCAGCACCACGTTTAAGGATGAATGTGAAACTGATCTGTTCGGTGAACAGGCGGTTTTGTGCGGCGGGCTTTCAGCCCTGATCAAAGCGGGTTTCGAAACGCTGGTAAAAAACGGCTATCCGCCGGAAATGGCCTATTTCGAATGTGTCCATGAGGTGAAACTCATTGTTGATCTGATTTATCAGGGCGGCCTGAATTATATGCGCTACAGCATCAGCAATACCGCCGAATACGGCGATTTAACCCGCGGCCCGCGCATTGTTACCGATCAGACCAAAAAAGAAATGCAGAAAATTCTGGATGAAATTACCAGCGGCAAATTCGCCGCCGAATGGATGGCCGAACATAAGGCCGGCAAACCGAAATTTAATGCCCTCTACGAAGCGGATAAAAACCATCCGGTGGAGGTCACCGGCCGCAAGCTGCGTAATATGATGAAATGGATCAATGCCAAAAACATTGAATGATGCCCGGCGGCAGCGGCACCACACCCGCCCGCGCCGGCCCGTGCGTGGAGTATGCAATATGGTTGAGTTTTGCCAGCGACTGGATCATGTCGCCATTGCCGCGGATAATACCGATCTTATGGTCAAGTGGTATCAGCGGATGCTGGGGTTGGTGGTGGTGGCGCAAACAGACCCCCACCCGCCCAGCAACCAGGCCACGTACCTGGTTGGCCCACCGGGTCCGCAAGGAATCCACGGTGGAATGTTGATGGAAATCATGCCGCGCAACGACCATGTGCGACGACCGCGTGAAAGTCACGATGCCGGCATCAGCCACGTAGCCTGGGTGGTCCGCGATTTTGATGCCGCGTATGCCCATCTGGTTTCCGAAGGGGCGGGATTTATCGGCTCGGCCGTACAGGCGGTCGGTGGCGGACGACTGATTTCATTTGTGGATTGTGAAGGCAATCTGATGCAAATTGTGGAGCGCAAGTAAACCGCCGATGCCGCGAAAAAAATAGGGCTGATCATCACCCGCCGATTGGAGTTGACTGAATGAATCGAGCACGAGCCGGAGACAAATTTTCACCGTGGCTGCCGGTGGGCGGCGGTATTTTCCTGATGCTGTTGATTCTGCTGGGCGGATGCTCTAATCGCACGGTGCAAATCAACCTGGTGCCAACCCACCAGAAAATCACGCCGCATTGCATACACACCACCACCGCCTGGTTTAACAACAATCGTGTGGCCATTGTCAATATCAGCGGCATGCTGATGGATTCGCGCGGCGGACTGCTGACTTCCGGCCACAACCCGGTCAGTGATCTAAAACAGACCCTGGATGAGATTGCCCATGATCCGCGGGTCAAGGCTGTAATTTTGCGCCTCAACACCCCCGGCGGTACGGTGACGGCCAGTGCCATGATGTACCATGATATTCTCTCCTTCCGACGGAAAACACACCTGCCCGTCATCGCCTCCATGATGGATGTATGCGCCAGCGGCGGCTATTACGTTTCCTGCGCAGCCGATTATCAGATGGCCTACCCCACCACCATTACCGGCTCGATCGGGGTGATTGTGCAACTCTTTAACTTTCACCGATCGCTGGAATATCTGGGCATTTCCGCTCCGGCATTTGTCAGCGGCCCCAACAAGGAAACCGGATCGCCATTTTCCAAGATGACCCCCTCGCAAGCCCGTATTATCCAGGGTTTTGTCCGTCAGTTTTATGCCCGCTTCAGAGGCGTGGTGGAAAAGACACATCCGTTGGTGGCGCCGGCCGATTGGCCGCGGCTTACGGACGGCCGTCCCTTGACCGGACAACGCGCCGCCCACTACCACCTGATCAATTCGGTGGGAACCTTGCAAGACGCCATTGCTCTGGCCAAACGGATGGCGCACATTCATCACGCCAGTGTGGTGATTTACTCGCGAGCGGCGCACGGCAGCGGATCCATTTACGCCAAGGCCCAGCCGATCAAGCCTCTGGGCAACCTGAATCTGGTGAACATTCAGTTGGGTTCGGCGGAAATGGCCGCTATGCTCCATCCGCAATTTTTGTATATGTGGGAACAGTAACCGGCCAAGGACTACCCACCGGTAAGCTGCCTGGCCAAAATGGTTTGCGAGAGCAGGGTAGCGCCACGCGAATTTTTAAGTTCCAGAATGATATGGCGATTGCCCAGTGGCCCACCCACGCGAATGAGTCCAAAATTATGCCCAAAAATCGGCAACCCCGCGCGCCGCGGGTTAATCCACGCCGAGGCTTTTGCCCGCCGCACGGGCCTGGCCGCCAGAGAAGAACTGGTCAGATCGTAAAGCGGGTATTGATCTAATCCCTGAGCATTGGCCGGGCGAACACTTAGCTCGCCGAAACGGCGATGCCCGCTGAGAAACACAACGCCGGTAACATCATGGCCGAAGAGCCAATCAAAAAACCCCGCCCGTTCATGATGAAAACGGCCCCACGACTCATGGCCCGGATAATCCGAAAGCACCGGGTCTCCATCGACGATGAGTTTGAAGGTGGCCCGGCTGCGCAGCAACCGACTTTTCAGCCACGCCAGTTGCCGCCAACCCAACATGGTGCGCGGGTGCGGAGCCTTGGTCGGGTCGCGAAAAGTGCGATCATCCAGCAAGAACACCGCCACATCGCCGAGCCGAAAATGGCAGAACGTACCGGGGGCGTGGGCTATCCCGTAACCCGGGTTGGGCCAGTAGGTTTCAAAAGCCTGCAAAGATTGTTGGCTAAAGACAAAAGTGCGGTTGCTGTGCGGGGTGCCAAAGTCGCGGTCATCCCAGGTGGCATAGACAGCCGCGATACGTAACAGCCGCTGGAAACCCGCAAATTGCCGGGCCTTCAAATAGTGCCCCATCAAAAATCTTTCGGCATGGACGTAAGTATAAGGAAACTCTTTCAGGTGGCGGGGCAGATAAAAGGCGTTGCCGACAAAAATAAATGCCAGCGGCTGCGTAGCGGCAATGCTCTTCCATATCCGGGGGCTGCCATATTCGGCGGTATCGGCACAGGAACCAAAGGCCAGCGTTATCGGGCTGCCGGAACCCCGTGCCGGAGCCGTGTGGATCACCAGTGGAGGGCCGGGCAAACGCACCGGCACACCGCCCAGATCAACCTTGATCCGGTAGTCATGGTCGCTGCGCAGATTGGCCAGATTCAGGTCGGCGACAAACGGCGGCGGCCCTACCACTGTGAAGCCATAAGCGCTTTGCAGTTGACCGGTATTGGCATCAAAACATTGCACTTTCACACGGTCACTGTGGTTGATTTCAAACCAAAGCCGCGCCGCATGTGCCGTCAGGCTGCCCACCATCGGCCCAGCCACCAGGTGCGCACCCTGCACCACGGCACCCACCGGAACCAAAAACGCCACAACCGCCATCAGCGTTATCGCTCTAACCTTTATAAAACCCACCATTTTCCAAATAACCTTCAACCAAACCACCAAACTCGCTTAGTATCATAACGCTTGAACATGGCGGTTGGCACAGCGCAGCCCACAGGCGATCCAAAAGCTCCCGAACCAGGGAAAAGCGGGGCCGGCCCCAATTACCGCCGTTGCAGTTCCAACACCACCTTGATCCCTACCGCCCCATCCACCTCCATCCGCCCTTGACCCGCGACCAATAAGTCTACCAACAGATTTAAGCTGCGATCCGTTTGTCCCGGCAGATGAATATCCGAGCCTCCCAGGTTGGCTTGCGCAAATTGACCCAGCGGCCGCCGATGACCGGGGATTTCCGCCGATCCAATCAGGGCCAATACGATCTGACAACGTTCGGCGGAGGTTGGCCGCGGGATAATGGCCTCCGTGCCCTCCGGCACCTGCGCTTTGGCCATAGCTCCATGATCACCGCCAGTCCAGATTTCAAAGCCGCCCACAATCGCCATGGGTACTATACCCCGCCGCAGATAGTCTATGCCACGCACGCACGCCACCGCCGCCGAAGCCGCACCAGCCGCGTACACGATCACCGGCCCGTGCAACCCCAGATCCATGGTGATTTCGGTGGCAATGGTACTGGGCAAGGTGCGGCGGAACGCATTGGGGCTGGGATATTGCCCGCCATCCATCACGCGCGATTCATCAAACACCAGATCGTCGTGCAGGGATCCGGTCGTGCTGCCGATAAACACTCCGCCGCCGTCCCGATAACCTGCCGTTATGCCGGACAGCAAAGCCTGCGCCGCATCGCAGGCCAGGTTGGCCGCCTTGGTCGTGGGGCGCTGCACCCCCTGCCACGTGCCGCCGCCCCAGCCCAACACCAGCGGAGTACGGTCGGTATCCAGCGATATCCAGGCGTACAAATATGCTGGGGTATTCATGCCGGCACCGTCTGCGATAAAATCACCGCCGCATTTAATCCGCCAAATCCACTGGCGGTTTTAAGCAGATATTTTAAGGGCCGGACAGGTCCGGATTGGATAACCAAATTTAAATCCGGATATTCAGATTGTTGCAGCCCAACCATCGGGGGCACCAGGCCGGTAATCAGGCAGCGCCCCGCCAGGAGAGTCTCAATCAAGCCCGCCGCCCCCAAGGTATGGCCGATGAGCCCTTTTATGCCGGTGATCGCCGGCTGATGGGAAAACAGCGCGCGTAGGGCGGTGGCTTCCATCTGGTCGTTATAGCGTGTGCCGGTGCCATGAACAGCCACCACATCAATGGCCTCTGGACCAAGGCCCGCCATGGCCAGTGCGCTGCGGATGGCCCGGATGAGTCCACCCGCCGTCCGATCCGGCGCGGTCCGATGCACGGCATCCGCAGCCATGCCCCAGCCCACCAATGACACGGTACCCTCGGAGCGCGGCCATGGTTCGATTCGCCGAAGCAGGCACGCCGCCGCCGCCGAGCCGAGTGCCAAGCCGTCCCGGCTTTTATCAAAAGGGCGACAGGTGGTCTTGGTTAAAGCCTTCAGCGCCTGAAAGCCGCTGTGGGTAAAATCGGTGATTGTTTCCGCCGCTACCACCACGACCTCCGAAACCACACCGCCAGCCAGAAGTTCGCCGGCCTCTATCAGAGCCGTTAAACCGGATGTGCAGGCAGTGGATACAACATAACACGGCCCGCCGAAACCAAACTGATGCGTCACCGCTTGGAGGGAATCGGACATTAATTCCGGCACCGGATCAACCCTGCTCCCCTGCCGCAATGCCGCCATCCACGCCTCAATTTCCGCGATATTTCCCTTGGCCGTGGCCAATATCACGCCGCAGTGCGACGCATCGCGCACATGAGTTAGAATCGGGTGCAGGGCCTCGGTCACCAAACCATGCCAATCCATAGAGTTGCGTGACTCCACGCCCATCGCTTCCGGCCGGGATCCTGTACACCACGCGGTCCACAAAGCTTGGATGGTTTGAAACTCCGGCGTAATTGCGGCGCTGGAGACGATTTCCATGGCATGGTCCGGGTGGGGCATAACCTTGGCATCCTAAAAATACCGGCCCGCCCCGCCAATCAGCGGTCGCATTTCCGCGGTGTTGTTGGGGCACGACCCGCACGGTATTATCTGAATTTAGCACATTTGTGCATGGACTTTAAGTGTTCGGTCCCGCGGTGGCCGCCGAAGTCCACAAGGTTCCTCGCGGCAAGGCACCAGCGGCACCGGACAAATATGTCCGTGGGCCAAGGGTGGTGCGGGGTTGTTATACCGGATAATCAAAACGCAACAACCGTGCGTTGGGAAAAGGCTCGGATCATGCCCTCGGCAGATACAATTCCCATGGATCGGCGGCACGCCCGGTTAACGTGGCGCATCCGCTGGCGGACAGCCTTGGTGTACACCTGGTTTGGTCTGTATTTGTTTGTTCTGGCGGTGGTGCTCGGACCGCTGCTATGGCTGGCCGGGGCGACCTGGGATCCGCAGCGCCGTTTGGCCCGCCGCTGGACCCGGGCCTTTTATCGCCATGCCATGCGCGGCTTCTGCGGCGCGCGAATGGTCATTGAGAATCTGCCCGGTCAAGCTATTCCGGAACCCTGTATCTTGGTCGCTAATCATCAGTCCGCCATCGACATTCTTCTACTCTTTCAACTCTCTCCCGATGCCCGGTGCTGGGCCAAAGATTGGCCGTTTCAAAAGCCGCTGCTGGGCTGGCTGATGCGGCTGTGCGGCCATTTGCATGTCGATGATCCCAATGTGCTCGAGCAGGCGGCGGAAAGTATCCGGCAAGGGGTGGGGCTGTACGTGTTTCCGGAAGGAACTCGCTCGCGCAGCGGACGGTTGGGCCGATTTCATGACGGAGCGTTTCTCCTGGCCGTGCAAACCGGCGTGCCCATTGTGCCGGTGGCTATCCGCGGCAGTGGCCGCTGCATGACCCCTGGATACGTGGCTATTATCGACGTCCCAATTTCCGTGCGGCCACTGGGAATTCTCTATGCCGATCCGGCAGCGCCCAAAGCCCATCTGGTTTTGAAGCGGCAAACCCACGGCTTAATCGCAGCAGCCCTTGAGGCAGATGCAAGCACTGCGGCAACAGATGACCACAAGAGTTCAATCGTTTCCACGTAAATTTTCAAGGTCATAAGGATGGGCGAGGCCAGCTATTCTTGCAGGGCCGAGCCGAGAGCAACCGCGGCTTTCCGCCCCTTGCCGCCCATTGGCCGCGGCAAGACCTGAACCTGCCGAAGCACCGTGCTCGCCGGCCCGCAGGGCGGCACGGCCGCAGCGCGCCTCGCCGATATTGGCCATCCATGATGGAATCGTGCGGTACCAGGTTTATAATGGATGGGGTAGGCGGCAGATTCGGCGGAATTCCATGGAAAATCTAGCTTATTTCATTCCACATCGGCCTCCGATGCACTGGTTGGATCAGGCGGAGCCGCAAGAAGATGGATCTATCGCCGCACGCTGGACCATTCCAGATGATAACCCGGTGCTTAACACCCTGGTGCGGGCGAAGAGGTTGCCGCCAGCGGTGCTCCTTGAGGTATTGGCTCAGGCCGCCGCGTGCCAGGCCGGATTGGCGGCGCGCCAGGCCCACGCACCCGTTCCCGCCGGCCGCCTGGTAGCCATTGACCACCTGTCGTTTCTAGAGCCTGTGCAGACCGGTGACACCTTAGAATTGCGGATAAGTGTATTGCGGCACTGGCAAACCTTGTTGAAATGCCAACTCCTGGCCATGGTCGGTGGAAAAATAGCGGCCCAGGGCGTGGCGACATTTGCGTTGCTGGTGTAGCCCAGCGCTGACAAATCACTTTTTCTTTGAGCTTAAGGGACCGGGCAAAAATAACTTCAAACTTTCCGGCTGGCCCTTTTGGCTCCCGCCGCGATGGGTTTATCTGCGCCGGAATCCCACAGCGCACAGATTTTTGGACACACTCCGTGATTTCTCAAAATCCTTCACCCGGACAGCGTTGGGTAAGATTATCAAGATGAACAAGATCAACAAGTTTTTTTTACGAGGAGTTAGGAGTTGGGAGGTCCCGATGCTTGGCTCCTGCCACATCGAGGATTTCGGCATCCGTGCCGCGATGGGAGTTAGGAGTTAGGAGACAGGGATTGGCGCGGGCTGCGGCCCGCGAGACGGGAGTCGGGAGACGGGAGTAAACCGGCACGCTGCGCGGGAAAGAGCTGTCGCTGCGGCGACCGGCGACGGGTTATTTACCACAAAGGACACGAAGGTTCACCGAGCACGGACGAGGGGATCCATCCCGATGGACTTCGGGATAAACGCCTTACACGGATTTTCACAGATTAAGTGACGGTGAGGGCGGCGGCCCGCGAGACGGGAGGTCCCGATGCTTGGCTCCTGCCACATCGGGATTTCGGCATCCATGCCGCGACGGGAGTTAGGAGTTAGGAGTTAGGAGTTGGGAGCATGACGACGACTTTTTACCGTCCCGACAGACATCGGGATAAACTTCGGACGCAGAGGACCGCAGAGCGGGGGCGCGGGGAGGGGCAAGATGGCCAAGGTGGCCAAGGTTTTGGGGGGTTGGCCGTCTTGGACAGGTTGAAAAATGGGCGGTTTTGTTGGGGTTTGGGGGTAAGATGGCCAAGATGGCCAAAGTGGCCAAACATTTTTAATTTTCCGGGTTAAAGGTCGGTTTTGTGCTTGTTGCAGGCGCAGCATGGGCATGGGTCGAATTCCTTATTTTGGTTTGGTGCCTGGCCTGTGGCTTCGAGGGGACCACGCGGCGGGGTACGTATTTAATTGTCAGTGATCGCGGGCGGTTTGGGGGCCTGCGGTCAGGCGGAACGAGGCTCGGCTGCGCTGGGCAGTTTCGCCTTCCATCGGGAGTTCCGCTGATGGGTGATAGGCGGGGTATGGGGGAGGGTAATGGCGCGGGCTGCGGCCGCAGGGGGGGAGACGGGTTAAACACGAAGGCGCGAAGGCACGAAGTGACGACGCGGTGATCCACAGATTGCACAGATTACACAGATTAAACGACGACGATTTTTTACCGCAGGGGACGCAGAGGACCGCGGAGGATGGGGCGCTGCGCGAGACGGGTTAAGCACGAAGCGACGAAGGCGCGAAGAACGGACGGGGGGCGATGTGCGAGAAAGGTGAAAGGGGAGCAATAGAGCTCAAGGGAGACGGAGGGCGCGGGCTGCGGCCCGCGAGACGGGAGTTCCCGATTGGTGACTCCTGTCACGTCGGGATTTCGGCATCCGTGCCTTAACGGGGGCGGGTGAGTTTCTCAAGTTCTTTGCGCGAGGGCAAGGAAAAGAATTCGCCTCTGGCCGACCACCGGTGCCGGGGCTTGAGAAAAAGTGATAGTGCCGCAGCGGCACCATCACTTTTTTTTAGCTATTGGAGGGGGCGTCACTGCCCGTTGGATTCCGCTGCACGTATGTACTTGATCCATTTCCGGGCCAAGGCTGCCGCATAGCCACCATGAGCCTCCGCCCGTTTGAACCACTTTATCGCCTTGGCGTCGTCTTGGGGTACGCCTTGACCTTTTTGGTGGAGCACGCCGATGTCAGCCATCGCCAGCCCACTCCCTGCCGTCGCAGCTTTGCGGTCCCATTCCATTTCTTTGGCGTAGCTCTGCTGCACACCTTGGCCGTTTCCGTAGAGCTTGCCGATGTCGTACATCGCCGTCCCATTCCCTGCCGCCGCAGCTTTACGATACCATTTCATCGCCTTGGTGTAATTCTGGGGTACGCCATGGCCTTTGCCGTAGAGCACGCCGATCATCACCATCGCCAGCCCGTCGCCTGCCGCCGCACCCTTGCGGTACCATTTCATCGCCTTGGTGTAATCCTGTGCTACGCCATGGCCTTGTTGGTAGAGCATGCCGATGTTAATCATCGCCTCCCCACTCCCTGCCGCCGCTGCCTTGCGATACCATTCCATCGCCTTGGCGTAGTCTTGGGGTACGCCTGGGCCGTACTCGTAGAGATAGCCGATGTCGTACATCGCCAGCCCGTCGCCTGCCGCCGCAGCTTTGCGGAACCACAGCATCGCTTTGGTGTAGTCTTGTGCTATGCCCCAGCCTTGCTGGTAGAGAAGGCCGATCATGTTCATCGCCCGCCCGTTACCTGCCGCCGCTGCCTTGCGATACCAAAGCATCGCTTTGGTGTAATCCTGAGGTACGCCCTGCCCGCTGTAATACAGATTGCCGATGGTGTTCATCGCATCCCCGCTGCCTGTCGCCGCTCCCTTGCGGAACCATTTCATCGCCTTGGTGTAGTCTTGGGGGACGCCTTGGCCGTCTTGGTAGAGCCGGCCGATCATGTTCATCGCCCACCCAGTCCCTGCCGCCGCTCCTTTCCGCCACCACTCCATCGCTTTGGAATAGTCCTTCGGTACGCCTTGACCGGATGCGTAAAGTAAGCCGATGCCGAACATCGCCCTCCCGCTCCCTGCCGCCGCTCCCTTGCGGAACCATTTCATCGCTTTGGTGTAGTCTTGGGGTACGCCAAGGCCTAATTGGTAGAGAGCGCCGATTCCGACCGTCGCCGTCCCGTTACCTGCCGCCGCTGCCTTGCGGTACCACAGCATCGCCTTGGAATAGTCCTTCGGTACGCCTTGACCGGATGCGTAAAGCGAGCCGATGTCGGCCATCGCCGACCCATTGCCTGCCACCGCAGCTTTGCGGTCCCATTCCATCGCCTTGGTGTAATCCCTTTCTGTCCCAACCCCATGGCAGTAGAGCTTTGCGAGGCAAACCATCGCGTTTTTGTCGCCGAGCCTTGCCGCCTTGCGGGCTGACTGGAAGGCTACCCCGAACTGCCTCTCAACCGTACATAGCTGGTAGTTGAGCATCAGGGCCCGCAGGTACAAAGCACGCGAGTCAGCGGAACAGGCCTCCATGGCACAGGCGCACTGCCTGGCCAATGCAAACTTGCGGTCGTCCCGTGCCGCATTGAGGGCATTAACCCAACGGTTCCCCTGCGGCGCGATGGTTACGGTAACGCCGCTATTGTTGGAAACGGCGGTACCACCGGAGGATTCGCTGCTCGTGGTGCTGCTCGTCCTGTTTCGAGTGCGGTGCGAATAGCCACCGCCGAGGCTCCAGAAACTGGCACTAACATGCCAACCGCTTTTGGTAATGGTTGATTGGTGGTTCTGGGTCAATGTGCCGGTGGTCGCACTGGTGGTTGAGCCAAAGGAGACATTCTTTGCCAATCCCAAAGCCAGCCGCGGATCCCAATGCGCCATGCGCGTGGCACGATCCAGTTTCTCGCAAGTTTTGAGGTAGTTAGCCCAGTCGGATTGGAACTCCGCCGGGCAACCGGAAACATCCACGTAATTAAGGGCATAAATGTAACGGCGCAATTGCGCGCGGCTGCTGGTGCGGGATAGGCGCATGTCGGCCGCTAAAACCTGCTTTAGAACACCTAGCATGGCGATATTTTGAGCATGTGTTCGTGGCGCAACTGCGCTCGCCGTGGGGGCAGTGGCCGCACCGGCCTGCATTGCCGCTAACGCTACGGGCAACACGGCCACAGCCAGAGCCAACGCTTGCAGGCCCCATCGAACCGATGGTTTATGAATATGGAGCGGAGCTGTAACAGCCATAGGATACCCTCGGAAGGAGCAGCTACCCCGCGTCGGTAAGATACGCTGCGGGCGAAATAGCCGCCAGCCCAACAACACAGATTCAATTAGGTTAATTACCGATGGTGGGCGAGTCAAGCACCAACCAGCCTTCCAGCCATTTGCCCCCACCCGCTGGACGTAGCGGCGGTGTTGCCGCCTTTTTCCTCCGCCCGGTTGTACCAGCCTTGCTGCAACGTGGCCCGACGCCCTTGCACTATTCTTGCCTTTGTGTCCTGGTATCTTGCATTGTATTCATTCTTAAACGGCGGCGGTAGAATTACCGGTGTTGGGGCCTACGGTGCGTCCGATTGGGCGAAAGGCCACGGAACGGATATTGGAATATATTGTATGAACACGGGCCAAGGCTGCTTTGGGCTTAAAACCATCAAATGTGGTTCCTGCGAAGGGCCGCCCTGCGGCTATGAGGAGCTGGCGAAAAAAATTGCCGGTCGCAACCCGGCCCACGGTGGGCAACCGATGATGGATGGTGCTGCCTGCTGGAGCCGTTGGCGCGACGCGAAGGTCCGCATTCTCTTTTATTACAAGGAGACATACGGATATCAAGGGGCAGGAGTGGAATATTTTGGTGCCGAATTCGTGGGCTGGACGGGAAACCGGATCAGGACGACCTGCAAGCAGGCTGCCTTTGCGTGGGCGGTTCTTCGCCAGATCAACGATGGCGAAATTGTTGACGAAGGCCGGATTTGGTGTGCTTTCCGGGATTCGCAAATTCTTAAGGAGGCTGCTCAGGGGGTGGCACTTGTGAATATAAATAAGTTCTCGGGCACACCACGTTCAGATGATAAAAAGATACGTGAGTTGTCCCGGCACTACGCGGTTCTGCTGCGGAAACAGATCGAGTTGCTCGATCCTCATATAATTGTCTGCGGGGGCCAAGTGGCTTGGGACAGCCTGGTTCAGGATACGGGGCTTTTTCCGGAATCGTTGGCGGTAGAGGCGAATAAAATTCCGATCCACAAGGTTGGTGTCGCTGGTAAGATGCTATTGTGTCACTTTTTCCATTTTGCGCGGCTGGGTGTGTGCAAACAGGTGCTTCAATACAGCCATCTAACGGCCCAAGCTTGGAACTCCATGAATGGGGTGGGCGCACACGCCGGATCGCCTGGGGGGGGTTCGTCACCCTCATTTAGGTAGCCAATCGAGTACTAAACGTTCGCTGCTTTCCAAGGGTGGATATGGTTGGGCAGCGTGGACGTCATCACCTGCCGCCAGTTCAAAACAGGCCCTTGCCCAGGAATATCAATGGCCGTTCTGAAGGTACGCTCCGCTCCGATCTGAATGCCACAATTGCCGGCCGCACCGCCAATGGCGATTTGTCCGCGGAATGGGACCATGATACAATGACCATGGTCAAAGGAGATTGCGATGAAGACGATTTCGGCGGGTGTGTTCAAGGCGCAATGCCTTGCGGTGATGGATACCGTGCAAACGCGGCGGGAAACGGTGGTTGTCACCAAACGCGGCAAGGCCGTTGCGAAACTTGTTCCGATCGGGCCGGAAGACGATGGGATTCTTCATTTTCTCCGCGGTAAAGGTACCATCACCGGCGATGTTTTGGGGCCGGCTCTTTCGGCGAAAGAATGGGGCAATTCCTTGGCCTGGGCAGGAATTTGATGGGTGGCTACCGGAAGCACCGTAAAATCTATAGACGGGTGAGCAATGACGTGGTTGTGGAATTCGGCTCGTTCTACCCGAAACTGAGCACGCCCATCATCGATGAAATCGACGGCCTGCTCGCAGAACATTACGGCTCCACGCCGGAGGGACTGGATTTCATTGTCAATTACGCCATCAAGTATCGGATGGGGGCGGAAAGTGAAGATGAGGGTGAGGAATGAAAAGGCTTCCTCGAGCAGTAAAAGACGCCATTCAAAAGGCGCGCGATTCGGCCCTGCTAGCGGTTGAAGTGTACAACAAGCCCGCAGTGGCCTTCAAATCCGGTGGCTATGTCACGCTAATGGTAATTGCGTGGACCGCATTATTCCACGCCATTTTCTTCCATCGCGGCGAGAAGCCCTACTACCGCACGGATGAGCAACATCCGAAGGGTCGGTATCAGAAGATTGACGGCGATTACAGGCACTGGGAGCTTGGCGAGTGCCTGAAACAATACTACAAAAACGACGCTGGCAATCCCGTCCGCAAGAATCTCGAGTTTTTTATTCAATTACGAAACAAAATTGAGCACCGTTCATTGCCAGAGATCGATCCTACGATATTTGGCGAATGCCAGGCTATGTTGTTGAACTTTGACTCACTTGTCGGGAGCGTGTTTGGGGCCAGATACTGCCTCCGCGAATCCCTTTCTTTCGCCTTACAGATGTATCCGTCTGCCTCGAACCTTGCCGATGCTGTAAAACAAAATCGATCGGCCAAAGCCACCGCCGACTTCATCCAGCAATATCGCTCCTCAATCTCCGCAGGCGCTCTCCAAAGTGGCCAATATGCCTTCAAAGCCTTCCTAATACAGGTAACAAACAATGAGAGCAAGGACGCCTTGCCAATTCAATTTTTTCATTACGAGAAGTTGACCGAGGATCAGAAGGAGGGCCTTGAGCCTCTCTTTGTCGCGGTGAAGTACAAGCAGGTCCCAGTTGCCAATAGCGATACCATACGGGCGGGAGAAGTGGTGGCAAGAGTTCAGGAGGAATTGGGAAATCCGAAAATTACAAAAGGTGGCAAGGAAGTCGATAAATTTAATCTTTCGCTGCACACGCGGTGCTGGCAGCACTTCAAGGTGCGCCCCGACGGGAAGAGCCTACACCCGGAGCAAACCGACCCAAAGTACTGTATCTACGACAAGCGCCACAAAGACTGGGGGTACACCGACGGATGGGTGCAGTTACTCACGGAAAGACTCAAGGAAGGGTCGCTGTGGCAGCAAATTACCGCTAAGGCCGTGGTGGAGGAATCGAAATGAACCTTGCACCATGCCAGCTCGCGGTCCCAGCTTACGCTGATACCTCGCAACAGTGCCTCGGCAAGGGATTACCGAGGCGTATCTTTTCCATCGGTAACCCGGTCAGACTCGAGCACCGCTCCATCGCCCTGGTCTGCTCAATCCGGTGTCCCGGCAGCATCGTGATCCAAACTTTTGACGCCATGCGGGAGTTGCGCAATGCGGGCGCTGCTCTCATCGGTGGCTTTCATTCGCCGATGGAGCGTGAGTGCCTGGACATTCTGCTGCGTGGGTCGCAGCCGATCATAATGTGTGCGGCTAGTGGTTCACTCCATTTGAATCTGAGGGTAAAGCCGGCGTAGTTTGATGCGTGCGTCGGGCGTTTTGAACTGCCAGTCGATCTTCTTGCTTCGATTGTTCCGATCCACATTCCAGATGGAGACG